>NZ_JBYSZA010000025.1:0-32723 GCF_058786735.1 Pseudomonas sp. FW305-7
GCGCAGCGGACGGGACTCGAACCCGCGACCCCCGGCGTGACAGGCCGGTATTCTAACCGACTGAACTACCGCTGCGCTAAACACTTGAAACGAATGGTGGGTGATGACGGGATCGAACCGCCGACATTCTGCTTGTAAGGCAGACGCTCTCCCAGCTGAGCTAATCACCCTTCGCTTCGGTGTGGCGCGCATTCTACGGAGCGACCCCACCTCTGGCAAGCACTTTTTTAAATAATTTTCTCAGGCCTTCCAAAGGCTTAGAGAAGGGTTGGCCTATGCCACGGCGAAGACAATAATGCCCCCCTTTGTATAAAGGAGAGACTCACCCCATGTGGTTCAAAAACCTGCTTATCTATCGCCTGACCCAAGACCTGCCTGTCGATGCCGAGGCGCTGGAAACTGCACTGGCCACCAAACTGGCGCGTCCATGTGCAAGCCAGGAGTTGACCACCTACGGTTTCGTCGCGCCGTTCGGCAAAGGCGAAGATGCTCCACTGGTGCACGTCAGCGGTGATTTCCTGCTGATCGCTGCACGTAAAGAAGAACGCATTCTGCCGGGCAGCGTCGTACGCGATGCGGTCAAGGAAAAGGTCGAAGAGATCGAAGCCGAGCAGATGCGCAAGGTCTATAAGAAGGAACGCGACCAGATCAAGGATGAAATCATCCAGGCGTTCCTGCCGCGCGCCTTTATCCGTCGCTCGTCGACCTTCGCCGCCATCGCGCCGAAACAAGGCCTGATCCTGGTCAACTCGGCCAGCCCGAAACGTGCCGAAGACCTGCTTTCGACCATTCGTGAAGTGATCGGCACCCTGCCCGTACGTCCGCTGACCGTGAAAATGGCGCCAACCGCAGTCATGACCGATTGGGTCACCACGCAGAAAGCCGCCGACGACTTCTATGTGCTGGACGAGTGCGAACTGCGCGACACCCACGAAGACGGCGGCATCGTGCGCTGCAAGCGTCAGGACCTGACCAGCGAAGAAATCCAGCTGCACCTGAGCACCGGCAAAGTCGTTACTCAATTGTCGTTGGCCTGGCAGGACAAGCTGTCGTTCATGCTCGATGACAAGATGACCGTCAAACGCCTGAAGTTCGAAGATCTGTTGCAGGATCAGGCGGAACAGGACGGCGGCGACGAAGCCCTGGGTCAACTGGACGCCAGCTTCACCCTGATGATGCTGACGTTCGGTGATTTCCTGCCGGCGCTGGTGGAAGCGTTGGGTGGCGAAGAGACTCCGCAGGGGATCTGAACATAACCGGTTTCAACTGGAGAAACCGGGGTCTACTGTGGGAGCTGACTTGCCAGCGATAGCGGTGTTACAGATAGCTCATATGCCGTCTGACACACCGCCATCGCTGGCAAGCCAGCTCCCACAATGTTATGTGGTGTTCACTCAATAATAAGGAACAAGCCATGCGCGCACTGGCTGCACTCAGCCGCTTTGTCGGCAATACCTTCGCTTACTGGGTTCTGATTTTCGCGGTCATCGCGTTCCTGCAACCGGCATGGTTCCTCGGCCTCAAAAGCGCGATCGTGCCGCTGCTGGGCCTGGTGATGTTCGGCATGGGCCTGACCCTCAAACTTGATGATTTCGCCGCTGTCGCCCGCCACCCATGGCGTGTCGCGCTGGGCGTAGTCGCGCATTTCGTGATCATGCCCGGAGTGGCGTGGTTGCTCTGCCAGGTATTTCACCTGCCGCCGGAAATCGCCGTCGGAGTGATCCTGGTTGGCTGTTGCCCGAGCGGCACCTCATCCAACGTGATGACCTGGCTGGCCCGTGGCGATCTGGCGTTGTCGGTGGCCATTGCCGCCGTGACCACCCTCCTCGCCCCGCTGCTGACCCCGGCGTTGATCTGGCTGTTGGCTTCGGCGTGGTTGCCGGTGTCGTTCATGGAGTTGTTCTGGTCGATCCTGCAAGTGGTGCTGCTGCCGATCATTCTCGGTGTGGTTGCGCAACGCCTGCTCGGTGACAAGGTCCGCCATGCGGTGGAGGTGTTACCGCTGGTGTCGGTGGTCAGCATCGTGATCATCGTCACCGCTGTAGTGGCGGCCAGTCAGGCGAAAATCGCCGAATCGGGTCTGCTGATCCTGGCGGTGGTGATGCTGCACAACAGTTTCGGCTACTTGCTGGGTTACTTCACCGGTCGCCTGTTCAAATTGCCGCTGGCGCAGCGCAAGTCGCTGGCGCTGGAGGTCGGCATGCAGAACTCGGGATTGGGCGCCGCTTTGGCCAGTGCACACTTCTCGCCACTGGCGGCGGTACCAAGTGCATTGTTCAGTGTCTGGCACAACATTTCCGGAGCACTCCTTTCAACCTATTTCCGGCGCATGAGTGAGAAGGAAGATCGCGAAGCGTTGGCGCAACAGGCCGTCGACTGAGCTGAAACTTGATCCCCGGATCAAGGCTCGGCAATATGTCGCGCAACGCGGGGACGACCCTGCGGCTCGATCGAGTTTTTAATCTGGGGACGACCCCGTCAATCGATGGAGGTCTCTCATGTCCTGGATCATTCTGTTTTTCGCCGGCCTGTTTGAAGTCGGCTGGGCCGTCGGCCTGAAATACACCGATGGCTTCACCCGCCCGCTCCCCACCGTATTGACCGTTGCGGCCATGGCCATCAGCCTTGGCCTCCTGGGTCTGGCGATGAAGGAATTGCCGCTGGGCACGGCTTATGCGATCTGGACCGGGGTCGGCGCTGTGGGCACGGTGATTGCCGGAATCATTCTGTTTGGCGAGTCGATGGCGTTGATCCGGCTGGCCAGTGTGGCGTTGATCATCACTGGTTTGATCGGCCTTAAAATGAGCGCTTAGGCCTCTGGCCCCATCGCTGGCAAGCCAGCTCCCACAAGGATTTCCGGTGAACACAAATGCTGTGTACACCCAGGAAACCTGTGGGAGCTGGCTTGCCAGCGATGGGGGCAGTCCCTTCACCAACTATCTAACGGCGCCCCGCAAATCGCCCACCAACGTCTGCAACTTCTCTGGCTGCGCCGCCTCGACGTCCACAGGCGCACCCGCCACCAACGTCACCCGCGACCACAACCGGCGGAACACACCCTTGTTCGGGTCGCGACTGAAGAAACTCCCCCACAAGCCCTGCAACGCCAGCGGAATCACCGGCACCGGCGTTTCCTCGATAATCCGCGTCAGCCCACCCTTGAACTCATTGATCTCGCCATCGGCGGTCAACTTGCCCTCAGGGAAGATGCACACCAGCTCACCGTCCTTCAGATACTGGGCAATGCGGCTGAAGGCTTTTTCGTAGATCTGAATGTCTTCATTGCGTCCGGCAATCGGAATCGTCCCCGCCGTACGAAAGATAAAGTTCAGCACCGGCAAGTTGTAGATCTTGTAGTACATGACAAAGCGAATCGGCCGACGCACCGCGCCGCCGATCAGCAAGGCGTCGACAAACGACACGTGGTTGCACACCAGCAACGCCGCGCCTTCATCCGGAATAGCTTCAAGGTTGCGATGCTCGACGCGGTACATGGAATGGCTGAGCAGCCAGATCATGAAACGCATGCTGAACTCGGGAACGATCTTGAAGATGTAAGCGTTGACGCCGATGTTCAGCAGCGACACCACGAGGAACAGTTGCGGGATCGACAGTTTGACCACGCTCAACAACACGATCGAGACAATCGCCGACACCACCATGAATAGCGCGTTGAGAATGTTGTTGGCGGCAATCACTCGCGCCCGCTCGTTCTCGGCCGTGCGCGACTGGATCAATGCGTACAGCGGCACGATGTAGAAGCCGCCGAAAATGCCGAGGCCGAGAATGTCCACCAACACTGCCCAGGTGTGAGCAAAGCCCAGGACTTCGGTCCAACTGTGGCCAGTGACACTGTCGGGAATCCCACCGGAATGCCACCACAGCAGCAAGCCGAACACCGTCAGACCGAATGAGCCAAACGGCACCAGACCGATCTCGACTTTGCGCCCGGAGAGCTTTTCGCAGAGCATCGAACCCAGCGCGATACCCACCGAGAACACGGTGAGAATCAGCGTGACCACGGTTTCATCGCCGTGCATCCACTCCTTGGCGTAGGCCGGGATCTGCGTCAGGTAAATCGCCCCGACAAACCAGAACCACGAGTTGCCGACAATCGAGCGCGATACTGCGGGCGTCTGGCCCAGGCCCAGTTTCAGGGTCGCCCAGGATTGGCTGAAGATGTTCCAGTTCAGACGCATTTCCGGTGACGAGGCCGCCGCGCGGGGAATGCTGCGGCTGGCCAGATAACCCAGCACGGCGATGCCGACAATGGCGGTCGACACCAGCGGCGCGTAGTGGGTCGAGGACATGATGACCCCGGCACCGATGGTCCCCGCAAGAATCGCGAGGAACGTGCCCATCTCCACCAGACCGTTGCCGCCGACCAATTCCTCTTCACGCAAGGCCTGCGGCAGGATCGAATACTTCACCGGCCCGAACAGCGCCGAATGAGTGCCCATCGCGAACAGCGCCACCAGCATCAGCGACAAGTGATCGAAGAGGAAGCCGACCGAGCCCACCGCCATGATGGCGATTTCCGCAAGTTTGATCAGACGGATCAGCGCGTCCTTGGCGAACTTCTCGCCGAACTGCCCGGCCAGCGCCGAAAACAGGAAGAACGGCAGAATAAACAGCAGCGCACACAGGTTGACCCAGATCGAGCGATCACCCTCGATGGTCAGCCGGTAGAGAATGGCGAGGATCAGCGACTGTTTAAACACGTTGTCGTTGAACGCACCGAGCGACTGCGTGATGAAAAACGGCAGGAAGCGCCGGGTGCGCAGCAGGTTGAACTGTGAGGGGTGACTCATCTTCCGTGTTTTCCTGATGTTGGGTAGAGAGGCCTGGGTTCTTGTATTGGAATCTCGAACCGCGATCCAGGCCACACATTACCTAAACTTTTCAGGTTATTTCTTCAAACCTGCAATGCACGGCGAAACAAACAGCTCACCACGCCATGCCCCTTGCACGGTGCGCTTGCCGACAATCAGCCACATCAAGGCCAACAGGGCCACCAGCACGCAACCAACCACACTGAAAAACCCGAGGTTCAGCGTACTGGCAAGCTTAAGCGTTGCCAGCGAATACACGCCCAATGGAAAGGTGAACCCCCACCAACCGAGGTTGAACGGAATACCGTCGCGCAGATAACGCACGGTGATCAGCAGTGCCATCAGCATCCACCACAGACCAAAGCCCCACAGTGTGATCCCCGCCACCAGGCCAATGCCGGAAGCGATTTCGCCAATGCCCGGCAGGCCGTTGGCGGCGAAGATGGCCGGCGCATCGGCCCCCAGCAGCAACATGCCCAGCGCACCAGTGCCAATCGGGCCGAGGGCCAGCCAGCTCGAGGCAGCCATATTCTCGTGAGGAAGTTTGTGCAGGGCCATGCGCAGCAACAAGATTGTGAGAATGCTGAACGCTACCGGTAGGGAAAACGCCCAGAGCACGTAGCTTGTGGTCAACATCACCAGTTGCGAGTGGGCATCGGTCAGATGCGGAGCGAGCAAACCGCCGCTGGCCGCCGCCACTTCCGCAGCCACCACCGGCAACAGCCAAACCGCCGTCATCTGGTCGATGCTGTGTTCCTGACGGGTAAACATCATGTAGGGAATCAACACACCACAGGCCAGAGACATCGCCACATCAATCCACCACAGCACTTCGGCCAACTGGATGACACCCTCGCCCCAACGCGGCAGACCAAACAACAGAAAGCCGTTGATGATCGTGGCCAGTCCCATGGGAATGGTGCCGAAGAACATCGATACGGTGGAATGGCCGAAAATCCGCCGCGCCTCGTCGAAAAACAGGATCCAGCGCGCGGCGTAGGCAGCGGTAAACAATGTGAACAACAGGATGTTGAAAAGCCACAGCCCTTCGGCCACGGCATGCATCCCGGGAATCGCCACCGGCAAATTCGCCAGTGCCAGCGCCAGCACACCAGTACCCATGGTTGCGGCGAACCAGTTCGGAGTGAATTGACGGATCACTTCACGCGGATGCTGAAGTTGGCTGAGCGGCTTGATGCCGGGTTTGGCGCTGTTAGGGCAAATCATCATGAACTCCTGTCCTCAGGTGAGGTTGAGTCCATGGTAGATCCGAATCGAATATCTATATAACGGGTAATTTCTCTAACTGTTATCTGTTCTATAGATAAGCAGTCAAACACTGCCTTCACTTTCGATGACCAGAATCCGTGCGACGCCCTGCGGATGCGCGACATGTTCGGTACCGACCGAGGCGTAGAAGATATCGCCAACCGCCAACTGCACCTGTTTTTCTTCACCTTCCTCGCGGTAATGCATCGAGACTTTGCCGTCGAGCACCACAAACACTTCCTCACCGTCATTGACGTGCCACTTGTACGGCTGATCGGTCCAGTGCAGGCGCGTGGTGATGCCGTTCATGTTGGCGATATCGAGCGCGCCCCAAGCGCGGTCGGCGGTGAAGGTCTTGCTGCGAATAATCTTCATGAATCGATCCGTGAGAAGAGTGGCCGGGCAAGGCTAACCGAAACCGCTGTGCTCATGGAGCGCTGCACACTTTGGCAGATCGAGGACGCAGACTGAGCAACAGCGCTGCCACGGCCAACACGATCAGCACCCCGCCATACACATCAGTCGTGGCCAGCAATCCGAGTTGGTGGGTGAAGTGCCCGGCTAATAAAGCAGGCAAGCAAAACGCCAGATAGCTCAGCACGTAAAACGCCGACATCAACCCGGCCCGCTCATGCGGTAACGCCAGCGGCACCAGGCTGCGCACCGCGCCGAGAAAGCCTGAGCCGAAACCACACCCGGCGACCAGCGTGCCGAGGAAAAACAGCGACAGACTGGCGCTGTGCACACCGAGCAGAATCAGCACCAGACCACTTGGCAGCAAGCTTGCGCCCAGCTGCAAAGCGCGCGTGGCGGGACGATTGCGCAGGGTGAAGATCATCAGGGCGCCGGTGACGGTCAGTGCTGCGACGGTTGCGCCGCCGATCAGATTGGAAGTGGAACCGGTGGCCGTGCGCACCAGCGACGGCGCCAGCGATGCGTAGAAACCGCCGAGCGCCCAGGTCGCGGTGTTCAGCGGCAGCACTCGCCACAACGTTGAACGTGCCTGAGCCGGGACATGCAGTGTCGGCCGCAACGACGCCCAGGCCCCAGCCTGCGGGCTGACGCTCTCCGGCAGGCGCCAGACATACAGTGCTTGCAGCACAAACAGCGCGAGCAGCAGCCAGTACGTCAGTTGTAACGGCGCCGGGGCGAATTCGGCCAGCAGGCCACAGCCCATGGCTCCCAACGCCATACCCAGCAACGGCGCAACACTGTTGATCAGCGGTCCTTGCTGACGGTCGGTGTCGAGCAGCGTTGCACTTAATACGGCAGTGGCCATGCCGGTCGCGAAGCCTTGCAGCACCCGCGCACTGATCAGCCAGGTGACGCTGTCTGCGCTGATGAACAACAGCATCGCCAGCGCATTGAGCAGAACGGCAGCGAAGATCACCGGTTTACGCCCGAGATGATCGGACAGCGATCCGACGGTTAACAGCGCCGCCAGCAAACTCAGAGCGTAGACGCCGAAAATCAACGTCAGCATGGCTGCCGAGAAATGCAGCTGATCCTGATAGAGGTGATACAACGGCGTCGGCGCCGTGGAAGCGGCGAGAAAACTCAGTAAGGTGATCGCCAGAAACCACAGGCTGGGACGATTGGATGCAAGGCTATTCATGTGCACACTCCGCAAAAGCTAATTTTTTGCTTTTGCGGAGTGTGCTCTCGGCCTGTGCTTAAAGCAAATTCTTTGTGTTAAGGTCTGCCGCATGGCTATTAAAGAAGGTTTACGCCCAGGTGGTCGCAGTGCCCGGGTGCAAGAGTCGATTCATTCGGCAGTCCGCGCGCTCCTGCAAGAACAGGAGCGTTCGACCGTGACCGTCCCGCAAATCGCCGCACGCGCAGGCGTTACGCCGTCGACGATTTATCGACGTTGGGGTGATCTGGCGGCCTTACTGGCCGACGTCGCCCTCGCCCGCATGCGTCCTGACAGCGAACCGGCAGAAACCGGCAGTTTGCGCAGCGATATCCGCGCGTGGGCCGAGCAGTATCTCGACGAGATGAGTTCCGAACCCGGACGCAACATGATGCGCGACGTGCAGGCGAGTGCCACGCCGGGGTATTGCGTGACGATTATCGGCGCGCAGTTGCAGACGATCATTGAGCGTCATCCGGATGAGCCGGCACCGAGCGTTGATCATTTGATCAATCTGGTGGTGGCGCCGGTGGTGTTTCGCATTCTGTTTTCCGCGGCGGCGCTGCAGGTGGAGGAATTGCACCGGTTGATTGATATCGCGCTGAAACAGGACTGACGCCATCGCTGGCAAGCCAGCTCCCACAGGGATCTCCAGCGAATGCAAATTTTGTATACGCCCTGAAAACTGTGGGAGCTGGCTTGCCAGCGATGAGGCCGCCCAGTCACTCTCAAACCACCCGGTTCCACACCTGCGACACCCCGCCACGCCACGACCTTGGTCGACACTGACTAACCGCCGCACTCATGCGAGACTGTCCGCCCGGGCAGGAGTGCCGGGGAGTCTTCTGTCGGGAGTGTTGCATGTCGTTGTCCACCGGGCTGATCGCCGCCGTCGCCCTGGCCTATATGGCCATCATGTTCGCCATCGCCTTCTACGGCGACCGTCGCAGCACGCCGCTGCCGCCACGGATGCGTGCCTGGGTGTACAGCTTGTCGCTGGCGGTTTATTGCACCAGCTGGACGTTTTTCGGCGCGGTCGGTCAAGCCGCTGAACAGTTGTGGTCATTCCTGCCGATTTACCTCGGGCCGATCCTGCTGCTGGTCTGTGCACCGTGGGTCCTGCAAAAAATGGTGATGATCAGCAAACAGGAGAACATCACCTCCATCGCTGACTTCATTGCCGCGCGCTACGGCAAATCACAATCGCTGGCGGTGGTCGTGGCGCTGATCTGTCTGGTCGGCGTTCTGCCCTACATCGCTCTGCAACTCAAAGGCATCGTCCTCGGCGTGAATCTGCTGATCGGCGCCGGGGCCGATGCAATGGGCACCCGCGCCCAGGACACCGCGTTGATCGTGTCGCTGGTGCTGGCGCTGTTCACCATTGTTTTCGGCACGCGTAACCTCGACGCCACCGAACACCACCGGGGCATGGTGCTGGCGATTGCGTTCGAGTCGCTGGTCAAGCTGTTCGCCTTTCTCGCCGTCGGCGCCTTCGTCACTTATGGCCTGTATGACGGTTTCGACGACCTGTTCAATCAGGCGATGCTCGCCCCGCGCCTGGAGGAATACTGGAAAGAAACCATCAACTGGCCGTCGATGGTGGTGCAGACCGGCGTGGCCATGATGGCGATCATCTGCCTGCCACGGCAGTTTCACGTCACCGTGGTGGAGAACATCGATCCGCAGGATCTGCGCCTGGCCAAATGGGTGTTCCCGGCGTACCTCGCGCTGGCCGCGCTGTTTGTAGTGCCAATCGCCCTCGCCGGTCAGATGCTGCTCCCGAGCAACGTGCTGCCTGATTCATTCGTGATCAGCCTGCCACTGGCCCAGGCGCACCCGGCGCTGGCCATGCTGGCGTTTATCGGCGGCGCTTCAGCCGCCACCGGCATGGTCATCGTCGCCAGCGTGGCGCTGTCGACCATGGTTTCCAACGACATGCTGTTGCCGTGGTTGCTGCGGCGCAACAATGCCGAGCGTCCGTTCGAGGTATTTCGTCAGTGGATGTTGTCGGTACGCCGAGTGAGCATCGTGCTGATTCTGCTGCTGGCTTATGTCAGCTATCGATTGCTCGGTTCCACGGCGAGTCTGGCGACCATCGGCCAGATCGCCTTCGCCGCCGTGACGCAACTGGCGCCGGCGATGCTCGGTGCGCTGTACTGGAAACAGGCCAACCGGCGTGGCGTGTTTGCCGGCCTCGCCGCCGGCACATTCCTGTGGTTTTACACGCTGATCCTGCCGATTGCCGCGCGCAGTCTCGGCTGGTCGCTGGACACCTTCCCCGGTCTGGCGTGGCTGCACAGCAACCCGCTGAACTTGCCGATCACGCCATTGACCCAAGGCGTGGTGCTGTCGCTGGCGGGCAACTTCACCTTGTTCGCCTGGGTCTCGGTGTTGTCCCGCACGCGGGTTTCGGAGCACTGGCAGGCCGGGCGCTTCATCGGTCAGGAAATCAGCGCCCGCCCGAGTGCGCGCTCGATGCTGGCGGTACAGATCGATGATCTGTTGCAACTGGCCGCGCGCTTTGTCGGTGAAGAACGTGCTCGCCAGAGCTTCATTCGATTTGCCTACCGCCAAGGCAAAGCCTTCAACCCCAATCAGAACGCCGACGGTGAATGGATTGCCCATACCGAACGTTTGCTGGCCGGCGTGCTGGGCGCCTCTTCGACGCGAGCGGTAGTAAAAGCCGCCATCGAAGGTCGGGAGATGCAGCTGGAGGACGTCGTGCGAATTGCCGACGAAGCTTCCGAGGTGTTGCAGTTCAACCGCGCCCTGCTGCAAGGCGCCATCGAGAACATCACCCAAGGCATCAGCGTGGTCGACCAGTCGTTGAAACTGGTGGCGTGGAACCGGCGTTACCAGGAACTGTTCAACTACCCGGACGGACTGATCAGCGTCGGCCGGCCGATTGCCGACATCATTCGCTACAACGCCGAGCGTGGCTTGTGCGGTCCCGGCGAGGCGGAAGTCCACGTCGCCCGGCGTTTGCACTGGATGCGGCAGGGTCGCGCGCACACCTCTGAACGGCTGTTCCCCAACGGCCGGGTGATCGAGCTGATCGGCAACCCGATGCCGGGCGGCGGTTTTGTCATGAGTTTTACCGACATTACCGCGTTCCGCGAGGCCGAGCAGGCCTTGACCGAAGCCAACGAAGGCCTGGAGCAACGGGTCAGCGAACGGACTCAGGAGCTGTCGCAACTCAACGTCGCGCTGACCGAAGCCAAGGGCACCGCCGAAGCCGCCAACCAATCGAAAACCCGCTTCCTCGCCGCCGTCAGCCATGACTTGATGCAGCCCTTGAACGCCGCTCGCCTGTTCTCCGCCGCCCTCTCCCACCAGGATGACGGTTTGAGCAGCGAGGCGCAAAAACTGGTGCAGCACCTCGACAGTTCGTTGCGTTCGGCCGAAGACCTGATCAGCGATCTGCTGGATATTTCCCGCCTGGAAAACGGCAAGATCAACCCGGATCGCAAGCCTTTTGCGGTCAATGAGCTGTTCGACACGCTCGGCGCCGAGTTCAAGGCGCAGGCTCAGGAACAAGGGTTGACCTTCCGCGTACGCGGCAGCCGTTTGCGCATCGACAGCGATATCAAGTTGCTGCGGCGGATCCTGCAGAACTTCCTCACCAACGCGTTCCGCTACGCCAAAGGCCCGGTGCTGCTGGGCGTACGGCGCCGCACCGGCGAGTTGTGCCTGGAGGTGTGGGATCGCGGGCCGGGCATTCCTGAAGACAAGCAGCAGGTGATTTTCGAGGAATTCAAACGCCTCGACAGTCATCAGACCCGCGCCGAAAAAGGTCTCGGCCTCGGGCTGGCGATCGCCGACGGCTTGTGTCGCGTACTCGGTCATACATTGCGTGTGCGCTCGTGGCCGGGGCGCGGCAGTGTGTTTAGCGTCAGTGTGCCGCTGGCTCGCACGCAGACCGTGCCGGCCAGCGCTGCTGTCGAGATAAACGGCAAGATGCTGAGCGGCGCGCAGGTGCTGTGCGTCGATAACGAAGACAGCATTCTGATTGGCATGAACAGCCTGTTGAGCCGTTGGGGTTGTCAGGTCTGGACGGCGCGCAATCGTGAGGAATGTGCAGCGTTGCTCAGCGACGGGGTGCGGCCGCAAGTGGCGCTGGTCGACTACCACCTCGATCACGGGGATACCGGGACCGAGTTGATGGCATGGTTACGCACGAGTCTGGGTGAGCCGGTGCCAGGCGTGGTGATCAGTGCCGACGGGCGACCAGAGATGGTTGCGCAGGTGCATGCGGCGGGGCTGGATTATCTGGCCAAACCGGTGAAACCGGCGGCGCTGCGGGCGTTGTTGAGTCGCCATTTACCGCTGTAACGCAAAGATAGCGCAAGACCTGTGGCGAGGGAGCTTGCTCCCGCTCGGCTGCGCAGCAGGCGCCAATCCTTTCAACGCGGTGTTTCAGATAAATCGGAATCTCAGGTTTTCGGGGATGCTTCGCACCCCAACGGGAGCAAGCTCCCTCGCCACAAAATCGGGTTTACTCAGGCAACTCGACCAACCCGTCGACATCCGTCATCGCTCGCTCCAGCAGATCCGCCGGCAAGCTTTTGCTCGCCCGCGCACCGAGCAGTTTGAGCTGCTCACTGCGGCTGACCAGGTTGCCGCGTCCTTCTGTCAGCTTGTTGCGCGCCGAGCTGTAGGCTTTGTCCAGTTGCTGCAGGCGATTGCCGACCTCGTCCAGATCCTGAATGAACAACACGAACTTGTCGTACAGCCAGCCGGCCCGCTCGGCGATTTCCCGGGCGTTCTGGCTCTGGCGCTCCTGTTTCCACAGGCTGTCGATGACCCGCAACGTCGCCAGCAACGTGGTCGGACTGACGATCACGATGTTGCGGTCGAACGCGTCCTGAAACAGCGTCGGCTCAGCCTGTAATGCCGCCGAAAAAGCCGCTTCGATGGGCACGAACAGCAGAACGAAATCGAGGCTGTGCAGGCCCTCCAGACGTTTGTAGTCCTTGCCCGACAAGCCCTTGACGTGATTGCGCAGGGACAGCACGTGCTGTTTGATCGCGATCTGCCCGAGCGTGTCGTCTTCGGCGGCAACGTACTGTTGATAGGCGGTCAGGCTGACCTTGGAGTCGACCACCACCTGTTTGTCGCCTGGCAGGTAAATGATCACGTCGGGCTGGAAGCGCTCGCCGTCCGGGCCCTTGAGGTTGACCTGCGTCTGGTACTCGCGGCCCTTCTCCAGGCCGGCATGTTCCAGCACGCGTTCGAGGATCAACTCACCCCAGTTACCTTGGGTTTTCTGGCCTTTCAAGGCGCGGGTCAAGTTGGTGGCTTCATCGCTCAAGCGCAGATTGAGCGCTTGCAAACGCTCCAGTTCCTTGGCCAGCGAGAAGCGCTCGCGAGCCTCGGCCTGATAGCTTTCTTCCACGCGTTTTTCGAAAGACTGGATGCGCTCTTTCAACGGATCGAGCAACTGGCCGAGACGTTGTTGACTGGTCTCGGCAAAACGCTGTTCGCGCTCGTCGAAGATCTTGCCCGCCAGCTCGGCGAACTGCGCACGCAATTCATCACGCGAGCCTTGCAGGTCATTGAGGCGTTGTTGATGGCTTTCCTGCTGCTCGCGCAATTCGGCGTTCAGCGATGCCGCCTGAGCGTCGAGGCGACGCAGTTCGGCTTCCTTGTTGGCGCGCTCGATGTTCCAGGCATGAGAAGCGTCACGGGCGTCATCGCGCTCGATCTGCAACAACTCGACTTCGCGACGCAGGGCTGCCAGTTCAGCTTGTTTGGCCGCGTTGGCCTGGCCGAGGTCAGCGACTTCGTCGCGACTGGCCTCCAGTTGAGCGTTGAGCCCGTTCTGTGCCAGTTGCGCCATGGCCAGTCGCTCTTCGAGCAAGGCCACTTCGGCTTGCCCGCTGCTCGCCCGGCGCTGCAGCTGCCAGGCCAGTGCCAGCAACGGCAGCCCTGCCGCTGCGAGCCCCAGCAATACGCTGGTCAAGTCCATAGCCATAGCGATTCCTGCCGATCCGATAAAGCCTGAAGGTTAACCAAGGTGTCAGAACTTGGACAGCTCAGTCTTCGATGAGACCGAGTTCCTGTTGCGCACGAAGGTCGCCGGCGCGCGCGGCCTGACGCAACAGATCGTGACCGATGCGGCGATCACGGGCATTCCCGCATTCACGGCACATCAACTGTCCGAGACGGCTTTGCGCGGCGACCACGCCTTCGCGCGCCGGTTGTTTGAGCAAGCGACCCGCAAGGTGCTTGGCATTGTGACTGTCGCTCAGGCGCGGGCTGTCGAGCAGCCATTCGGCCACACGCACGGAAAATCGCTTTGGCGACGTAACACGAGGAGGTTCTGAGGTAACAGAGTCTGATACTGAGCGAAACTTCATAAAACACTGTGGGACAGATCGGAAGGCGCGCCACTCTACTCTCTTTTTCTTACAGGTAAAGTCGAAAAACAACCCGGCACGCCCGTCCTAGAGCAAGCGCTCGGGACAATCCACAGAAGCTGTGGATAACTCAGTGGACAACCGCCCTTCAACCCTCGCAAAGCCTTGTGGAATGGGGCTCGCAGTCAAACTGACGATTTTTTCACCAACAAAAAAAAGCGATGTTTTTCATTGACTTAAACTTTCGTTACAGGCAGCCATCGGGGTCAGGATTGATGTGACAGCGTCGTTACAGCTCGCGCAACTAATGTGCACAAGTACCTGTTACCCGGTTATATCGATGCGCTTTTTCGGGTCGTTTTAGCTGTCTGCCTGGGGATAAGCGGCTCTAAAACGCGGCTTGATGAAAAAACATTCACTGACCGGTGGTCGATATGTGAGCCGATTCGGGGCGATTCAATGGAATGCAAAGCAGACTTGGCCAGAGATTTCAATAATTTTTCAACAAAGGTTTGCTTTAACAAAAATGATCCATTACTATCCGCGGCGTTAGTACCAAGCTGAAAGTCAATTCCGGTCGAACATATCCCCACGGTCAGCCTTCTTCCAAGAAGCCCTTACCGAAAAAAGCGGGAACGACCCCTCGATGGTTTCCAGGTAAATCTTTCCGCGACACGGCCTTTGAATAATGCAAAGGGTGTTGCGAAGACCACTTACTCTGACCGAACCAGCCTGCAAATTGATCAGGATCTTCACCCCGGGCCCAGAACCTTTGCCCTTGATGTGATGCCTGTCCTCCTAAGTACCTACCTGCCAGCCCAAGCGCGCCAATTTATCAGCGCTTCAAACTGGCTGCTTTGTTCCAGTCGGGTTCTTTGTTCGACCAATGGTGGTCGACATTACTGGAACGTTTTAACGTTGCACGGTTCTTATCCGTGTCATTTGTAGGAACACCTAATAACTATGTCTACTCAAATCCATACTCAGGATGCCATTCGCACCCTAACCAACGCTTTTGCACCAATGAACTGCCTGATCATGGCCGCTCGCAAAGGCTGCTTCAGCTTCACCGTAGTCAATGAACACGGGATCGCCCGCCACAGCGAGCGTCTGTACCCCGATCAATACTCCAGCGCCGAACCGCTGCAGGCCGTGATCGATCGTACCCGTCAGGCACTGGTTGCCTGAAAGCCGAAAAGGCTGCAAAAAAGCAAAAGCCCCGCTTAAAACGCGGGGCTTTTTATTGCCTGATGTTTCACTTTGCGCGGTCAGCGCTTAAGCACCTTCCGATATAACGGTTATAACGGGTCGGCGGAAATATTTTAAAAACAGGCCTTTACGTCGCGAATATGACACTACACTTCAACTCAAGCGGCGTGATCCGCTTCCGGCGAGCCTGAGTCGATCCACCGCTGCCAAGGCCCCTTCAGGTATCGCCGCCCAATAACAAGATCCGAGGGATTTATGGGTATCGCTGCCAGCGAACTGTGTCGCTATGTGATCCGTCCTACGCTGATTTATCTGGGACGTCACTGCGCGACTGCCGAATCCCTGCTGCTGGGCATCGCCGCCAGCCAGTCTGCCCTCGGGTCCGCCCTGCATGACCGCCGTGGCCACGGCCTCTACCGCATCGCCGAGCATCGCCATCAGGCGCTTTGGGATCACTACCTGGCGCTCGATCCGGAGCGTGCAAGCCTGGTGCGCGGTCTCGCCAGCCAGCATGCCTTTCTCAGCGGCCCGCACCTGGAATTGACCGTCAACCTGCGTTACGCCACAGCGATCGCCTGGCTGCTGGTGGAAGAACAAAACCCTACCCTCCCCGACCCGAATGACTTGCTCGGCATGGCGCGTATCTGGCGTCAGACCTTTCAACCTCAGGGTCGTCTGCGTGACTTCACCTGCGCCTGGCAAACCTGTGTTTCACCGCTGAATCAGGTCGCTTGCTGACCAAGCAGTTTCACAAGATCGCCCAACAGGCAGTGATTTTGGTCGGATTGTCCTACAAAACCGCTCTAACTCAAGGCATACGGACTATAGCGCCGAGACGAAAATGTTGGTAATTTTCGCCCCGGTGATCACCAGGAGTTCTAATAATGAAAAAAGTAATGCTCAAAACCACCCTTAGCCTTGCCGT
This sequence comes from Pseudomonas sp. FW305-7, assembly GCF_058786735.1. Taxonomy (NCBI): domain Bacteria; kingdom Pseudomonadati; phylum Pseudomonadota; class Gammaproteobacteria; order Pseudomonadales; family Pseudomonadaceae; genus Pseudomonas; species Pseudomonas sp. FW305-7. The sequence continues at coordinate 16,228 of NZ_JBYSZA010000025.1, forward strand.
AACCGTGGCATCCACCCAGATCTTCGCAGCTGGCTTTGCCATCAACGAACACAGCATCAGCGGGATGGGGACTGGGTACGCCGGGCGATCTTCTTCTGCCGACGACGCAAGCACTGTTTATGGCAACCCTGCCGGCATGTCGCGCATCAAGCGCGAACAAGTCACGGGCGGTGTTGCATTCCTCGACGCAAAAACCGATATCAGCGACGCCAGCTCCAGCCCTAACCGCGGTAGCAACAAAGGCGACATGGTGCCCTTCACCTCCGTACCTATGGGCTTCTACGTCAAACCGATTGACGACCATTGGGCATTCGGTCTCGGTGTATACGTGCCGTTCGGCCTGATTACTGACTACGAGAAAAACTTTGCCGGCCGCTACTTCGGCAGCAAGTCGGAAGTACAAGTCATCACCTTCCAGCCGACTGTCAGCTACGCCTTCAACGACAAGGTATCGATCGGTTTCGGTCCGACCATCAACCGCATCGACGGCACGCTGGAATCGAACCTGTCGATCACCCAGGCCCTGCCGGACGGCAAGGTCAAGATCAAGGGTGACGACACCGCGCTGGGCTACAACATCGGCGTGCTGGTACAAGCGACCGACACCACCCGCCTGGGTCTGACTTATCACTCGAAAGTCGACTACAAGCTCGAAGGCGACACCAAGGTCAATTACAGCGCACTGGCCCTGGTCGGTCTGGGCGCCAACCAGAAGTACGATGCTTCGTTGAAGATCACCACGCCTGAATCGATCGACTTCTCGGTCACTCAAGCGATCAACGACCGCTGGAACGTCTACGCCGGTTCGACCTGGACCCGCTGGAGCCAGCTGGAAAAGATCACCGTCAAGAACTCCGGTGTGCAGCCGCTGCTGGCCGATCAGTTCGGCGAGATCACCGAAGACCAGAACTGGCACGATTCCTGGGCTTACGCCGTGGGTACTTCGTATCAGCTGAACAAGGAATGGGTACTGCGCACCGGTCTGACCTTCGACCAGTCGCCGACCAACAACGTCGACCGTTCGCCACGCATTCCTACCGGCGACCGGACCATCTTCAGCATCGGTGCCGGCTGGAGCCCGACCGAAGACCTGACCATCGACGTTGCTTACTCGTACCTGAAGGAAGAGTCGGTCAAGATCCGCAACGAAAACGATCGTGGCCAGAGCTACAACGCCAAGTATGAAAACTCGGCAAACGGCTTCGGTGTCGGCGCGACTTACCGCTTCTGATGCTGCACGGCGAGGCTAACCCCTCGCCCACAAAAAAGCCCCGCTCTCTTCGCAGAAAGCGGGGCTTTTTTGTGCCTGGCGTTCGCCCTCAGAAACGAGCAGGCTCGCTCCCACAAGAGCTCAGTTCTTCAGGGGTTTCGAGGCGATGGCTTTCTCGATTGCGGCGATAAATTCCGGATCATCGGGCTTGGTCAGGCTGGAGAAATTCGCGATGACCTTGCCCTGACGATCGATCACGTATTTGTAGAAATTCCATTTTGGCGCACTGCTTTGGGCAGCGAGCACCTGGAACAGATGGGTGGCATCGTCACCACGGACTTTCTGCGGTTCGGTCATGGCGAACGTCACGCCATAGTTGGCGTAGCAGACCTTGGCGGTCTCGGCGCTGTCCTTGGACTCTTGCTTGAAGTCATTGGAAGGCACGCCGAGCATTTGCAACCCTTGCCCTTCGTAGCGTTTATGCAGCGCTTCAAGGCCTTCGAACTGCGGCGCAAAACCACAGAAACTGGCGGTATTGACAACCACCAGCGGCTTATCGGCGTACTGCTTGCACAGATCGATGGATTCCTTGGCTCGCAGCTTGGGCAGCGAACCTTGCAACACTTCCGGGCAATCCGCCGCCTGGGCCAGGCCAGTCAACGCCACCAGCAACGCGGGAACAGCACACCAGCGCATCAGCATGTCGTACATCCTTGAGCAGTCGTCAGACTTCGACGTTACTCGCCGGACAGCCTTCTAGCAAATGCTCATGCCCAATTGCATCAATGCCAGCCCGCCTTGATGCCAGCCCCACCACACCAGCGCCAGCAAAGCGGCGCCGAGTGCGGTGATGGCGATTCGTGGCCAGAATCGGCTCATGCGGCGCTCGCAGCGGCTTGCAGGCGCGCCACCGGACGCTCGCGCACCGGCCAGTTCAATGCAGCCGCCAACAGGCTGAGAAGAATCGCCACTTGCCAGATCAAGTCGTAACTCCCGGTACGGTCATACACCACCCCGCCCAGCCAGCCGCCGAGGAACGATCCGAGCTGATGGAACAGGAACACAATGCCACCGAGCATGGACAGATTGCGCACACCAAACAAGGTTGCCACCGTACCGTTGGTCAACGGTACCGTCGACAACCACAGGAAACCCATGGCCATGCCGAACAGGTAGGCCGACGTGGTCGTCACCGGCAGCCACAGGAACAGCACGATCACCACCGCGCGCAGCAGGTAAAGCGCAGTGAGCAGACGTGGTTTCGACATGCGCCCGCCGAGCCAGCCGGCGGTGTAGGTACCGAAGATGTTGAACAGCCCGATCAACGCCAGCACCGTGGTGCCGACCGTGGCTGGCAGATGCTGATCGACCAGGTACGCCGGCAGATGCACACCAATGAATACCACTTGAAAACCACAGACGAAAAAGCCGAACGCCAACAGCCAGAACCCCGAGTGCGAACAGGCTTCGCGTAGCGCTTCGGACAGCGTCTGCTCGTGACCGAGCACCGGCAGCGGTTTGTCCTTGAGCATGCTCACCAGCGGCACGATCATCGCCACCAGCAGGCCCAGCACCAGCAGTGCGGCCGACCAGCCGAGCCAGCCAATCAGCCCCAATGTCCCCGGCAACATGGCGAACTGGCCGAAAGAGCCAGCGGCACTGGCGATGCCCATGCCCATGCTGCGTTTCTCTGGTGGCACGGCACGCCCTACGACGCCGAGGATGACCGAGAACGAAGTGCCGGAAAGACCGATACCGATCAGCAGGCCAGCGCTCAGTGACAACGTCACCGCCGAATCAGACAGCCCCATGCACACCAGACCCGCCGCGTAGAGCACTCCACCAACGAGTACGACTTTCGCCGCACCGAAACGGTCAGCCAGCGCTCCGGTAAAAGGCTGCGCCAGACCCCAGATCAGGTTCTGCAAGGCGATCGCGAAGGCAAACACCTCGCGGCCCCAGCCGAACTGTGCACTCATCGGCGACAGGAACAGGCCGAAGCCGTGACGCACGCCCAATGACAACGCCAGGATCAGCGCACTTCCCAGCAACACCCAACCGCACGCACGCCACATCGATGTCATTGTTATTCTCCAGTCGCGGGTATATACCCGCTTGAACCCGAAAAAACTGGCATCAAGCCAGTTCATCCAGCAATTTGAGCAAGGTTTCACGCTTCTCGGCACCCAGACGATCAATCAATCGCTGCTGCGCCGCTTCCCACGCCGGCAGCGCTGCTGCCAAACGCTGTGCGCCGGTTTCGGTGAGCCGGACAATCCGGTTACGCATGTCCGCGCCCTCGGCCAGCGTCACCAGCCCTTCGCCTTCCAGCACGCGCAGATTGCGCCCCAGGGTGCTGCGATCCAGGCCCATGGCTTCGGCAAGTTCGGAGATGCTCGGTTGATCCAGACGCTGCAGATTGCACAGCAAAGAATACTGGGCAACGTTGATCCCGAAGCCGTCGAGAGCGCCGTCGTAATGCCTGCTGACGCCACGAGCGGCGCGACGCAGGTTAGTGCACAAACACTGAGAAGGAAGCATGATGCGTGTATATACCCGCGACTGTGTTAAATCAAGTTACAGATGAGTTCACCCATAACATTTGTGGTGCCTGAAGGATTGCTATCGCTGGCAAGCCAGCTCCCACAGAGAATGACATTGCCCAAAAAATCGGCAAACCACCCCAATACCTGTGGGAGCTGGCTTGCCAGCAGATTCAACATAAAATTTCTACAGGAAATGACATTGCCCAAAAATCGGCAAACCACCCCAATACCTGTGGGAGCTGGCTTGCCAGCGATGAGGCCAGCAGATTCAACATACATCTGTCAGACCAAAACCAGCCCAACCAGCACCGCCATCTCCAGCAACTCCAGCAACGCCCCCGCCGTGTCTCCGGTCGTACCGCCCAACCGCCGCACCATCACTCGCCGCAGCCAGACGAACACGACAACCGCCACCAGCAGCGCAACAACAGCCTTGAACCCGGCAATCAGCACACACGCCAACGCGCTCACCGCAACAACCCACCAACCCGCTCTGCGCGGCAGATGATCGGCCAACGCTTGCCCCAAGCCACCGGCCCGCACATACGGCGTGGTCAGAAACAACCCGAGCAGCGCCGCGCGCCCAAGCACCGGCACGATGATCAGCGCGAGCGTCTGCTGCTGTTCGATCAACGCCAGCAACGCCGCAAACTTGAGCAACAACACCAACACCAGCGTCACCACCGCAATCGGCCCGCTACGTGGATCCTTCATGATCGTCAGCGTGCGCTCGCGATCACCAAAACCGCCGAGCCAGGCATCGGCGCTGTCGGCAAGTCCATCAAGATGCAATGCCCCGCTGAGCAACACCCAAACCGTCAACAACAACGCCCCGTGCAGCAACAGCGGCGTGCCAGCCAACGCCAGATTCAGCGCCCAGAGCATCACGCCGAACAGCAGCCCGACCAGCGGATAAAACAGCAGCGAACGCCCAAGCTGTTCAGGCTCAGGCATCCCCGGCAAACGAATCGGCAGACTGCTGAGAAATTGCAGGGCGATCCACAGCGGCAACATGTCAGCGACCTTCCTTGAGCGAGCCATCAGCGTCGACGGTCAGTGAGAACAATGCCCCATGAGCGACTTCGACATTAAGCAGTTGCTCACGAGGCAACCCTCGCGCCCGCGCCAGCAACAGGCGCATCACTCCGCCATGACTGATCAGCAGCACCCGCTCACCCGCGTAAGCCCTGTGCAACCGCGCAACCGCCGCCAACACCCGTGCAGAAAAATCGCCGACTGGCTCCCCTTGCGGCGGCGTAAATGAATAGGGATCCGCCCAAAACAGCCCCAACGCCTCGGCATCGGTTTCCATCAACGCCGCCGCGCTCTGCCCTTCCCACGCACCGAAATGCAGTTCCTGCAGATCCTTGTCCAGTTGCACCGGCAGATTCAATTGCTCGCCCAAGTCAGCGGCAAAGCGCGCACAACGCTGCAACGGCGAACTGACCAGACGATCCCACGGCCCGCCCGCGATGACCGCCGCACGCATCTGCGCCCAGCCCTTCTCAGTGAGCGCATCGTCGAGGCTGCCGCGCAAGCCACCACCCAGTTCCGTCTCACCGTGGCGCAGCAGATCCAGACGCAAGGTCATGCCGGACGATCCGCCACCGCTGCTTCGGCGAACGTCGCCATCTGCCCGTGCAGATCACAGGCCAGACGCAACAGCGGCACCGCCAACGCCGCTCCGCTGCCTTCGCCCAGGCGCAGACCGAGTTCCAGCAATGGTTCGGCGTTCAACGTTTCCAGCACATGGCGGTGACCCGGTTCCGCGCCACGGTGACCAAACAGCAGCCACTCGCGGCAGGCCGGATTCAGGCGTACAGCTACCAGCGCAGCGACGGTGCAGATAAAGCCATCGACGAGCACCGCGACACCCTCCTGCGCCGCTGCCAGATACGCGCCGACCAGCGCCGCAATCTCGAAACCACCCAGATTGAACAGCGTCTGCAACGCATCACCCCGTTGCGCCGCGTGCAAGGCCAAAGCACGCTCGATCACTTGCGCTTTATGGCTGACGCCTTCGGCATTCAAACCAGTCCCGGGACCGGTCAGATGCACCACCGGGCAGTCGAGCAACGCACACGCCAGCGCGCTCGCAGCGGTGGTATTGCCAATGCCCATTTCGCCGCCGATGAACAACTGCGCGCGTGCCGCTTTCGCCCGCAGTACGCTGTCGCGACCGGCCTGCAACGCGAGTTCGCCTTGCGCTTGGGTCATCGCGGCGCCCTGAACGAAATTCGCCGTACCCGCGCCGATGTTCAAGTGACGTACGCCCGGCAGATTCAGCGACGGCGTCACCGTGCCCAGATCCACCACTTCCAGTTGCGCATTAAGCTGGCGCGCCAAAACGCTGATCGCTGCCCCGCCACTGACGAAGTTGAGCAGCATCTGCCCGGTGACTTCCTGTGGAAACGCAGAAACACCTTCAGCGACCACGCCGTGATCACCAGCAAAAATCGCAATCCAGATCTGCTCAAGCGTCGGTTTGACCTGCCCTTGCAGACCGGCCAGTTGCACCGCCACGGACTCGAGACGGCCCAGGGAACCGGCCGGTTTGGTCAATTGCTGTTGCCGTGCCGCCGCTTGCTCAACGATATCGGCGTGCACCGGTTTGCACGGATTCAGCCACCAGGTTTGGGTCATAACGCAGATCCTTTCAAGGTCAGGGGCAGGCCGGCGACGGTCAGGACAACACGCTGACAACGCTCGGCCAGAGCTTGATGCAGCCAACCGGCTTCATCGACGTAGCGGCGAGTCAATTCGCCCAGCGGCACGACACCCATTCCGGTCTCGTTGCTGACAAAAATGATTTCCCCCGGCAGTGACGCCAGGCATTCGAGCAGGGCTTCGCGTTCGGCAGCGAGGCGTTCGGCATTGTCGAGCATCAGCAGATTGGTCATCCACAGAGTCAGGCAATCGACCAGCAGGCAGCGCTCGGCGCTAGCGTTTTCGCGCAGTACGCGAGCAAGCGTCAGCGGCTCTTCGATGAGCGCCCATTCAGCGGGGCGGCGGGCTCGGTGATGGGCGACGCGGTCGCTCATTTCACCGTCCAGCGGCTGGCTGGTGGCGATGTAGGTCACGGCCAGTTGAGTGTCGCTGGCGAGTTTTTCTGCCAGGCGACTTTTGCCGGAGCGGGCGCCGCCGAGGATCAGTTGGAGCATGGGTCATCCAGAAAAAAGTGTAGTGAGCCAACCGGCCTCTTCGCTGGCAAGCCAGCTCCCACAGGGTTCAAAGGTGTTCACAAAATTTGCAGCCGACATCAATACTTGTGGGAGCTGGCTTGCCAGCGATGAGGCCAGCACAGGCAACTCAAATCCCACAGAGCTGACGCAACAACCCGGTATCCAGATGCTTCTCCACCAGATCCGCCAAGCGCTCGATATCGCGCTCGCGCAAGCCGTGGTAATCCACCTCCTGCACATCGTTCAGCCCCGCCCAGCGCAACAGCGCCGCACTGGCTGTCGGCGATTCGAACAAGCCATGCAAATAGGTGCCGAACACCTGCCCGTCAAGACTTTGCGCACCGTCGCAACGACCATCATCCAGATGCACCGCTGCATGCTCCAGCGCCGGCCCGCTGGTCACACCGGCATGAATCTCATAGCCGCTGACCTCAGCCTCTTCGAGCGCCAGACGCCCGCGCACATTGCGCAGTTGCTTCTCGGCCTCCAGCGTCGTTGCAAACGCCAGCAAACCCAGACCGGCGCTGGAACCCGGCGCGCCTTCCAGGCCCAGCGGGTCATGCACCTGCTCACCGAGCATCTGCAGACCGCCGCAAATCCCCAAGACTTTGCCGCCGTAACGCAGGTGACGGCTGATCGCCGTTTCCCAACCGTTGGCGCGCAGATACGCGAGATCACTGCGCACGCTTTTCGAACCCGGCAGGATGATCAGATCCGCCGGCGGAATCGCCTGGCCCGGACCGACAAATTGCAGATCGACTTGCGGATGCAGACGCAGCGGATCGAAATCGGTGTGGTTGCTGATCCGTGGCAACACCGGCACCACCACTTTCAATACCTGGTCGGCCTTGTCGGTCTGGCGCTGATCGATACCGTCCTCGGCTTCAAGATGCAGGTCCATCACGTACGGCAGCACGCCCACCACCGGTTTGCCGGTGCGCTGCTCAAGCCAGTCGAGGCCCGGTTGCAGCAAGGCGATGTCGCCACGAAAACGGTTGATGATGAAGCCCTTGACCCGCGCCTGTTCGCTCGGCGAGAGCAGTTCCAGCGTGCCGACCAAGTGGGCGAAAACCCCGCCGCGATTGATGTCGGCGATCAGCAACACCGGACAATCCACCGCTTCGGCAAAGCCCATATTGGCGATGTCGCCGGCACGCAGATTGATCTCCGCCGGCGAGCCCGCGCCCTCGACCATGACCAGCGGATACGCCGCGCTGAGCCGTTGGTGCGAGGCCAGTACGGCTTGCATCGCGATGGCTTTGTAATCGTGATATGCCACGGCGTTCATGCTGGTGACGGCACGGCCATGGATGATCACTTGTGCGCCCGTGTCGCTGTTGGGTTTGAGCAGTACCGGATTCATGTCGGTGTGCGGTTCTAGATTCGCCGCTTGTGCCTGCACCGCTTGCGCGCGTCCGATCTCGCCACCGTCAGCGGTCACCGCGCTGTTGAGCGCCATGTTCTGTGGTTTGAACGGCACTACGGCGATGCCTTGGCGGGTTGCCCAGCGGCATAGCGCCGTCACCAGTGTGCTTTTGCCGGCGTCGGAGGTGGTGCCTTGCACCATCAGGGTTGTCATCGGGTTTCCTTGGCGAAAGCTTGCAGCGCCTGTTCGAGGCGCGCCTCTTCAGCTGCATCGGCAGGCAGGCCGAAACGCAGACTGCTGTTGTGAGTGAAGATGCGCAGGAGGATGCCGCGTCGGGCCATGAATTCGTGCAGCGCTTGCGCCTGCTCGGTGATCAGCCACTGAAACAGCGCGCAACCGCCGTGCGGTTTGAAGCCATAGCGTTCCAGCAACAGCGCCAGCCGCTCGCTCGCTTCATCGCTGCGAATGCGCTGACGGGTGTGACCTTCGGTGTCTTGCAGACAGGCCTGACCAAGCACCCGCGTCGGTCCGCTCACGACCCACGGCCCGACCTGTTCGGCGAGCAGCTTGAGCAACTTGCGCTCGGCCAGCACAAAGCCCAACCGCACTCCGGCCAGGCCAAAAAACTTGCCGAACGAGCGCAACACAATCAGACCGACCAAGTGAGTATGCGCGGCCAGGCTCAGTTGCGGCGTGTTGTCCATAAATGCTTCATCGACCACCAGCCAGCCACCGCGCTGAGCGAGCCGCGCATGCCAGTCGAGCAGGCGCGCCGGGGTCAGGCTGAGGCCGGTCGGGTTGTTCGGGTTGACCACCACCAGCACATCGAGGCTGTCTAGAAAGAATTCGACTTCCTGCTCCAGCACTTCGCGCACGATGTAGCCGCTGCGCCGCCACGCCTCGGCATGCTCGGCGTAACACGGCGACAGCACGCCGACCTTGCCGGCACGACGCAAACGCGGCAGCAACTGGATGGCCATCTGCGAACCGGCCACCGGCAACACCTGCGCCGCGCCGTAGTAATCGCATGCCGCCTGCTCGAGACCATCATCGGTTTCCGGCAATCGCGCCCAGGCGCGCAGCGGAATCTCCGGGACTGGAAACGGCCACGGCGCCAGTCCACTGGACAGGTCGAGCCAGTCAGCCTCGGCGATGCCGTAATCGTGTGCAGCCTTGCGCAGCCGGCCACCGTGCTCAAGCATAGAATTCAGCCCCCACGCAGAGAATCAGCAGCCATAACCATACGCCGCGCTGGACCAATTGCCAGCCACGGTCGATGGAATCGGCATCGGCCGCTGGGCCTTCGCCGAGTTGCGGACGCTCATGCAGTTCGCCGTGATAGATCGCCGGACCACCCAACTCGACGCCGAGCGCACCAGCCCCTGCCGCCATCACCGGGCCGGCGTTGGGGCTGTCCCATTTTGGCGCTTGAGTACGCCAGCACTGCAACGCGAGTCGGGTTTTGCCCAGCACTGCGTAGGTCAAAGCAACAAGCCGTGCAGGAATGTAGTTAAGGACATCGTCGATTTTTGCCGCGCACCAGCCGAAGCGCTCGAAGCGTTCGTTGCGATAGCCCCACATCGCGTCGAGCGTATTGCTCAAGCGATAGAGCACCACGCCCGGCGCACCGGCCACGACAAACCAGAACAGCGCGGCGAACACTGCATCGCTGCCGTTCTCCAGCACCGATTCAGTAGCGGCGCGGGCGACCGCAGTGCTGTCGAGTTCGCTGGTCTGGCGGCTGACCAGATAACCGACACGCTTGCGCGCTTCCTCCAGATCATCGGCGCGCAACGCCGCGGCAACCGGCGCGACGTGCTCACCGAGGCTGCGCATACCGAGGGCGCAATACAGCGCAAGAATTTCGACGAGCCAGCCCACGTACGGCGCCCAGGAAAACGCGGTGGCGAGCAACGTCAGCGGCAGCACCGCGATCACCCACGCGGTGACGCCATGGCTGCGCCAGCCACGTCCGCCGGCGTTGAAACGTTGCTCGATGCGCCCGGCAAAATTGCCGAACGCCACCAGCGGATGCCAGCGTTTCGGTTCACCCAGCAGCGCATCCAGCGCGACCGCGGCGACACTCAACAACGCCACACTCATTGACTCACTCCCCAATAATTCTCAAACAGCAACTCATTGAGCGGACGCGCCTGCGCCCACCCTTCGAGTACCAGCATCGGCGCCGGATAGAATTCCTTGACCGGGCCCAGACACAAAACCGCCAGCGGCTTGGCGCCTTCGGGCAGCTTCAGCAAATCCGCCAACGCTTGCGGCTCGAACAGCGAGACCCAGCCCATACCCAAGCCTTCAGCCCGGGAGGCCAGCCACAGATTCTGGATCGCACAAGACAACGAAGCCATGTCCATTTCCGGCAGCGTGCGCCGACCGAAAATGTGTTTCTCGCGATCATCCATCAATGCGGCGACCAGCACTTCGGCGCAGTCGTTGATGCCTTCGACCTTGAGTTTCATGAACTCGTCACTGCGCTCGCCGAGCGCTTCGGCGGTACGGATGCGTTCTTCTTCCACCAGATTCTGGATCTGCCCGCGCAGGGCTCGGTCGCTGATACGGATGAAGCGCCAGGGCTGCATCAGGCCGACGCTGGGGGCCTGATGCGCGGCCTCGAGCAGTCGCCCCAGCAGTTCGGGCGCGACCGTGCCACCGGTGAAGTGACGCATGTCGCGGCGTTCAGCGATGGCTCGATAAACCGCTGCGCGCTCGGCTTCGGAGAATGCGTTGTCGGTCATGGCCCCATCGCTGGCAAGCCAGCTCCCACAGGGGATTGGGTTTCTTCAGACATTGAATCGGCCACCACAGAAGCTGGACTACCAGTCCCTAATGGCGATCGCATTTCTTCAGGCTTTACACCGCCCACTGTGGGAGCTGGCTTGCCAGCGATGGCGGCCTTGAGATCTGGCGCAAACAGCGCGGCAATCGCCGTCGGATTCGACGGGAAATAAAAGTGCACGTAAGAAGCCGTCATCCGCCCTTCCCGATAAACCGCCTCGGCCCCACGCCCGCCATTCGGGCTCAGGCCCCGGGCAATCGGCGTCAGCTCGGTGGTGGTCAGGGAATGATGATAGGTGTGACCGCGCAGCGAACCCTCCGGCAGATCCACCGCTTGCAGGGCCAAAGCCGCGAGACGCTTTTGCATCACCGCATCGCCCGCCAGCAAACCGACCAGTTCAGCGCGAGTGCCTTCAACGTCAGTCAAGGAATCGAGCAGATACAGCATGCCGCCGCACTCGGCGAGTAACGGTTTGCCAGCCGCGTGATGCGCACGGATCGCGTCGAGCATCGCGGTGTTCTGCGACAGCGCAACATGATGCAATTCCGGATAACCACCGGGCAGATACAGGCTGTCCGCCTCGGGTAATTGCGTATCGCGGATCGGCGAGAAGAAGCTCAATTCGGCACCCATTGCGCGCAACAGGTCGAGGCTCGCGCCATAGGTGAAGGCAAAGGCTTCATCGCGAGCAACGGCAATGCGCACGCCTTCGAGCAATGGCTCGGCGGCGATCACGTCAGGCGCGGCGAACTCCACGGCCGGTGGCAGCGCTACCTCGCAACTGCTGGCAAGCGCTGCGGCGGCCGCATCGAGGCGCACGTCGAGATCATTCAGTTCGCTGGCCTGCACGAGGCCGAGATGGCGGCTCGGCAGTTCGATGCCGGTTTCGCGAGACAACGCGCCGTACCAGCGCAAACCTTCGGTGAGGCTGCCTTCGAGCAATTGCGCATGGCGCAGGGTGCCGACGCGGTTGGCCAGCACGCCGGCAAACGGCAAGTCCGGCTGATAGCGCGCCAATCCAAGCGCCAACGCACCAAAGGTCTGCGCCATCGCCGTGCCGTCGATCACACCGAGGACCGGCACACCAAAATGCCGCGCCAGATCAGCGCTCGACGGCGTGCCGTCAAACAATCCCATCACGCCTTCGATCAGAATCAGATCGGCTTCAGCAGCGGCTTCCCATAACAGGCGACGGCTTTCCTGCTCGCCGACCATCCACATGTCCAATTGATAAACCGGCGCACCGCTGGCGCGCTCGAGAATCATCGGGTCGAGAAAATCCGGGCCGCATTTGAACACGCGGACCTTGCGCCCCTGATTGCGATGCAGACGGGCGAGTGCTGCGGTGACGGTGGTCTTGCCCTGACCGGAGGCCGGCGCGGCGATGAGGACCGCCGGGCAGTGACGTGGTTGATTCAAAGTTCGACGCCTTTCTGCGCTTTGATACCGGCCTGGAAGGCGTGTTTGAGCATGCCCATTTCGGTGACCGTGTCGCCCATCTCGATCATTTCCGGCTTGGCGCCGCGACCGGTGACGATCACATGCTGCATCGGCGGACGCGCCTGCAAATCGCTGAGTACCTGATCAAGATCGAGGTAGCCGTGTTTGAGGGCGATGTTCAATTCATCCAGCACCACCAGACCGATCGACGGATCGCGCAGCAGTTCGCGGGAAACCGCCCACGCCGCTTCGGCTGCGGCGATGTCGCGCTGACGATCCTGGGTTTCCCAGGTAAAGCCCTCGCCCATGACGTGGAAACGCACTTGCTCCGGGAAGCGGCGGAAGAACAACTCTTCGCCCGTGCTGTTGCGGCCCTTGATGAACTGCACCACGCCGCACTGCATGCCGTGGCCCATGGCGCGGGCGAGCATGCCGAACGCCGAGCTGCTTTTGCCTTTGCCATTACCGGTGAGCACCAGCACCAGGCCGCACTCGTCAGGCGAGTTGGCGATGCGTTCGTCGATTACGGCTTTTTTGCGCTGCATACGCGCCAGATGGCGTTCGTCACGCTCGGGGGAATCAGTCATGGGGAGCTCTCCGTTGAGGCTGGATAACGGCGGGCAGGCACAAGAATAGACGGCAAAAAGCCTGGCATCGCCCACCGTGATGCCGCTGGATGGATCAGGCCGGTCTCCGGGCTCATGAGCGGCGTTCGCCTGACTGCGCGCCTTCCCGCTTTGAGCAGTGGCATTCGACGCAGTTTTCACTCATTTACCGTTGCGGGGGCAGCGCCGGGATCGTGGTCGCTCTTCGCTCGAAGACAACCCTCACCGGCTTCCCTGTTTCACTCTGTCGACGCAGGTCACAGAGCACCTGAAACAAGCCGCGAAGGTTAGAGGGTTGGGGGTGGAGCGTCAATTAAAGAGGGGGCCGTCGGGCGAATAACTGCCGTCGATCAATTAACTGGCGTCAATCTTGTGCCACGCTCAGACAAGTGATATCAAAGAGCCATGCTTTTCTCGAAAAAGCCATCACAACAATAAGGATGATTACGATGCAAGGCATGATCATCAGCAACCCGCGCCTGGAATTCCTGCGCCCGGTGCTTGAACGCTGGTTTGACTGTATCGACCGCTACAATGCCGTGCGCGGCGACAGCGACACGCCCTACTGGCATGACGAGAAAGCCAATCTCGGCCTGCTCTCGGCGGCGGCATGGATGGCCGAGCTGGTGACGCTGGAACATACGGCCACCCGCAAGCAAAACGAAGACGGTGAGCGCAATGCCCGTGCCGACCTGTTTCTCGCCGGCAGCGAGGACCGCGCATACATCCAGGCCACGCAACGCTGGCCGCGGGTCAACAACCTCAACCTGACCCAAGCCCTGCAGGAGATCACCAGCGACGCCAAACGCATCAGCTTTGCCAGCGACCTCAAACTCGGCTGCCTGTTTGTCGCCCCACAAAAAGCCCAGCACAGCGCCAGCCCCGAAGAACTGCAAGACATGGTCGACGACCTGCAAAAGGAACACACCTGCGCCGTCGCCTGGTATTTCCCTTACGCCTATCGCAAGCTGCGCAACGAAGCCGGCAACTATCACCCGGGCATTGCCGTGCTGTTCAAAGAGGCCCGCAGTTGAGCAGTTGAACCATCGGGCTTGCGCGCTCCTCTATGATTAGGAATGCATTCATAGGGAAGATCAGTAATGCGCAAGTCCCAGCTCGTTTTCGTCATCGCCCTCGCCGGAGGGCTCACCGCCTGCGGTGAATCCTCCAGCCTGCAAGTTTCCGACGGCACCGGCCCTTCACCGAAGCTGCCCGAACCCAACAAGACCCTGATCCCGACGGTGAATATTGCTCCGGCGGTCGGCTGGCCCGAAGGCGGCAAACCGACAGCAGCGGCAGGCACCCAGGTCGCCGCGTTCGCCGAAGGCCTCGATCATCCGCGCTGGCTCTACGTGCTGCCCAATGGTGATGTGCTGGTGGCCGAAACCAATGCCCCGCCGAAACCTGACGACAGCAGCGGCGTTCGTGGCTGGGTGATGAAGAAAGTCATGGGCAAGGCTGGCGCCGGCGTGCCGAGCCCGAATCGCATCACTTTGCTGCGCGATGCCGATCACGATGGCGTGGCGGAAACCCGCACGGTGTTTTTGCAGAACCTCAATTCGCCCTTCGGCATGACCCTCGTCGGCAACGACCTGTATGTCGCCGACACGGATCGCCTGCTGCGCTTCCATTACGAACCGGGCGCCACCGAAATCAAGTCGCAGCCGATCAAGGTAGTCGATCTGCCGGGCGGCACGCTGAATCATCACTGGACCAAAAATGTCATCGCCAGCAAGGACGGCAGCAAGCTGTACGTCACGGTCGGTTCGAACAGCAACGTCGGCGAAAACGGTCTGGATAAAGAAGAAGGCCGCGCGGCGATCTGGGAAGTCGATCGGGCGACCGGCAATCACCGCATCTTCGCCTCGGGCATCCGCAACCCCAATGGCCTGGCCTGGGAACCCGCCAGCGGTGCACTGTGGACAGCGGTGAATGAGCGCGACGAAATCGGCAGTGATCTGGTGCCGGACTACATCACTTCCGTGAAGGACGGTGGTTTCTATGGCTGGCCGTTCAGCTACTACGGTCAGCATGTCGATGTGCGTGTGTCGCCGCAAAATCCGGACCTTGTGGCCAAAGCCATTGCGCCGGATTACGCGGTCGGGCCGCACACCGCATCGCTGGGCCTAACGTTCGCCGAGGGCAACACGCTGCCGGCGCAGTTTAAGGAAGGCGCGTTCATCGGCCAGCATGGCTCATGGAACCGTAAACCGCACAGTGGCTACAAAGTGATTTTCGTGCCGTTTACCGGTGGCAAGCCGAGTGGCAAACCGGTGGATGTGCTGACCGGTTTCCTCGACAAGGACGAAAACGCACTGGGCCGCCCGGTGGGCGTGGTGATCGATCAGCAAGGCGGCTTGCTGGTGGCGGATGATGTGGGGAACAAGGTGTGGCGGGTGTCTTCAGCGAAGTAGAGTTCTAACCGCTGTACGCAATACCTGCGGGAGTGGGCTTGTGTGGCGAGGGGATTTATCCCCGATCGGCTGCGAAGCAGTCGCCAAACCATCACACTCGGTACAACGGGTGGACTGAGAGGGTTGTTTTGGGGCGGCTTCGCCACCCATCGGGGATAAATCCCCTCACCACACAAGCCCGCTCCCACAGGGTTCAGCGGAGAATTCAGTTACGGGTTATGCGCCAGATGCTCAGGCTGCAACACCCGCTTGGCGCTCAGATAAGCCTTCTGCCAATACGCCTTCGAAAGGCTGTCGAGCTTCACCGTACCGCCAGTGGCCGGCGCATGCACAAAGCGCCCTTCCCCGACGTAAATCCCCGCATGGCTGACCTGCGAACCGCCATTGGTGGCGAAGAAGATCAGATCCCCCGTCTGCAAGCCTTCCTTACCGACATTCGGCGCCTGCATCACAATCAGTTCGCGAGTCGAGCGCGGCAGAGAGATACCCGCCGCATCACGGTAGACAAAACCTATCAGGCCGCTGCAATCAAACCCTGAATCCGGCGTGTTGCCACCCCAGCGATAAGGCGTGCCGACCAGACCAAGCGCGCGGAACAGCACGTCTTCAGCAGCGGGCGAGAAAGATTGCGAGGGGCCGAACACGACCGGAGCGCGAACTACAGGCGCAGGCGGCGGAGTACGACTGGCGCAAGCGCTGAGCAGCGCTGCGAAGAAGATCAATGCGAGGCGGGCCGACATGGTCATAAGCAGAACATCCTGATCTGGCTGCGGCTTTCTCTGCCGGATGGACAGAAAACAAAACCGCCTGCGCAGCACGCAGGCGGTTTGCCATCAATATAGATTCAGGATTCTAGCGGCTACGCGGCAAACTTCAAGTAAGACTTTAACTTCACCTTGTAAAGTCTAGGTCTACTCCGTTGCCGGGAAGCTTTGTTGTGGG
>NZ_JBYSZA010000025.1:32737-85325 GCF_058786735.1 Pseudomonas sp. FW305-7
CCACGGACGTGGCCACAACCGGGAAATTACTTGCGCGCGGTGACCACGGTCGGGGCCATGGCGAGTGCACGCTTGGCTTCGATGAAGGTCTTGCTCCAGTAGCTGTCACCCAGGCTGTCGATGCGAACACCGCCGCTGCGACGACTGCTGGAATGGATGAACTGATTGTCACCGAGATAGATCCCGGCGTGGCTGACACGACCGCGACGACCGTTGGTGGCGAAGAACAGCAGATCGCCCGGCTCGAGGTTGCTACGCGATACCAGCGGCGCATCCACGTTGATCATTTCGCGAGTGGAGCGTGGCAGGTTCATGCCGGCCTCTTCGCGGAACAGATAGCCGATGAAACCGCTGCAATCGAAACCGGCTTCAGAGGTACCACCGAAACGGTAACGGGTACCGATCAGGGACATGCCGCGTTCGAGGATGCTGTCGGCCAGAACTGGAAGCTGGTAAGGCTTGTTGCCGTTGAAGTCCGACAGTTCTTTTTCGGTGTCCAGCTCTTCCTGGTAAATAACGGAAGACTGGGCAGTGGCAGAATTTTTAACCTGTTGTGGCTGCTCTTGAACTGGAGAATTAGCAGCGCAACCGAACAACAGGGTGAGGAGTGCGAGAGGCACGAGGGGTGCGAAGCGCTTTAGCATGGGCACGACCGTGGCTGATAGTTGTAAAGAAGCCGAGACTATGCCCGCTATCGACCTCATTTGCAAATTCAATCGATCTTTTTGTGACTTCTCGGTTTCTCGTTTACATCTAAGCGCTTAAGCCCATTTGAACGAATACGCGACCTGCAAGCGGTGCAGGAACGCGGATTTTCTGGCGCCTGAAATATGCCGAAACACGCTGAAAGCCGCAGAACCAAAGGGATGGCTACCAGCCGAGGGTTTCTTTGAGGAAGGGAATGGTGAGCTTGCGTTGCGCCTGCAACGAGGCCTGATCGAGCTGTTCGAGCAAGTCGAACAGTGCACTCATGCTGCGGGTGCCGCGAGTCAAAATAAAATGCCCGACTTCGTCAGTCAGGTGCAAACCACGACGCGATGCGCGCAATTGCAAAGCACGCAATTTGTCTTCATCGGAGAGTGGGCGCATCTGAAAGATCAGCGCCAGGGTCAGACGCGATTTCAGGTCAGCCAGTTTGACCGGCAATTCACGCGGCGAGGTCGAGGCAGCAATCAGCAGGCGCCGACCGCTGTCACGCAGACGGTTGAACAGATGAAACATCGCCTCTTCCCAGTCCGCCTTGCCGGCAATCACCTGCAAGTCGTCCAGGCAGACCAGTTCGTACTGCTCAAGATTGTCGAGAATTTCGATACCGCGATCCATCAACTCGGCCAACGGCAGATACACCGCCGGCTCGCCCATCTGCTCGAAACGCAGACACGCGGCCTGTAACAGATGCGTACGCCCTACGCCGTGTTTGCCCCACAGGTAGATCAGGCTTTCTGTCCAGCCGGCGTCGGCTTCGCATAGGCGCTCGACATAGCCGAGTGCAGCGGCATTGGCGCCTGGGTAGTAGTTGATGAAGGTGGCGTCGTCACGCAGACGCACACCTAGGGGCAGCTGAATCGGTTTCATGCTGACTGAACAGTTCCCAAGGAACCGTTAGTGGCCTCTGTGTAAAGTTTGCGAAGTTTATACCCGTGAAGCTGAGCGCACAATGCAACAGAGTCCAGCCAAATCAAAGGTTTGCGTTAACACACTGGTTTTATGACAGATTCTCTGACGCCAACACCTGCATGACACGGGCCAACCCGGCGATTTGCCGGGTGGCCGTCACTGCCACTACAACTCGGGCTCGTCCGCCCCGCTATAGATGTCGGAGTCCTTGTACAAGTCGTGTACGTGGCGCACCAGCACCATGATCACCGCCGCCACTGGCAACGCCAGCAGTACCCCGGTAAACCCGAACAACTCGCCACCGGCCAGAATCGCAAAGATCACCGCCACCGGGTGCAGACCAATGCGGTCGCCCACCAGCAAAGGCGTCAGCACCATGCCTTCCAGCGCTTGGCCGACCATGAACACCGCAACAATCCCGATCATCGGGTAAAGATCACCGCCGAACTGGAACAACCCGGCAATCAGCGCCGCGCCGATGCCGATCACGAAGCCCATGTAAGGCACAATCGCCGCAAGGCCCGCGATCAGACCGATCAACAGCCCCAGTTCCAGACCGACAATCATCAAGCCCGCCGCATAGATCACGCCCAGCGCCAGCATGACCAGCAATTGCCCGCGCACGAACGCACCCAGCACCTCATGGCACTCACCGGCCAACGAGACGATGGTTTCTTCACGATCGCGCGGCAGCAGGCTGCGGATCTTGGCCATCATCACGTCCCAGTCGCGCAGCAGGTAAAAGCTCACCACCGGGATCAGCACCAGATTGGCCAGCCAGCTGATCAGCGCCAGGCTCGACGCCGTTGCCTGACTCAGCACCACACTGACAATGTCAGTGGTCTGACCCATGTGCTCGCTGATCGCCGCCTTGACCTTGTCGAACTTCCAGAA
Organism: Pseudomonas sp. FW305-7; assembly: GCF_058786735.1. Taxonomy (NCBI): domain Bacteria; kingdom Pseudomonadati; phylum Pseudomonadota; class Gammaproteobacteria; order Pseudomonadales; family Pseudomonadaceae; genus Pseudomonas; species Pseudomonas sp. FW305-7. Next base: position 35,249 of record NZ_JBYSZA010000025.1, read on the forward strand.
GCCATCCGACAGCCCGAGCTTCGCCTGCGCCCACGGCAACGCCGTGTGCTGCAACCAGTCGAGCATCTGCGGCGCCAGTTCGTACAAGCGCAGCAACTGTTTGGCGAGCATCGGCACCAGCACCAGCAACAGCGCCGTGACGATCAGGGTGAACAAGGCAAACACGGCAATCACGCCCCAGGTGCGCGACAGACCGAGGCGCTCCAGACGATCCACCAGCGGATCGAACAGATACGCCAGCAGCAACGCCACCAGAAACGGCGTGAGGATCGGATGCAACAACCATACAAACGCGCAAAGCAGGACTACCCCACCGAGCCAGAACCAACGCCGCGTATCGGCCATGTACCACTCCTGTTGCTTCTATATAAGGAAAGACTTACCAGCGAAACCGCAACGACGGGGCCGCCGGTGTCGGGGCCGGAGCCACAACGGGCGGAGCACCTGCTACTGCCGGCTGTGGCACCACCGGGGCTGGCGCTTCGGCGGGCAGTTCCTGCAACTTCGCCAGCGACAACTGCGCACGCATCTGATCAGCACTGCCATTGACCCGATAGACGATGCGATCGCCATCGACACTTTGCAGACGCACGCCGAACGGTTCGAGTAACCGCAGCAGCGTGGCGTAATACTCAAGATTCATGCCCTGCACTTCCAGGGTCTGCTGCCCCGACGCCCCGGGTTTGGCAACAAAACGTGGCGCCAGACGCTCGGCCACCGCCAGCATCACCGCATCGGCCACGGCGGCCTGATCGGCGCCCTGCACGCTGCCCGCTTCTTTTTGATCGCCCAGCCACAAGTGCCATTTGGCTTGCCACTGCCCGCCCTCTTCGCGCGCATGCACGGCCAGCAGGGCATCCGCGTTGTAGCGCTCCGAAGCCCCACGCAATGGCGCCGGATCATTACCTTCCAGCGCAGGTGCCGTGGCAACCAGCTGCTCACTCAGATCGGCCAGCGGCAAACGCAGCGGCAAACCACGGTGCTGAGCAGCCGTACGCAACGGCGCGGCCGCGGCCTGACCGTCACCGACCAGACTCGAACCTTCGGTGGAATCGTTCAGCCACCAGCTCAGAATCGAAGGTCGACTGGCGCCCCACAAGGACAACCCGGCACGGCGCAGGGCCTGTTCGGTGGTCGCCGGATCGAAGTCGACCTTCAGCATCTCCGGCGGCCCGGCATCAAAACCGAACTGGCTGATGATCTGCTGCGGATCTTTGCGAATCGCCGCCAGCCCTGGACTCTGCGGGGCTTTTGGGTCGCCGGTCAGGCGCAGGACCAGCGTATCCAGCGCAGCCTGAGTCGCGCGATCACGTTCTTCCGGTGCCTGGCCGTGGACCGGCTCACGTACTTGATAGAGGCCTTTGAGGTTTTCGGCATGACTCGCCAGGCTGACCACAGACAAACAGCCCACAAACAACAATTTACAAAAACGCATGGAAAATTCCCGTCGACAGGAGCGGCTGGAACAGGCCGCGTGAACCGGTTGAGCAAGGCTGTGACCCTCGGCCGTTGCAAAACATTCACACGGCGGCGGTAAGTTTTTGCACAGTGATAACGATAGACGGTTAATTGCCACACCTTATACAGGCACCCGTGCGCCTCAATTGCAAAAAATTTCCGCCGATATGGCCCTGCCCGTCGGTGCGAGGATGGCCGCTGCCCCTCAAGCCTGATAAAATCGCGCGCCTTCGCAGACCGGCAACAGCCGGGCACCTCGAAACTCGCGTGAGGCCATCGCCCCCTCGATTTCGATGTTCCCGCTGAACTCGGTCGTTACCCCTGAATCCCCTCCCCTAAAGGCCTGGATCATGAGCAAGCAACCCTCCCTGAGCTACAAGGACGCCGGTGTAGACATCGACGCCGGTGAAGCATTGGTCGAACGCATCAAGAGCGTCGCCAAGCGCACTGCGCGCCCGGAAGTCATGGGCGGCCTGGGCGGTTTCGGCGCCCTCTGCGAAATCCCGGCCGGCTACAAGCAGCCTGTACTGGTTTCCGGCACCGACGGCGTCGGCACCAAGCTGCGTCTGGCGCTGAACCTGAACAAGCACGACAGCATCGGTATCGACCTGGTTGCGATGTGCGTGAACGACCTCGTCGTTTGCGGCGCTGAGCCACTGTTCTTCCTCGACTACTACGCCACCGGCAAACTCAACGTCGACACCGCTGCCCAGGTGGTTACCGGCATCGGCGCTGGCTGCGAACTGTCCGGCTGCTCGCTGGTCGGCGGCGAAACCGCTGAAATGCCAGGCATGTACGAAGGCGAAGACTACGACCTGGCCGGCTTCTGCGTCGGCGTCGTGGAAAAAGCCGAAATCATCGACGGCTCGAAAGTCGCCACCGGTGACGCCCTGATCGCGCTGCCATCGTCCGGCCCGCACTCCAACGGCTACTCGCTGATCCGCAAGATCATCGAAGTGTCCGGTGCAGACATCGAAACCATCCAGCTCGACGGCAAACCGCTGACCGACCTGCTGATGGCTCCGACCCGCATCTATGTGAAGCCGCTGCTCAAGCTGATCAAAGACACCGGCGCGGTCAAAGCCATGGCCCACATCACCGGTGGCGGCCTGCTCGACAACATCCCGCGCGTTCTGCCAAAAGGCGCTCAGGCCGTGGTTGACGTGGCCAGCTGGACTCGCCCGGCCGTCTTCGACTGGCTGCAAGAGCAAGGCAACGTTGACGAGACCGAAATGCACCGCGTCCTGAACTGCGGCGTCGGCATGGTCATCTGCGTGGCTCAGGAGCACGTTGAAGTCGCCCTGAACACCCTGCGTGACGCTGGCGAGCAGCCTTGGGTCATTGGTCAGATCGCTGTAGCTGCCGAAGGCGCTGCTCAGGTCGAACTGAAGAACCTTAAGGCTCATTAATGTCCGCAACCTGTGATGTCGTGGTGCTGTTGTCCGGCACCGGCAGTAACTTGCAGGCTTTGATCGACAGCACGCGGACCGGCGACAGCCCGGTTCGCATCGCTGCGGTGATTTCCAACCGTGCCGACGCCTACGGCCTGCAACGCGCCAGTGACGCGGGTATCGCCACCCGCTCGCTGGATCACAAGGCATTCGAGGGTCGCGAGGCCTTCGACGCTGCCTTGGTCGAACTGATCGACGAATTCAATCCGAAGCTCGTGGTGCTGGCCGGTTTCATGCGCATTCTCAGCGCTGATTTCGTTCGCCACTATCAGGGTCGCCTGCTCAATATCCATCCGTCGCTGCTGCCCAAATACAAAGGGTTACACACTCATCAGCGCGCGCTGGAGGCCGGCGATACGGAACACGGCTGCTCCGTACACTTCGTCACCGAGGAACTCGATGGCGGACCACTGGTCGTACAGGCAGTATTACCGGTAGAGTTGCACGACACGCCGCAGAGTCTGGCGCAGCGAGTGCATGTTCAGGAACACCTGATCTATCCGATGGCGGTACGCTGGTTTGCCGAAGGGCGACTGGCACTCGGTGAGCAAGGTGCTTTACTGGATGGCCAGTTACTCGCGGCCAGCGGCCACTTGATTCGACACTAGGAGATATTATGCGTCGCGCCCTGCTCTTCGCTTGCGCACTGCTCGCCCTGCCTTTTGCGCAGGCGGCAGACCTTCAACCGTTCTCCGCCAGCTACACCGCCGACTGGAAGCAGCTGCCCATGAGCGGCACTGCCGAACGCAGCCTGACCAAAGGTGCCAACGGCGTCTGGACGCTCAGTTTCAAGGCCTCGATGATGATCGCCAGCCTGACCGAACAAAGCACCCTGACCCTGGACAAGGACACCTTGCTACCGCAGTCCTACCACTTCGAACGTGGCGGTCTGGGCAAAGCCAAGAAAGCTGATCTGGATTTCGACTGGAACAGCAAAATGGTCACCGGCACCGACCGTGGCGACGCGGTGAAAATCCCGCTGAACCGTGGCATGGTCGACAAGTCGACCTATCAACTGGCACTGCAACATGACGTGGCTGCCGGCAAAAAGACCATGAGCTATCAAGTGGTCGATGACGGCGAAGTCGATACCTATGACTTCCGCGTGCTGGGTTCGGAAAAAGTCGAGACCAAGGCTGGCAAGATCGATGCGATCAAGGTCGAGCGCGTACGCGACCCGACACAAAGCAAGCGCATCACCGTCCTGTGGTTCGCCAAGGATTGGGATTACCTGCTGGTCCGCCTGCAACAGGTTGAAACCGACGGCAAGGAGTACAACATCATGCTCCAGGACGGTACGGTCAACGGCAAGGCTGTCAAAGGTAGCTGATCCGATCGATGTGAAAAGCCCCGCAGATGCGGGGCTTTTTATTGCCTGCGTTTAGCCCGAGTTTTTGTGTCACATTCACCCCCTCACCCCAGCCCTCTCCCGAGGGAGAGGGAGCCGACCGAGATGTCTGGCGCCATGAATCGACCTGAAAGATCGAGTCGATTATGGATTCACTAACGAACGCTCAAGTCAGCGTAATTCTCTAATTTCCCACGATCAGTCCCCTCTCCCTCTGGGCGGCCCGACGTTTCGGGAGGGTTAGGGTGAGGGGCTTTTCAGCCAAACCTCAAACCGAGAATTTGGCCACCATATTGTTCAAATCCACCGCCAACCGTGACAACTCCTGACTCGCCGCACTGGTCTGATTCGCCCCCGCCGACGTCTGCATGGCCAGATCGCGAATATTCATCAAATTGCGATCCACCTCCCGCGCCACCGCCGCCTGCTCCTCCGATGCACTGGCGATCACCAGGTTGCGCTCATTGATCAGCGTAAACGCCGAAGCGATCTCCTCCAGCGCAGTCCCGGCAGCCTTGGCCAGTTCCAGCGTCGAGCGCGCTCGAACATTGCTCTGCTGCATCGAACTGACCGCCGAATCCGTTCCTTGCTGGATCCCGCCAATCATCTGCTCTATTTCCTGTGTCGATTGCTGCGTGCGATGCGCCAGTGCCCGCACTTCGTCCGCCACAACCGCAAACCCGCGCCCGGCATCACCGGCGCGCGCGGCCTCAATTGCCGCGTTCAGCGCCAACAGGTTAGTCTGCTCGGCAATCGACCGAATCACGTCCAATACCTTGCTGATGCCATGAACCTTCTGTGCCAGGTCTTCCACCTGACTGGCATTGCTGGTCACATCCTCAGCCAGAAACTCAATCGACGACACCGTCTGCTGCACCTGCTCGCGGCCGTGCTGGGCAATCCGATCGGATTCACGCGAGGCCTCGGAGGTCGCCACCGCATTGCTGGCCACCTCCTCCACCGCTGCGGTCATCTGATTCACCGCCGTGGCCGCTTGCTCGATCTCCAGACTCTGTTGATGCAATCCGCGCGTGGCGTCTTCGGTGACGCAACTCAGCTCTTCCGAGGCCGAGGCCAGTTGGCTGGAAGACTCCGAGATCTGCCGGATCGTCTCACGCAGATTGTGCTGCATGCTTTTCAGCGCATGCAGCAGCCGCGCCGGTTCATCCTTGCCGGAGATCGTGATGTCGCCAGTCAGATCGCCGCCCGCTACCACTTCCGCGACACCTAGCGATTGCGCCAGCGGCAGCACGATGCTGCGGGTCAACAGCAGCGCCAGCCCGATGGTGATCAGTGCAGTGACAGCGATCATGACACCGACCCACACCCGCGAATTGATGAAAACCAGTCGTGCAGCCTCGGTCGCGAGATTCGCATTGTGCTTATTGAGCTCGACTAGTTCACGAAGGGTGACCGCCATGTCGTCGGCCAATGGACTCATCTCGCCATTGAGAATCGCAGCAGCCTCCTCGACTCGATCCTGAGCAGACAACTGCATCACCTGCGCTTGGAACTCCAGATACTTGTGCTCGGCGACTTTGAAGCGATCAAACAGCTTGCGCTCCTCGGGCAACACGATCAGCACGTCATAACGCTGCTGGGCTTCACTCAGCACGCCGCGTAGTTCATTGAGCTTGGCGACGTTCTGCGCCAATGCCTGCGGATCGCGATTAAGCAACAGACGCATGGTCAGCGCCCGCAGGCGCAGCATGTCCTGACTCATCTCGCCGACGGCCATCACGCTGGGCAGCCAGTTGTTGTCGACCTCATCAGACTGCGCGCGCATGTTCGACATTTGCAGCAGGGCGAACGCGCCGAGGGCAAATACCATCAGGGCCAACAGGCCAAAACCCAGTCCGGCGCGCGGGGCAATATTGAGACTACGGATACTCATTGCTCTGGTTCCTTCCAAAAGCGCTGCATCAACCCTGCAGCTGGTTGCTGTAGAAGGTATCGGCCCGGCGAGAATTTGCGTAAGACGAAAAAGTGATATCAAAAGGCCTTAATACTTCGAACGCTCGGCATTAACGATTCAGCGCGGTTTTGCCGGACTTGAACTCCATTCGCGGCAAGATCGCCAAAAAGTTATCTCGCGAAACTTTGCGGGCAACGTCTTCCGGCAATGCGTCGAGGAATGGCCTGAAGCTATGCATTTCCTGCCCAAGTTTGTTGAAACGCCCCACGACGTCTGAACCGAGCATGAAGCGCTCCGGGTATTTCTCCACCAGCGCAAGCCATTCCGGACGCGGCTTGCCCTGTTCGTCCAGCAGATAGGGCGTGAGCATGCTCCACGACAAGTCGATAAACAGATTGGGGTAAGCCTCAAGCATGCGCGTGAGGGTGGGCAGGAGAAAATCCAGTTGCGTCTGGTGTCGATGAATCTCGGCGCTGGTACCGGCGTGGGCCCAGATGAACCGTGTGTGCGGGTGATTACGCAGCGGCTCCTCGATTTCCTTCAGGTACAGCGGATTCTTCTCACGCTTGGAGGTGATGTTGGAGTGCAGCATCACCGGTAAATCGTTTTCCGCCGCCAGGTGATAAATCTTGGTCATGGCCTCATTGTTGGCGCGCGGCGTGTCACCGGAAGTCAGCGCCGTAAGATCGTCATGTCGGGTAAATACTTCGCCAATGCCCTGCCATAACCCCGGATACAGATCGAGCATGCGCTGAATGTGCGCGGCGGAGTTCTTGTCGTTGGGGTTGAAGCCGGAAAGGAATGGATGAAAGTACGGACGCTTCTCAGGTGTCAGTTTCTGTACGGCGTCGGCGACGATCACGTCGGTGGCGCTGTACCAATAGGCATCAGCGTCATCGCCGGCGTAATAACGTGGCCGCTTGGGTTCGTCTTCGTGCCACTTCTTCGCTACAGGGATGCCGGAAATCATCACATGCTCGATGGAGCTTTCCTTCATCGCCGTCAGCAGTTTCGCCATGCCGGCGGTTTCCTGGAAAAAATCCACGTAGTGCAGGTGTGCATCGCTGTAAGTGTATTCGCGGGCGCTGGCAGTACCGGCGAACACCAGGAGGCAGGCGAGACTCAAACGAAACAAAGACACAATTAATCTCCGACAAGTAGGCATAGCCTAGACCCCGCCCTGATGACAAGGGTTCATCCCGCAGGAAAGTGGAACGCGTACCGGTGGGAATGCTCTATAACTGCAAGGTCTTTTTTGATCGAACGACTTTTTCCTACTGCTTGCGAGGTTCCCATGACCGTTACCGTCAATACCGTCTCCGCTGAAGGTTTTCGTCACACCGTACAGATTGATGACCACGAACTGTTTGCCGACGTACCGAAATCCGCCGGTGGCGAAGGCTCGGCACCTGAGCCGCACGACTACTTCGATGCCGCCCTCGGTGCCTGCAAAGCGCTGACCCTGAAGATGTACGCGAAGAAAAAAGACATCCCGTTGACCGGCGTCGGTGTCGAAGTGAAACGCGACAACAGTGAGGAGCAGAAAGGCAAATACGCCCTGCACGTCACCCTCACCCTCAAAGGCGTGTTGACCGATGCCCAGCGTGAAGAATTGCTGCGCGTCGCCGACCGCTGCCCGATCCACAAACTGATGACCACCAGCGAAGTGACCATCGAAACCCACGCCCCACAAGGCTTTGACAGCCAGTAATCACTACAGCGCCAGCGGCGGGTTATGCTTCTGGCATCACCCGCTCAGCCTGGAATGCACCATGGACACGCAACCTCTGATCATCCGCCCGCGCGCCGAAGACGTCGAAGGCCAGCCGATTCTGCGCCCGTTGCCGTCAGCCAAATGCCGTAGCGTCGGGCCTTTCGTGTTTTTTGATCACATGCTCGAAACCGTGTATCCGACCGGCAAAGGCATGAACATCCGACAGCACCCGCACATTGGTCTGTCGACCCTCACGTATCTGTTTGAAGGGCAGATCCAGCACAAGGACAGCCTCGGCTCCGATCAGGTGGTCAGCGCTGGCGATGTCAGCTGGATGACTGCCGGCAGCGCCATCGCTCATGTTGAACGCACACCTGAGCCGCTGTGGGAGCAGAGCTTCACGATGCACGGCCTGCAAATCTGGCTGGCCTCGCCCAAGGATCACGAGCAGGGCCCCGGACATTACAGCCATCACCCGGCAGCGACCTTGCCGGTCAGCGATAACCTCGGCGTGCAGATTCGCATGATTGCCGGGTCAGGCTTTTGCCTGGAATCGCCGGTACCGGTGCTTTCTCCTACGTTGTATGCGCAAGTGAAGATGCAAACCGCGACCACGCTGCTGATTCCCACCGAACATGAAGAGCGGGCGGTATATGTATTGAGCGGTGATGCGCAGTTGAATGGCGAAGCGATTGAACCGCACGCACTGGTGGTGTTGCCGGCCGGGGCAGAGATGAGCCTGTTTGCCGACAGCGATTTACATGCAGTGATATTCGGCGGCGCACCGCTGGACGGGCCTCGGCGGATCAACTGGAATTTTGTGGCGAGTGATCCGGCGGCAATTGATGAGGCGCGGCGCAAGTGGGCGGCCGGGGATTGGCCGACGGTGCCGGGGGAAGTTGAGCGGATTGAATTGCCTTAGTTCTGTCTCGCCTGTGAGTCAGTCATCGCTGGCAAGCCAGCTCCCACATTTGATTCAGGTGTGTCAGATATTGGCGCGCAACACTGAAGTCGGCAGCGCCTCACCGCGTTCGGCAGTCGCCACTACCGCCGCGATCAACCCACTCAACTCATACCCCTGCACCTTGAGCCAGTCCTGATCGTAATAAGTGTCGGCATAACGTTCGCCGCCATCGCACAAAATCGCCACGATCGACCCCGACTCCCCCGCCACTTTCATCTGCTGCGCCGCCATCAGCGCACCGATCAGATTGGTCCCGCTCGACCCGCCGACATGCCGCCCCAGACGCTGCGCCAAATAGTGCATGGCTGCCAGTGACAAGGCGTCCGGCACCTTGACCATGGCATCGATCACTTTGGGCAGGAACGACGCCTCCACCCGTGGCCGTCCAATACCCTCGATCCGCGAACCGCAATCCAGGCGCAGACTGGCATCGCCGGTCTGGTAGTAATCGAAGAACACCGAACGCTCGGCATCCGCGCACAGTACGCGGGTGCAGTGCTGGCGATAACGCACGTAGCGGCCGAGGGTCGCGGTGGTGCCGCCGGTACCGGGGCTGGAAATCAGCCAGCTCGGCTCGGGATGCTTCTCGTAGCGCATCTGCTGGAAGATCGATTCGGCGATGTTGTTGTTCGCTCGCCAGTCGGTGGCGCGTTCGGCGTAAGTGAACTGGTCGATGAAGTGACCGCCATGCTCGCGCGCCAGGCGCTCGGATTCGGCGTAGATCTGCGTCGGATCTTTCACCAGATGACTCTGACCACCGTAGAAAGCAATCTGGGCAATCTTCTCCTTCGACGTGGTCGCCGGCATGACCGCTATGAACGGCAGACCGAGCATGCGTGCGAAATAGGCTTCGGAAATCGCCGTTGAGCCGCTGGACGCCTCGATCACCGGCGCGCCGGGTTTGAGCCAGCCATTACACAGCGCATACAGAAACAGCGAACGGGCCAGACGGTGCTTGAGGCTGCCGGTCGGATGACTGGATTCGTCCTTGAAGTACAACTCGATGCCCGGGAAACCCGGCAGCGGCAAGGGGATCAGGTGGGTGTCGGCGCTGCGCTGGAAATCCGCTTCGATGATGCGAATGGCTTCGCGTGCCCACTGTCGGTTGTCGCTCATGGTCATGATTCTCGTTGGATCGCGGCGGGAGATCAGCCTCCCTGGAAGGCTCATCCGTCAGCTTAGGAAAAATCCTGCAGCGCGCACAGATACAGCTGAGTCTCAATGTGTCAGGCAACTGCTAGGCTCAGCGTGACTTGAGCCAGACACCTTGTAACGACATATAACAAAAAAGAATATAACTTTTGTTTTAACAACTAACAGTACGGGTTAGGGTGTTCCACCTTTTTGACGATTCGATGGAGAGCGACCTTGCCTCTGCGTAGCACTTTCACGCGTTTCTTTCAGTTGGAAGCTGCCAGCGGTCTGTTATTGATCGCCGCGGCCATTCTGGCTTTGATTATCAACAACTCGCCCCTGTCGTGGCTGTACACCGGCCTGCTCGACACGCCAGTGGTAGCACAGATTGGCGCGCTGAAAATCGCCAAGCCCTTGCTGCTGTGGATCAACGACGGCCTGATGGCACTGTTCTTCCTGCTGATTGGCCTGGAAGTGAAGCGCGAAGTCCTCGACGGTCAGCTGTCCAAGCCATCGCAGATCGTGTTACCTGGCGCGGCCGCTATCGGCGGCATGCTGGTGCCGGCGCTGATCTACTGGTTCCTCAACCGCGACAACCCGGCAGCGCTCGACGGCTGGGCCATCCCGACCGCCACCGACATCGCCTTCGCCCTCGGCGTGCTGGCCCTGCTGGGCAAGCGCGTGCCGGTATCGCTGAAGCTGTTCCTGATGACCCTGGCGATCATCGATGACCTTGGCGCCATCGTGATCATTGCGATTTTCTACTCGGGTGAATTGTCGACTCTGTCGCTGGGTCTGGCGGCGGCGTGTATAGCGGCGCTGGTGGCAATGAACCGGCTCGGCGTGGCCAAGCTTGGGCCGTACATGATCATCGGCCTGATCCTGTGGGTGTGCGTTCTCAAGAGCGGTGTCCATGCGACGCTGGCCGGCGTGACTCTGGCCTTCTGCATCCCGCTGCGGACGAAAAACGCCGAACCTTCGCCACTGCTGACGCTGGAACACGCGCTGCATCCTTGGGTGGCCTACGGCATTCTGCCGCTGTTCGCCTTTGCCAACGCTGGCCTGTCGCTGAGCGGTGTCACCGTGGAAAGCTTTACCCACCACGTACCGATGGGCATCGCCGTCGGCCTCTTGCTGGGCAAGACCGTCGGCGTGTTCGGCCTGACCTGGCTGGCCGTGAAGATCGGCATCGCTTCCCTGCCCCAGGGTGCCAATTGGGGTCAGGTGTTGGGCGTCGCCATCCTCTGCGGCATCGGCTTCACCATGAGCCTGTTTGTCGGTTCGCTGGCGTTTGAACCGGGCGTGAGCGACTACGCCGGCATGGATCGAATGGGCATTCTGACCGGATCGTTGTTTGCCGCGTTGATCGGTTATGCGGTGACGGCGGCGGCGAGTCGCAAGAACACAGCCTTACCGGCATAGAACCGTGTGGTGAGGGGGTTATCCCCTTCACCACCGTTCAGTTCCAATCCCGCCTCGATACATAGCGAACAATCCCACGTCTTTAGAGACGCGTCCTACAGCCACATCTTTCGCGCTTCGTTAACGTCGCACAGCCCTTTCAAGGGGCTGTCGATGGATAAGCGAAAGGACGATCAGTGGCTCGCAACAAGGACATTCCCCGGGTTCCCAACCCACCGGCGGGCGACGGGCACCTCGTTACTCACCGATACATGACGGCCAGCGAACTGACCGCTCGCGAATCCAGACAAAACGCTTATGACGCCATGTTGGCGCGGCAGGAGGCTTTTGAGCGCACCCGCGAAGTGGCTGCGACAAAGTCTGAGGTTCCGCGCGCTGGGTGCGTGTTCGCCAAGTCCTGCAAGTTGCCGGACGCCATCATCGACTACTCGAATCCTTCGGGCATGGTGCCGACCGACAGCCTGAAGGATTACGGTGAAATGGCGTGGCTCGGCGCTCGCGAAGTCGATGCCGCGGGCGTGCTGAATCTGCAAGCGATCAGCGGCGACACGGTTTCACTGGGCGTCGGGCGCATCGCAATACGCATGCCCGCCCTCACCGCTAGCACTATCACATCAATTGGCGCGGTGGGTGCTGCCGCTCTCTCGGCAGTGGTCGCGCTGTTCTGGACGCCCACCCTCGGCGACAGCGCGCTCTACACCGAAGATCAACTGCGTGCCCTGAAACAAGCCCGTACCCGCGTGCGCCTGCGCGTTGAACAACAGGCCGACGGCAGCCTCAAGGGCTACGGCTTTTACACCGGCAAGAACCGCGATTGGGAAATGGTCGATGTCGTGCAGTTCAGTGCGCGTGGCAGCCAGTTCATCGCGGATCTTGGTGAAGGCGTCGAGCTGATCTGGACACCGGCGGTGGATGGCTCGGACATCCTCGGCATTCCTGCCTTGGAGGCTGCACCGCAGGCGCCGCATATCTGGGTGTATCCGCCGACGAAAGCGGCGGATGGGATTCTGGTGAATCCGGTTTATCCGCCGGAGTATCGGGATTTTATTCTGGTCTTTCCGGCGAGTTCGGGGGTTAGGCCGGTATATATAGTCTTAAACGTCCCTAAAGATTTCAAATACCACCCCGCCCCTGTTTCGCTGCCGGCGTTTCCAGACGTGAAACCTGCACCACTAAAAACCTCCGTTCGCGGTGGAGGGAAAAAGCGAAGACGTTGGAAAGATGCATCGGGGAAAATTTACGAATGGGACTCTCAGCATGGCAAGGTTGAGATGTACACCAAGCAAGGAAAACACCTTGGAGAATACGACCCGAAAACAGGGAAACAAACAAAGCCTGCCGATTCCACAAGGAGAGTAGAAAAATGAAGCATGTAATAGAGGTATTCGATCGAAAGACTGAGGATTTGCTCCTAAGCGTGGAGATCGCGTCGCATCACGAGGAAGCATTGAAGGTGCTGATGAACTGGCAACATCCTGAAGATGAGTTCGATGGCTCTGATTTAGACGAAGAGCAGATCAAAGTTTTGGAGGACTGGACTGGTGAAAAGCTCTTGGACGCTACTCATATAGTTCAGTTGGTGTGCATCGAATGACTTATGGCAACTTCAAGCTGAAACACACCATCGAGGCATTTAATAAACGCACAGCTCGGTTAGTTTTCGAGATCCCAGTTCCCGATGGAAACATTGAGCGGCTCAGAATAATCATGCATTGGGTCAATCCCGAAGACGAAATCTTTGGTTATGACCTCGACCAAGAGCAGATAAAGCAATTGGAAGCTTTAATCGGTCGAGCTTTCTACGACTCTAAATACGATTTTCAAATGGGTTGTCATGGAAGCGAGTAAATACCTTAAAAAAACCCCGACCAGTCACCTGATCGGGGTTTTCTTTACCCTAAATCCCGCTTAGTGCGAAACGCGGCTGGTCCCGCCAACGGTGGAGATGCGTACACGTTCACCAACACGGAACACTTCATTCTCCTGAACCTGCTGCACATAGGCGCGCATGCTGCCGTCGTCTTCGCGCACGGTGATTTCCACGCCTTGGGTACGGGTCAGGCCTTCTTCGGTAGCCGAGCCGATCAGACCGCCCGCCACTGCACCGATGACCGCAGCCACGATGCTGCCTTTGCCGCCACCGATGGCGCTGCCGCCGACACCGCCGACCACTGCGCCTGCAGCGCCGCCGATTGGGGTTTTGGTGCCTTCGATCTTGACCGGACGCAGGGATTCGATGGTGCCCATGCGAATCGTCTGCACGCGACGCGCTTCGTCACGGGAGTAGGAGTCACCGGTCAGGCTCGATTGGCAGCCGGTAAGCAACATCGCCATCGTGGAAAAGGAAGCAACCAGCAGAACAGACTTACGCATAGCATCAACTCCAAAGAAACATATATTCATTAAACTCCGTGGCTTGACGCCTGTCACGACACCGCCCGGACAAATTGGCTTTCATTCAGGCGCGGTACAGACACCTGCTTTACCAGAGGTAGCCACTACAGTAGCGCCAAATTACCGATTCTGCGCCACGGACACCAAGGATTTTCATGGATTACTTCATCATTGCCGTTACCACCGTCGCCGGTTTGTACTTCCATGGGTGGCTGTACGTACGGATCAAACGCTGGATAGATCGCGATCTGGCGTTGTCACTGGCCGGCAAGGACGAAGGTAAACGCGCCTTCATGCTCGAACAATTGGCCCGCGCTCAGGCGCAGAAGATCAAGCGTCGAGACCTGCCGAAGTGGCTTGAGGCCGCTGCGGCAGGCTATCTCGCTCGGTAGACTGCTTAAGGTGCCAGACGTTCAAGAATCCAGTCGGCGCCCTGCACTCGGTAGTTGAGGCGATCGTGCAGACGGCTCGGACGGCCCTGCCAGAACTCGATGCGCTCGGGCAGCAAGCGGTAACCGCCCCAGTGTTGCGGGCAGTCAGGCTGGGTGTCGCTGAAACGTTGTTCGGTCGCCTTGAGCAGATCTTCCAGCTCTCCCCGCCCGTTGATCACCCGGCTCTGCGGCGATGCCCAGGCGCCCAGACGACTGCCCAGCGGTCGCACCTGATAATAGGCATCGGACTCTTCAGGCGTGACCTTCACTACCCGGCCTTCGATGCGCACCTGGCGCTCGAGGGTCGGCCAGAAGAAGGTCATGGCGGCAAACGGATTGGCCGCCAGATGCTGGCCCTTGGCACTGTCGTAGTTGGTGAAGAAGGTGAAGCCCTGCTCGTCCAGGCCCTTGAGCAGCAGAATGCGGCAATGCGGACGCCCATCCGCATCGACCGTGGCCAGGGTCATGGCGTTGGCTTCCACCGGCGCCTGTTCGGTTTTCACCGCATCGGCGAACCATTGGTGGAACAGCGCGAACGGCTCGGCCGGGGCCTGCGCCTCGGTCAAACCATCCCGGGTGTAATCACGACGCATATCTGCCAGAGCCTGGGTCATGGCGCAGTCCTTTTCGTTAGCGGATCACTTTTTGGTGGCGTCGGCAGCGGCGACTTTCTTGTCGGTCGCAGCGGCTTTGGCGGGTGCGGTTTTCTTCGCCGGAGCCTTGGCTGGCGCTTTCTTCGCAGGTGCTTTGGCAGCGGCTTTCTTGGCGGGTGCCTTTTTGGTGGCCGGTACGGCAGCTTTCTTCGCGGCTGGCGCCGGGGTGACTGGTTTGGCCACTGGCTTGACGTCCTGCGCAGCGACCATGGTCACTGGCTTCGGCGCCGGCATGTTGTATTTGCTCAACAGCGCAACCATGGTGTTCTGCGGGGTCACTAGCATTTCCACGCGACGGTTCAGGGCACGGCCTTCAACGCTGTCGTTGGCGGCACGCGGGGCTTCGGAGCCCATGCCGCGCAGCATCAGGCGATCACGCTGCAAGCCGCTGAGGCGGAAGATCGCCGCAATGGCCTGAGCACGTTCTTGACTGAGTTTGATATTGGCTGGCGCAGCACCGCTGGAGTCACTGTGGCCAAGTACCAACACCGCAGTTTTCGGGTCGGCTTCGAGGATTTTCGCCACGCGGGTGAACGGGCCGAGGGTCACTGGCAGCAACATCGCCGGGCGATCCGGGTTGAACGAGCCTTCTACCGGCGCGGTCACGACCAGCACGTTGTCACGGCGTTCGAGTTGCAGATTGCTGTCCTGGATCGCGGTACGCAGGCGTGGTTCGTAGTCGTCGAGCCAGGCTTGAGTGACTTTCGGGTCCGGCATCGGCACGACCTTGGCGGTGTCCTGATCCTTGCCGCCGAACGGCCACCACCATTTGCCGCCCTTGTCGGCCTCGGCTTTGGCCACTTCAACCGGTTTGGCTTCGGGCTTCACTTCCGGCTTGGTGTCGGCCTTGGCGGTCGAATCGTCCGAGCCAAAAGGCCAGTACCATGGGCTGCTGCTTTCAGCCTTGGCTACCGGAGCGGCGGCAGCGGGTTTCAACGGAGCCGGGGCAGGCTCTTTGGCCGCCACCTTGTCGGAGGACCCGAACGGCCACCAGCTACCGCCGTCGGCATCGTTTTTCGGAGTCTGTGCACAACCGGTGATCGCAACACACAGGGCCAGGGCGAGAGTCGTTTTAGCTGACATTGAAAATCCA
This sequence comes from Pseudomonas sp. FW305-7, assembly GCF_058786735.1. Classification (NCBI taxonomy): domain Bacteria; kingdom Pseudomonadati; phylum Pseudomonadota; class Gammaproteobacteria; order Pseudomonadales; family Pseudomonadaceae; genus Pseudomonas; species Pseudomonas sp. FW305-7. The sequence continues at coordinate 51,226 of NZ_JBYSZA010000025.1, forward strand.
CAAAATGAAGTAATGAAAAATCAGAGCACTTTCGCCCGGATAAACAGACGCTTTGAATCGAAAAACCTGTCGAGGTTCCGGCCCTGGAACCTCTGATGACGCTTTACAGACAAGTGGCAAGCACCCGCGCGAGCTTCTGCGCACGCGGATCCATCAAGACGTACGGCCCTAGGGTATTTGTCACAAAACCAAACGCGACATCATGCTCAGGGTCAGCAAAACCGATCGAACCGCCTGCGCCCGGATGGCCGAACGCCCGTGGGCCGAGGCCGTAAGTGGCGTTGGGCACGTCCGGTTGATCGAGCATGCAGCCCAGACCGAAACGGGTGCGGGTCAGCAGGGTCTTGTCTTCGCCGAGGCTATGCTCGCGGGTCAGCTCTTCGAGCATGTCGCTTTCAAGCAGGCTGCCGTCGAGCAAACCGGCGTAGAAACCAGCGAGGCTGCGCGCGTTGCCGTGGCCATTGGCTGCCGGTTGTTGCATGCGCCGCCATTCCGGTTTGTTGGTGCTGGTGAGCACCGACGGTGGGTTGGTGAAGGCGCGGGTGGTCATGGCGGTCGGTTCACGCATGGTCACTTGCAGAAGACGCTGAGCGGCGGCGTCGCCCGCATTGCCCTTGCCCCGGGCGATATGTGCGACACGGTGAAACTCTTCGTCGGCCAAACCGACATGGAAATCCAGACCCAGTGGCTTGGCGACACGGGCGACGATGGATTCACCCGGTCCGCGACCGTCGGCGCGGCGTAACAACTCGCCGATCAGCCAGCCGTAAGTGATCGCGGCATAACCGTGGCCAGTGCCCGGCGTCCACCACGGCGCCTCAGCCGCGAGAGCGTCGACCATGGTTTGCCATTCATAAAGGGCTTCAGGCGCCAGCAACTCGCGCAGGGCCGGCAGACCGGCCTGATGGCAGAGCAATTGGCGTAGGGTCACGGCCTCTTTGCCGGCGGCGGCGAACTCCGGCCAGTAGCGGGCGACCGGAACATCCAGTTGCAACTTGCCCTCGGCGACCAGTTGCAGCGCAGTGACGGCGGTGAAGGTTTTGGTGCAGGAGAACAGATTGGCGATGGTGTCGCTGTGCCAGGCCTCGGCGCCATCCTTGTCGGCGGTACCGGACCAGAGGTCGAGGACGGTTTCTCCGCCGACCTGAATGCACAAGGCTGCGCCGCGTTCCTGGGGATCGTCGAACAGTGCGGCGAAAGCTTCGCGCACCGCTTCGAATTGAAGCTCGTAATGTCCCTGAATCTGCACCCGCAACTCCCCCGCGAAAACGCTCTACAAAGTGGCCCGCATTGTTCCAGCCCTTGAGGGATTTGGGAACAGCTGCGGGCTGGACGGTTGAATCGGATTTTTGGGTGTGGCGAGGGGGCTTGCCCACTCGCCACAGTGTCAGTCAGTGACCATTGCCCGAATGCCCACCCGCATGCCCTGCACCCGGGCCTTTGCCGGCTTCGCCCTTGCGCCCGCCTTCAGCCTCATGACCGGCGACCGCTGCGGCTTTCTCCGCCTCTTTGCCAAGCTGATCAACCGCCTGCAAATTGCTCTTGCGCACCGTTTCGACAAAGCCCTGATACGGCAGATCGGTCACGCCGACCAAACCAAAGTGCCCGTTCTCGCCATCCAGCAGACGCCCGGTCACCGGTTGATCCAGATACTGGAACCAGTGCACGCCGACAATCGACGGTTCACTCAAGGCCTGTTTGAGGAAGTTGGCATACGCCGCACCGCGATCCTCTTCCTTGGCCAGTTGCGTCACACCGCCCCAGAACGGGCCGCGATCAGTGGAGCCGAAGTTGAACTCGGTAATCAGCACCGGTTTGTCCAATGCATTCAAAGCGGCAAAGTCATAACCATCCTGCGGTTTGAGCGTGTACATGTTGAAACTCAGCACATCGCAATATTGCGCGCAGGACGCCACGGCTTCCGGGGTGCTGATGGCGAAGCGGCCGCCGAGCAGCAACTGGTTCGGCGCATGCCATTTCAGCGAGTCGGAGATGGTCTTGAAATAGGTGTCGGCGAAGACCTTCTGGAAGTATTTGAAGTCGGCCTCGATTTCCGGGTGTTCCGGGTTCGGCAGCGGCGGGACGAAACCCGGATCTTCCATCAATTCCCACGCCGGCAGGTCGATGCCCCAGGCTTTCGACAGCCCCGCCTGATTACGGTATTTGTCACGCAATTGCTTGAGAAACGCGCGTTTGGCCGGCACGTCGGTGGTCATTTTCAAGGTGCCGTACGCCAGCGCGTAACGGGATTTCGGATCGTCGCCGGGACCGGCCCACGCCAGTTCGTTATCGGCGAAATAGCCAATCAGCCACGGATCATCGCGATGATCGCGGGCAGCGATGGCCACGGCGCGTTCGGTGGCCATGGCGAAACGCGGATCGAACGGGTCGGGCATACCGCCCCACCAGTCGCTGCCGGTGCTGATGCTGGTGTAATCGCCGACGATCGACAACGGCAAGGTGTACGGCACGCGGTCGGCGTCAGCCAGCGCATCGGCACTCCAGTTGCCGATCGTGTTGAAACCCCAGGCTTGCAAGCGATCAAGGGTATGGCTGGCCCACTGCTGCTCATCGACCGTGGCTTTGCACGGAGCCGTGACGGTTTGATCGGCAGCTTTTTCAGCAGTCGTTGCCACCGCGTCGGTTTTCGCCGCTTCGGCGACACCGGACTTCGCTTCGCTGGCGCCTGCTACAGGCTCTGCGGCTTTCGCTGCCGTTTCTTCCACCGCGCCAGCCTTGGCCGCTTCAGCGATCCCGGCCTTGCCGTCGCTGTCCGGCGCGCAAGGCTCGCCGTAGACCCGCTGCAGGTTGGCGGCATAGAAGTCGTACCAGCGCCCATTGCCGTAGCCCCGGCCCTGATCGGCACCGTTGCCGCCACGGTTGTCGCCTTCACCGAAGTGAATGGCTAGGGGCTCGCCGGTTTTTGGCAGGGATTCGAACATGTATTCGCGACCCGCCACGTAGGTCTGGTTGACCTCGGGGCTGATGGTGTTGACGCCGAGGGAGTAAAACGGATGCCCTTCTGGCGTCACCAGATACCAGCGACCGTCGCGTTTTTCCGTGCGGAAGAAGCCGCTGGCCTTAAAGACCGGGCCTTTGCTCCAGCCGCCGAACTTGTCCAGCAAGGACTTCTCGCGCTCGGCCAGCCAGGTTTTCAGCTGTTGCTGTGCCTTGGCGGCGGCAGATTTGAGTTGTTCGTCAGTGGCGATTTTTTCCGGCCATTTGCTGCGGGTCGACTGACCATAAGCGTCGACCAGATTGCCGTACACCGCTTGCGTGACCGCCTCGCCGTCCTGCACGCCAAAGCGTTCGAGCAGCAGGCTCTGGGCAACTTTCGGCTGATCCATCGACAGACTCACCGATACGATTTGGCTGCGATCAATCTCGCCGCTACTGCTGGCCAGCAAAATGCGTTGACCATCGATGGTCATCGGCATCGGCGGCCCGGCCTTCATGCCCTGGCTCAGTGGCGTGGCCGCTACCAACGGCACCAGCAAGGTTTGCGCCGGGCCGGCCGGCAGGTCGACGCGACTGGTCAGCGTCTGGCCATTGTTGCTCTGGATCTGCACATAGACCGTCACGGCCCAGTTCATCGCACTCTGCAGGCGCAGGCTCATCATTCCGGACTGCGACCAGTCCCAGGCACCGGTCTGCGGAGTCAGGCGCAACGTCGGGCGGGCCACCGGGTTGAACGTCACCCGGCGCAGCACTTCACCCTCAGGGGTTTGTTCGGCGTTGGCTTGCGGCAGGTCGGCGTTTTCCGTGGTGATTTTCACCACGTCGGCGGGACGGACAAAGTTGAACAGCGTCTGCTGGCCAGCAGGCGCCGCCAGCAACGGGGCGGCGAAGATCAAGGCAAACACGGCAGGCAATGAACGGCGGATCATAAGAACGGAGTTCTCCCTAACGACCAAAAGGCCAATGGAAAAGCGTTGGCAGAGAGATAGACAGCGCGGCGGGCGAAATTGCCCACCGGTGTCTCAGGATATTTCACGACGGAAAGGAGGCAACGCATTGAGGATCGCCTTGCCGTAGCGCTGGGTGACCAGGCGCCGGTCGAGCAAGGTGATGGTGCCGCGGTCTTCTTCGGTACGCAGCAGACGCCCGCAGGCCTGAACCAGCTTCAGCGAGGCATCGGGCACCGAGATTTCCATGAACGGATTGCCGCCACGGGCTTCGATCCACTCCGACAGCGCGGCCTCGACCGGATCGTCCGGCACCGAGAACGGAATCTTGGCGATCACTACGTGCTCGCAATACGCGCCCGGCAAGTCGACACCCTCGGCAAAACTGGCGAGACCGAACAGCACACTGGAATCACCGCCATCGACCCGCGCCTTGTGCTTGTTCAGGGTTTCCTGTTTCGACAGGTTGCCTTGAATGAACACTTGCTTGCGCCAGTCGCGGTCGAGACCGTCGAACACGTCTTGCATCTGTTTGCGCGAGGAGAACAGCACCAGCGTGCCGCGCGAACCTTCGACCAGATCCGGCAACTCACGGATGATCGCGGCGGTGTGAGCAGCGGCATCGCGCGGGTCGGCTTTCAGATCCGGCACGCGCAACACGCCAGCGTCGGCGTGATGGAACGGGCTCGGCACCACGGCGGTGACGGCTTTTTTCGGCAGGCCGGCACGCATGCGGAAGCGGTCGAACGTGCCCAGCGCGGTCAGCGTTGCCGACGTCACCAGACAGCCGTAGGCGACGTTCCACAGGCTACGACGCAAGGTTTCGGCGGCGAGGATCGGGCTGGCGTTGACCTCGATGTCGAACAATGAGCCGCTTTCGGCCAAGGTCAGCCAGCGCGCCATCGGCGGGCTGTCTTCCGGGTCTTCGGCGGTGAACGCGGTCCATAGTTCCCAGTTGCCGGAGGCACGGGACAACAGGCTGCCGAACAGCGGATACCACTCTTCGGCCTGATTGCTGGCGATGCCGATGTTGACCTCGCCGTCCATGCCTTCCTTGAGCAGGTCGGTCAGGCGCGTGAACAGGTCATTAAGACGGGCGAAGCCTTTCTTCAGCTCAATGCCCATTTCGCGCATGTGTTCGGGAATGACCCCGGCAACAAAGCGATGGCGAGGCCGCTCACGGCCCTCGACGTCTTCGCCGGGTTTGAAATCGGCAATCTGCTCGCAGGCCGTAAACATGAACTGCTGCTGGGTCTTGATCTCGCGCGCCAGCTCCGGCACTTGCTCGATCAACTTGCCGAGATCTCCCGGCAGCGGATGCTGGGCCAGCAACTTGGTGAGGTTCTTGGCGGTGGTTTCCAGCCAGTCGGCGGTGGAACGCAGGCGTGTGTAATGGGCGAAGTGGCCGATTGCCTTGTCCGGCAGGTGATGACCTTCGTCGAACACGTAAATGGTGTCGCGCGGGTCGGGCAACACCGCGCCGCCGCCGAGCGCCAGGTCAGCCAGAACCATGTCGTGGTTGGTGACGATCACGTCAACCTTGCCCATGCCCTCGCGGGCCTTGTAGAAGGCGCACTGGCCGAAGTTCGGGCAATGGCGGTTGGTGCATTGGCTGTGATCGGTGGTCAGGCGCGCCCAGTCGGCGTCTTCCAGCGCATTCGGCCAGCTGTCGCGGTCGCCGTCCCATTTATTGCCGGCAAGCTTTTCGATCATGCTGGTGAACAGCTTCTGACTGGCCTCATCGACCTCGATCTTGAAGCCTTCCTCTTCGAACAGCTGGGCCGTGGCGGTTTGCGCGTGACCTTCCTGCAAAAGCATGTCGAGCTTGGACAGACACATGTAACGGCCACGGCCCTTGGCCAAAGCAAAGCTGAAGTTCAGCCCGCTGTTGCGCATCAGGTCGGGCAAATCCTTGTAGACGATCTGCTCTTGCAGCGCGACGGTCGCGGTCGCGATCACCAGACGTTTGCCCGCCAGTTTGGCAGTAGGGATCGCCGCGAGGCTGTAGGCCACGGTTTTACCGGTACCGGTCCCGGCTTCCACCGCGACAATCGCGGGGTCGCCACTGCGCCGGCCTTCGTCATCGGTATCGATATCTCCGAGGACTTTGGCGATTTCAGCGATCATCAGGCGCTGGCCGTAACGCGGCTTGAGGCTCTTGGCCTCTAGAAAACGCGAGTAGGCGCCCTGGATCGTGGTTTTGAGTTCAGTGCTGATCATTGAGTGTCGGGCGCAAAAACGCTGGATAAATTTTCAGTGGTTCAGGGGGGCGTTCTCGATCAGTTTCCACGCCGCGTTGTCGCCTTAAAGCGGACCAGGCAAGGCGCAGGCCGCTGGAAATGGTTGTTCCCTTTCCAAGGCCTGCAACGCAGGCTGGCCCGCTTTAAGGCACAACCCGAAGGGCCGCGCCTGCTGTTGTGCAGGGCTGCGTTGCTCGAAGCTTATTTGGAATGACCAAACCACGCTTCTCGCGCCTTGCCCTGCACAACAGCAGGCGCGGCGCGGCGCGGAAACTGATCGAGAACGCCCCCCAACGGCGGCTATCATACCCCGCGAATCGATCCCGCGCAGAACGGAGTACCCCAATGACACCTTTTAGCCTCGTTTACCCCCTGCATGTCCTGTCCGCACTCGTGTGGGTCGGCGGCATGTTTTTCGCCTGGATGGTCTTGCGTCCCGCGGCTGTGAAGGCCCTCGACGGCCCTGCCCGACTGACACTGTGGGTGGAAGTGTTTCAAGGTTTTTTTCGCTGGGTCTGGGTCGCGGTGATCATCTTGCCGATCAGCGGCGTAGGCATGTTGCATCTGCAGCAGGTCGGTTTTGAGACCGCACCGAAATATGTGCAGGTGATGATCGGGTTATACGTGGTGATGACGGCGCTGTTTATCCGGATTCAGGGGTTGATGCTGCCAGAGCTGCGCAAAGCGGTTGAAGCAAAGGACTGGCCGACAGGTGCGGCGGTGCTCGGGCGTATTCGCCGGGTGGTGGGGATTAATCTGATTGTCGGGTTGCTGCTGGTGGCGATTGCGGCGGCGCGGCCGATGTTCTGAGCCACAGCATTTTTTGAGCTGTGAACACTGCTGTGGCGAGGGGATTTATCCCCGATGGGTCGCGAAGCGTCCCCGCTCTTTAATCCAAAAGCGGGGACTGCTACGCAGTCCATCGGGGATAAATCCCCTCGCCACAATTGAGCCTTGCTGTTCTTTAGAAGCGCTGCACGGTCACGGCACCCGCCGCGCCGACCGGTCCAGGCTGACCATCAGCGCCGGCCTTGCCATTCTTGCCGCCATCGGCGCGATACACCAGGCAGCCCTTGGACTTGCCGCCCTTGCCGGCCTTGCCGCCAACGCCCGCCGGGCCACCGGCACCGCCGGCCACGTTGACCTTGATCAGCTCCGCCGGAAACTCACGCGGCACTTCAAGGCGTACCAGCCCACCCGGAGCACCGGGTTGACCGTCACTGCCGTCACTGCCATCAGCACCGTGCCCGGCCGAGCCATAAGTGCAGCCCGGATCTTCACCGTTGCCACCGTCCAGTCCGACAAAACCAGGCGCACCGGTGCCGCCACGGGCATCGACCAACAGTTGCGGCGCGTTCAATGCCTTGAACTGCAGATTCAGATTGCGCCCTGCCCGGGCGGCTTTTTCGTAGGTGCCCGGTGCACCGCGTGCGGTGATCTGGCTGCCTTCGCCGAGTTCTGCGCGAGCAACCTTCATGTCCAACGCCTGTGCCCCCGGCACGATGGCGATTCGAGCTTCGTGACCGAGGCGCAATTCACCGACACTCAGTTCAGTGACGTTGGCGGGAATCAGCAAGGTGCCGTAATCGGCCACGTCCAGACGCTCAAGCTGCAAAGTGCCGGTGTTATTAGGCAACCGCATAAGGGAGTTGGGTTCGACGCTGACCACTTGGGCACAGGCCAATGGGCTGATGAATGCAGCGAGCAAGCAGAGTTTACGCATGGGAAGAAGCCTCCGGAGCGGCCGGGGCCGGGATGGTTTGCAGGTGGAATACGCCGAACAGCAGGATGCGGCCACGGTCACGCCAAGGGTGCGGACGTCCCTTGAGGCTGCGATTGCACAGCAGCACTTCGAGCACATGAACCGTTAACAGCAGACCGCCGGCCAGATTGACCAACAGATGCAGCGGATGAACAAAGGGTACAAGCTGATTGGCCAGCACCACACAGCAGAACAGCAGGGTCAATAACCGCCCCAGCCCCCAGAACACTTTCATACGCCCCCCCGTGTTGCGAATTATTCTTTGGGCGCACAGTAACGGCTTCTGCGGGGGATAAGCCAGAGGCAAAAATGAAAAAACCTTGCCGAGCCGCCAAATGGCTGCCGGAGCGACGATGATCGCCCCGGCAGCTCTAGCTCGCGGACTACAGACACATCCTAGCGATTGATGTGCAGCTCCACTCTGCGGTTTTGCGCGCGCCCTTCGTCGGTCGCGTTATCCGCCACCGGCTCGCTTTCGCCACGCCCTTCACTCGTCAGTTTGTTCGGCGCCAGGCCCTGACTCAGCAGATAAGCCGCGACGCTGCTGGCGCGTCGTTCGGAAAGCGCCTGGTTGTATGCATCCGATCCTTTGCTGTCGGTATGGCCGATGACTTTGATGCTCACCACGTCGGCATTGCGCAGTTTGTCCATCAACGTATCGAGCTGGGCCTTTGCCGCTGGCGTCAGGTCAGACTTGTCGAAATCGAAGAGCACGTTGCCGGCATCGCTCAAGGTGATGACTTCGGTTTGCGGAGCCGGTTCGACCGGTTTCTGTGCCACCGGGTACTGCGGCAGTGGACAGCCACGGTGATCGACCGGGGTGTTGGCCGGGGTATCGGGGCAACGGTCACGGCGGTCGAATACGCCGTCGCCGTCTTCATCGCCGTCCTGGGCATAACAGATCAGTCCGCCGGTAAGAATCCCCAGCGCCGCGCCGCCACCGGCCCAGCCGCCACTTTCGATGGCGCCGAGACCGCCACCGACCAGCCCGCCGATAAGGCTGCAGATCGGCCACGTACGTTGATTGAGGGGTGCAGTGCCATCGCTGTGGGTGGCGCAACCGGTGAGCAAGCTGCCTAGCAGCAGCACCGGCAAGACGGACCTTGAGAAAACAGTCATTGTGAAAGCTCCTGTGTCACCGGCCCATACCGGTTACACAGGAGTAAAGACCCGCATCCGCGACTGCACAAGCCGCGGATGCGAGAGGCCTAGCGGACGATTTTGATTTCGGTACGACGGTTTTGCGCACGACCGTCAGCAGTTTTGTTATCGGCAACAGGCTGGCTTTCACCCAGACCGGACACCGAAACGAAGCTGGCACGTGGCACACCTTGCTGGATCAGGTATTCCACCACCGAGTGCGCACGACGGTCCGACAGTTTTTTGTTGTAGGCATCGCTGCCCACGCTGTCGGTATGACCGGTCACGGTCAGTTGTGCGGTCGAGGATTCCTGTTTCAGGCGTGTGGCGACTTTGTCGAGCACTTGCTTGTCGGGGCCGGTCAGCGTGGCTTTGTCGAACTGGAAGTGCACATCACGAATAACGATGGTTTCTTCCTTGACCACTACAGCCTCTTCAACCACTGGTGCAGGGGCGGGTGGAGGGCAACCGTCAGCGTCGACCTGTACACCTTTAGGCGTGTGCGGGCACTTGTCGCGACTGTCCGGCACACCATCGCCGTCTTCGTCGCCATCACCGTGTACCCAGCAATAGGCCGCTGCCGTACCACCGACCACCAACGCGCCATAGCCGGCCCATGCCGAACTCTCGGTCGCGCCGAGGCCGGCACCGACAACACCACCGACCGCCGCACAGGTCGGCCAGTCGGTTTTCTGCAAACCTGCGCAACCAGTCAACACACTGGTTAGCAGAATCAAAGGTAATGCTGTCCGAACTATGCTCATCTGGTTTTCTCCTGAGGGATCGGCTTAGAACCGATTCAGGGAGTAAAGACCGGAGTTTTAATCTCCGCCAGCAATAGGCCACTGCTGTTTGCGACCGTGTTCACAGGACTTTGGCGCATTTGTCGCAAACCTGCGCGGCAGGGCTCTTTGCCGCCGCAGTCAGGCAGGCTAGTCTTGGCGGTCTGATTGAGGAGCTTCGATGAACGTCGCCATTTCTTCCCGTACGCCGCAACAGGCGTTGGCCGCTTTGCTGGATCGCTACGCGCCGGCGCGTCTGCTGCTGATCGGTGCCACTGAATTCCCCGCGCTGAGCGCTTTCAAACAAGCGCATCCAGACACGTGCGTGGCCCACGCCGCGCCCGGCGCCTTGCCGGCGGAACTGGCGGCGCGGCGTTTCGATCTGGCGCTGGTAGTCGACTGCCTGGAGCATTTGCCCAAGCGCGACGGCCTTAACCTGCTGGGCGGTATTCGCAATCTCAACGCCAGCCGCATCGCAGTGCTGGCGGACCTTTCGGCCAGTGGCTGGCAGGAAACCGATTTCTACTCGCTGGCGCTGCAAGCCAGCGAACGCTTCCAGCGTGACGAACAGGTGTTGACCCTGTTTACCTACGATCTGCTTGACTACAAACAAGTCCCCGACTGGCTCAACTCGCGGTTCTGGGCCAATCCGGAAAACTTCGGGAAATACTGGTGGTAATGCAATGAGTACAGCCATTTGCCCTTGCGGCAGCGGCAATCTGCTGGATGCCTGCTGCGGTCATTATCACGAGGGCCATCCGGCCCCGTGTGCCGAAGCCCTGATGCGTTCGCGCTACAGCGCCTATGTGCTCGGGCTGATCGACTATCTGGTGGCGACCACCCTGCCCGCTCAGCAATCGGGTCTTGATCGGCAGTCGATCAGTGCCTGGAGCGCGCAGAGCACCTGGCTCGGCCTTGAGGTCGAAAGTTCGGAAGTCTTCGGCGGCCAGCCGGAACACGCCTTCGTTACCTTCACTGCGCGCTGGCACGACGACCAGGGCGAACACAGCCACCGTGAGCGCTCATCGTTTGTGCAGAACGCCGGCCGCTGGTACTTCATTGATCCGACCGTGCAGTTGAAGCTGGGGCGCAACGACAGTTGCCCATGTGCCAGTGGGCAGAAATTCAAGAAGTGCTGCGCGGGATACTTTGGCGCTTGAGATTAAAAAATCGCAGCCTTCGGCAGCTCCGGCACGGGATTTCGTTCACCCCATAGGAGCTGCTGAAGGTTGCGATCTTTTAGCGTCTAGACTGGCAGCAAAGGGAGTCAATCCATGCTCGGTCACTGGCGCACACTGAAAACCCTCACCCTGCTGCTGTTTCTCGGGCTCAGCGGCTGCGCCTCATGGTTCAGCGACGACACCCGCGACCCCGCCGTGCACCTGGTAAAAGTCGAAGTGGTACGGGCCAAACTGCTCGAGCAGAAATTCATCCTGCACTTTCGCATCGACAACCCCAACGACAGCGACTTGACCGTGCGCGGTCTGGAGTACCGCATTCATCTGGCCGACATGCTGCTGGCCGAAGGCGAGTATGAACACTGGATCACCGTCGGGCCGAAGCGCAGCGCCTTTTATAAGGTGCCGATTCGCACCAATCTTTGGCCGCAGGTGAAAGAGGTGGTGAAAATGCTGAAAAGTCCAAATCAGCAGATTCCCTATCGGTTACAAGGCGAAATGGAAACCGGTTTATTCATCGCCCACTACGTGCACCTTGAGCGCAATAGCGTGATAATCCCGGCCGATTTAATTCCGGAGCAACACCGATGACTCAGCAACCTCATGTCCATGGCCCTGACTGCAATCACGATCATGACCATCACCACGATCACGATCACGGCCATGTCCACGGCCCGAACTGCGGCCACGCCCACCAGGAACCGGTGCGCAACGCCCTGAAAGACGTCGGCCGCAACGACCCTTGCCCATGCGGCAACGGCAAGAAATTCAAGAAGTGCCACGGCGCTTGATGCCTTGGGCGAAGAGCCTCTTCGCCTGACACACCGCCTTCGCGAGCAGGCTCGCTCCCACATTTGAACGCACCGTGATACCTGTGGGAGCTGGCTTGCCAGCGATGAAGCCGGCACCTTCAACATTGCTGGCGCCTGACACACTGCTATTGCTGGCAAGCCAGCTCCCACAATGGCCGGTGTTTCAGCAATATGGGAGCGAGCCTGCTCGCGAAGGGGCCGGCACATTCAATGAAAGCTTTTCAGCCTGCCGCCAGAATCCGCGCCGAACTGACCACCGTCGCATACTCCCCATGCAAATTCCCCAGCGACATCCCGTGCACGTCTTCAGCCGTACGCAACGTGCCGAAGTAATCGGCCTTGTCGAAGGTGAAGCACGCATCCTCTGCCACCCACGTATCAAACCCCAGATTGCCCGCCGTGCGCGCCGTGGCCTCCACCGAGTTGTGGGTCGCCACGCCGACGATGACCAATTGCCCGATCCCCGCCTCACGCAACCGCGCCGCAAGCCCGGTGACACAGAACGCATCCGGCACTTGTTTCTGGATCAGCCACTCACCGTCCCGGGGCAAAAACCTTGGCTGAAACTCCACCCCTTCCTGTTCGGGCCAGAACACCGAGTCCGGTTCACGGGATAGATGCTGCACATGGATGACCGGCCGCTCGCTGTGCCGCCAAAGCCCCAGCAGATCGAGGATTCGCTCCTCAGCCTGCGGATTGTTACGCCGCCCCAAGCGGGGGTGCAGGATGCCTTTTTGCTGGTCGATGATGATCAGTGCAGCGTTGGCCTCAAGTTCCATGGCGGTCTCCTCACGCAAAGTCATTGAATGTGCCGCAGTTTACGCGTGGAGTTGAGATTTTGCGGCGAGGGAGCTTGCTCCCGCTCGGCTGCGCAGCAGTCGCAAGTCCAGACAACGCATTTTTTTGATAAATGGCTATGCAGGGTCTGGGAGTGCTTCGCACTCCAGCGGGAGCAAGCTCCCTCGCCACAAAAACCCGGTTATCCCTGAAGATTTGCAGTTGGTCAGGCAAATCGAGAAATAACCGCTCGCCCCGCTTGCGCGCCCACCTCCTGCTCACTAACGTAGCGGCTTTATTGCGCCCCCAGCCTCTACACCCCCGCAGGAGCTTTGCCATGGCCTCGCCAGCCCTCACACATTTTCTTCCCCGGTTCGGCGTTGCCGCAGCAGTGACCGGTGTCTTGAGCCTGTCCGGTTGCCAGACCTGGAACGCTCAGGACACCCTCCCGCCCACCTCCGGCGTGCAACCGCTCAAGGGCCTGGCGCAGAACGTTTCGGTGCGCCGTAACGCCATGGGCATGCCGTTGATCGAAAGCAACAGCTTCCACGACGCGCTGTTTACCCTCGGTTACGTCCACGCCAGCGACCGCATCAACCAAATGGTCACCCTGCGCCTGCTGGCTCAGGGCCGTCTGGCGGAAATGTCTGGCGCCTCGATGCTCGACGCCGACCGTTACATGCGCGCCGTCAATCTGAAGAAAAGCGCCGCCGAACTTTACAAGGCTTCGTCGCCACGGCTGAAACGCTTTTTCGAAGTCTATGCCCGGGGCGTCAACGCCTACCTGTTCCGCTACGCCGACAAGTTGCCGGGCGACCTGGCCACAAGCGGCTACAAGCCTGAATACTGGAAACCGGAAGATTCGGCGCTGATTTTCGCCCTGCTGAATTTCAGCCAGTCGGCCAACCTGCCGGAAGAAATCTCTTCACTGGTGCTCGCGCAAACCGTGACCACCGACAAGCTCGCCTGGCTGACCCCGTCCGCGCCGGACGAGAGTCTGCCGCTGGCCGAAGCCGACAAGCTGCAAGGCCTCAAGGTCAACGGGCAAATCCCCGGCCTGAACGAACTGAGCAACGCCAGCCAGCAACTGTCGACGCTGAACCTGCTCGGCACCACGTCTTCGAACAACTGGGCCATCGCCCCGCAACGCAGTCGCAGCGGCAAGAGCCTGCTCGCCAGCGACAGCCATGGGCCATTGGCCGCGCCGTCGCTATGGAGTTTCGTGCAGATCCGCGCGCCGAAGTATCAGGCGGCAGGTGTGACCGTCGCCGGTTTGCCAATGGTGCTGGGTGGTTTCAACGGTAAAGTGGCGTGGAGCATGACCAGCGTACTCGGCGATAACCAGGACCTGTTCCTGGAAAAAATCCGCCGTCAGGGCAGCAGCCTGACTTACGAGGTCAACGGCAAATGGCAGCCGCTGGGCGTGCGCAACGAAACCTATTTCGTCAAAGGCCAGCGGCCGATTCGCGAAGCGGTGTACGAAACCCGCCACGGTGCGTTGCTCAACAGTGCTCAGGCTGCGGCGCAAGGCAACGGTTTTGGTCTGGCCCTGCAAACACCGAGCTTCACCGACGACAAATCCCTGGACGCGTTTTTTGATCTGAGCCGAGCGCAGAATGTTGAACGCGCCTCGGACGCGAGCCGCGAGATCCGCGCCATCGCCCTGAACCTGGTCTTCGCCGATGCCAGCAATATCGGCTGGCAAGTCACCGGACGTTTCCCCAATCGTCGTGAAGGCGAAGGCTTGCTGCCGTCGCCGGGCTGGGAAGGTCGTTACGACTGGGACGGTTACGCCGACCCGATGCTGCACCCCTACGATCAGGATCCGGCGCAAGGCTGGCTCGGCACCGCCAACCAGCGCGTCATCCCTCACGGTTACGGCATGCAACTGTCCAACTCATGGGCCGCGCCGGAACGTGGCGAGCGTCTGGCGGAACTGGCTGGCAGCGGCAAACATGACAGCCGCAGCGTGATCGCCATGCAGTACGACCAGACCACGACTTTCGCCGCCAAGCTGAAGAAAGTCTTCGAAGCACCGGGCATGAAGCAGCCGCTGAAACAGGCAATCGATGCATTGCCGGAAACCGATCGCAGCAAGGCTCGCGAGGCGTTTACCCGCTTGATGGCGTTCGACGGCAAGCTCAGCCCGACTTCGGCGGATGCAGCGATCTATGAACTGTTCCTGCAAGAAAGCATGAAGCAGATCTTCCTCGACGAACTCGGCCCGGAATCCAGCCCGGCGTGGAAAGCGTTTATTGCCAACGGTGATTTGTCCTACGCAGCGCAAGCGGATCATCTGCTGGGAAGCGAGGACAGTCCGTTCTGGGACGACATCCGTACGCCGCAGAAAGAAGACAAGGCAGTGATTCTCGCCCGCAGTTTTGCGGCAGCCATCAGTGCTGGCGACAGTCAGTTGGGCGGCGATCACAAAGCCTGGCAGTGGGGCAAACTGCACAGCTACACCTGGAAAAACAGCAATGGTCAGACCGTTCGTGGACCACTGGCGGCGGGAGGCGATCACACGACGTTGAACACCGCAGCGTTTGCCTGGGGTCAGGATTTCACCACTACGCGTGCGCCATCGATGCGCTTTATCGTCGACTTCGGTCAAGCCGAACCGCTGATGGGGCAGAACGGTACGGGGCAGTCTGGGAATCCGGTCAGCCCGAATTACCTCAATGGCATTGATCAGTGGTTGAAAGGGCAGTACATCGGCTTGCCGATGCAGCCGCAGAACTTTGATCGGGTTTACGGGAAGACGCGTCTGACCCTCACCCCGGGGAAATGAGTTCAAAGATCAAGAGCCCCTCACCCTAACCCTCTCCCGGAGGGAGAGGGGACTGATTGGGGGATGCTGCAGACTTACGCCGACCTGAAGGTGCTGCGCCGAATCCGGAGTTAACTCGGTTCGTACTGTGCCGAATCCTGAGTCAAGTCGGTTCGTGCACTGCCGAATCATGAGTCAAGTCGGTTCGTGCACTGCTGAATCCATAATCGACTCGGTTTTTCAGGTCGATGTCCCCTGCCAGACACCTCGGTCGGCCCCATCTCCCTCCGGGAGAGGGCTGGGGTGAGGGCGTTTGTAAAAATCCATAGAACTTCTGAACCCGCGCAAACCTCATAGCTAACAAGCCCCCCATTTCTGGTAACGACATGGATCTTGTTATCGCCCGCCCCGAAGGTTTGTACTGCCCCGCCGGGGATTTTTATATCGACCCCTGGCGTCCCGTCGAGCGCTCGGTGATCACCCATGCCCATGGCGACCACGCTCGCACCGGCAACCAGCACTACCTTTCCAGCAGCGCCAGCGAAGGGATTTTGCGCGCGCGTCTGGGGCAGGACATCAACCTGCAAACCCTCGCCTACGGCCAGCGCTTGACCCACCACGGTGTCACCTTGAGTTTTCACCCCGCTGGCCACGTGCTCGGCTCGGCACAGGTGCGTCTGGAATACGGTGGCGAAGTCTGGGTCGCTTCCGGCGATTACAAGATCGAGCCGGACGGCACCTGCGCGCCGTTTGAACCGGTGCGCTGCCACACCTTCATCACCGAATCGACCTTCGGCCTGCCGATTTACCGCTGGCAGCCACAGGCGCAGGTGTTCAGCGAAATCAATGAATGGTGGAAAGCCAATATCGCCGCTGGCAAAGCCAGCGTGTTGTTCTGTTACTCCTTCGGCAAGGCCCAGCGGATCCTCCACGGCATCGACGAAACCCTCGGCCCGATCCTCAGCCACGGCGCCGTAGAGCCGTTGAACCGCGTCTACCGTGATGCCGGCGTGTACCTGCCGCCAACAATCTATGCCGGTGACGTGAAAAAAAGTGACCCGATCATGCGCCAGGCGCTGGTGATCGCCCCGCCCTCGGCCGGTGGCAGCACCTGGATGCGGCGTTTCGGCGATTTCAGCGATGCCTTCGCCAGCGGCTGGATGCGCCTGCGCGGTACGCGTCGGCGGCGCGGGGTGGATCGCGGCTTCGTGCTGTCCGATCACGCCGACTGGCCCGGCCTGCTCTGGGCGATCAATCAGACTGGCGCCGAACGGGTGATGGTCACCCACGGTTCGATTGGCGTGCTAGTGCGCCATCTGCGCGAACAGGGGCTCGATGCACAGGGCTTCAACACCGAATACGGCGATGACGAAGAAGAAAACATCGCCTCTCAACCGACCATCGCCGAGATGCCCGCATGAAAGCCTTCGCCGAGTTGTACGCCGAACTCGACGCCACCACGTCCAGCAACGCCAAACTGGCGGCCATGCAAGCTTATTTTGCCCAGGCCGAACCGCAGGACGCCGCTTGGGCGGTGTACTTTCTGTCCGGTGGCCGGCCCCGGCAACTGGTGCCGGTGCGGATCCTGCGCGAACTCGCTGTCGAGGTGTCCGGGTTGACGCCGTGGTTGTTCGAGGAGAGCTATCAGGCCGTCGGCGATCTGGCGGAAACCATTTCGCTGGTGCTCCCGGAAAATCTGCACAGCTCCGATGCCGGCCTCGCCGAGTGGATTGAAGACAAACTGTTGCCACTGCGCGGTGAAACTCCGGAATTCCTCTCACGGCAACTGCCGGCACTGTGGGCGCAGCTGGATCGGCCGAGCCTGATGCTGTGCATCAAACTGATCACCGGAAGCTTTCGTGTCGGCGTGTCGAAATTGCTGGTGACCCGCGCACTGGCCTCGATGGCCGGGCTCGACAGCAAACGTGTCGCCCAGCGTCTGGTGGGTTACACCGACCTGTCCAATCGGCCGAACGCTGCCAGTTATCTGAAGCTGATCGCCGCCGAATCCGCCGACGAACACTCCCAGCGCGGTGGCCAGCCGTACCCGTTTTTCCTCGCACATGCCTTGTCGCAACCGGTTGAAGAGTTCGAGGCGATGATTGGCCCGGCGAGCGACTGGCAAGTGGAATGGAAATGGGATGGCATCCGTGCGCAAGTGGTCAAGCGTGAAGGGCGGTTATGGGTGTGGTCGCGGGGTGAAGAACTGGTCACCGAGCGCTTCCCCGAACTCGATGTGCTGGTCCACGGTTTGCCGGACGGCACGGTGATCGACGGTGAGATCGTGGTGTGGAAAAGCACCCATCCACGCACCGAGGACGCTTTTGATCCGCAATCGCCAGAGCCGCCCGCGGTGCAACCGTTCGCGCTGCTGCAACAGCGGATCGGTCGCAAAACCCTCGACAAGAAAATCCTCGAAGACGTGCCGGTGGTGGTGCTCGCCTACGACTTGCTTGAATGGCAAGGCGAAGACTGGCGCAATCAGCCGCAGGCCAAGCGTCGTGCGCAACTGGAAGAGGTCATCGCCCGCTGCAACAGCCCGGTGCTGTTGGCCTCCCCCGTATTGACCGGCTCAGACTGGTTCGACTTGGCCCATCAGCGTGAAGCGTCCCGGCGCCTGGGCGTCGAGGGCATGATGCTCAAGGCCCGTGACGCCTTGTATGGTGTGGGCCGGACCAAGGACATGGGGGTGTGGTGGAAATGGAAGGTCGACCCGTTCAGTGTCGATGCGGTGCTGATTTACGCTCAGCGCGGGCATGGTCGCCGCGCCAGTCTGTACAGCGACTACACCTTTGCCGTGTGGGACGGCCCGCCCGAATCCAGTCAACGGGCATTGGTGCCGTTCGCCAAGGCCTATTCGGGGCTGACCGATGAGGAAATGCGCCAGGTCGACAGCATCGTACGCAAAACCACGGTGGAGAAGTTCGGCCCGGTGAGCAGTGTGAAACCGAGTCTGGTGTTCGAACTCGGTTTCGAGGGGATTGCCTTGTCGCGGCGGCACAAAAGCGGGATCGCCGTGAGGTTTCCACGGATGCTGCGCTGGCGGCAGGACAAGACTGTGGATGAGGCGGATAGTCTTGCTACTTTGCAAGATCTGCTGGCTTGACCCCCTTTCCAGGGACACTGGTCATTTGAATTGAATGACTACCTGTGGCGAGGGGATTTATCCCCGATCGGCTGCGCAGCAGTCGCAAAATCTGAACATGCAATTATCCCTGATGAATGCCGGGGGCTGCTTCGCAACCCATCGGGGATAAATCCCCTCACCACAGTTATCGCAGCCAGCCAAAAACCTCTACGCCGAGCCGAAATGGTGCAGCGCATTTTCGGCGCCCGTTTCCGTGCACCAATCCCCTCCTCATCTATCAATCCCCGCCTTTTAAAACACTTGTTCGGGACTCTGGTTCGGAAATTGCTACTTTCTATAGGTCGTACGCGTTCCAGTAACAATAATTCTGCGCCACAAGCGCTCATATTGGTTCTTAGGGATTGAATAATGAAAAAAGCATTGCTGACCCTTTCTGCACTGGCGTTGTGCATGGCCGCTGGCTCCGCGCTGGCCAAGGAATACAAAGAGCTGCGCTTTGGCGTTGACCCTTCGTACGCACCGTTCGAGTCGAAAGCGGCCGACGGCAGCCTGGTGGGCTTCGACATCGATCTGGGCAACGCGATCTGCGCCGAACTGAAGGTCAAGTGCAAGTGGGTCGAAAGTGACTTCGACGGCATGATTCCGGGCCTCAAGGCCAACAAATTCGACGGTGTGATCTCGTCGATGACCGTGACCCCGGCCCGCGAAAAAGTCATCGACTTCTCCAGCGAGCTGTTCTCCGGTCCGACCGCTTACGTGTCGAAAAAAGGTTCCGGCATCACTGCCGACGTCGCGTCGCTGAAAGGCAAAACCGTCGGTTACGAGCAAGGCACCATTCAGGAAGCCTACGCCAAAGCCGTGCTGGACAAGGCTGGCGTGAAAACCCAGGCCTATCAGAACCAGGATCAGGTGTATTCCGACCTGACCTCCGGCCGTCTCGACGCGGGCATTCAGGACATGCTGCAAGCCGAACTGGGCTTTCTGAAGTCGCCACAGGGCGCCGACTATGACGTCAGCAAGCCAGTCGACAACGAATTGCTGCCAGCCAAAACCGCTGTCGGTATTAAGAAAGGTAACACTGAGCTGAAGGCGCTTTTAGATAAAGGTATCAAAGCGTTACACGATGACGGCAAATACGCCGAGATTCAAAAGAAACACTTTGGCGATCTGAATCTGTACAGCGGCAAATAATGCCCCGGCGCCCATCCTCGATGGGCGCCTTTTCCATCCGCTCAGGTTGCTGATTTATGTTCGAAACCCTCTTACAAAATCTGGGGCTCTCCGCCTTCAGCCTCAAGGGCTTTGGCCCGTTGCTGTTGGAAGGCACCTGGATGACCATCAAATTATCGGCGTTGTCGCTGCTGGTGGCCGTGTTGCTCGGCCTGCTCGGCGCCAGTGCCAAACTGTCAAAAATCAAACTGGTGCGCCTGCCCGCCCAGCTCTACACCACGCTGATTCGCGGGGTGCCGGACCTGGTGCTGATGCTGCTGATCTTCTACAGCCTGCAAACCTGGCTGACGACGCTCACCGACTACATGGAATGGGAATACATCGAGATCGACCCGTTCAGCGCCGGGGTGCTGACCCTGGGCTTCATTTATGGCGCGTATTTCACCGAGACTTTCCGCGGGGCGATCCTCGCCGTGCCGCGCGGTCAGGTCGAAGCGGCCACCGCCTATGGCCTCAAACGCGGCCAGCGCTTTCGTTTTGTGGTGTTCCCGCAAATGATGCGTTTCGCGTTGCCGGGCATCGGTAACAACTGGATGGTGATGCTCAAGGCCACCGCGCTGGTGTCGATCATCGGCCTCGCCGATCTGGTCAAAGCCGCGCAGGACGCCGGTAAAAGCACTTATCAACTGTTCTATTTCCTGGTCCTCGCCGCGTTGATTTATCTGCTGATCACCAGTGCCTCGAACTTCATCCTGCGCTGGCTCGAACGCCGCTACGCTGCCGGTGCCCGGGAGGCCGTACGATGATCGAACTTCTGCAGGAATACTGGCGAGCTTTCCTTTATACCGACGGCCAGAACATCACTGGTCTGGCGATGACGATGTGGCTGCTCAGCGCCTCGATCTTCATCGGTTTCCTGGTGTCGATTCCGCTGTCGATCGCCCGGGTTTCCAGCCACTTCTACGTGCGCTGGCCGGTGCAGTTCTACACCTACCTGTTCCGAGGCACGCCGCTGTATATCCAGCTGCTGATCTGCTACACCGGGATTTACAGCCTCGCGGCCGTACGTGCGCAGCCGATACTCGACAGTTTCTTTCGCGATGCGATGAACTGCACGATCCTCGCTTTCGCCCTGAACACCTGCGCGTACACCACGGAGATTTTTGCCGGGGCGATCCGCAGCATGAACCACGGCGAAGTCGAAGCGGCCAAGGCTTATGGTCTGACAGGCTGGAAGCTGTATGCCTACGTGATCATGCCGTCAGCCTTACGCCGTTCGTTGCCGTATTACAGCAACGAAGTGATCCTGATGCTGCACTCGACCACCGTGGCCTTCACCGCGACCATCCCCGACATTCTGAAAGTCGCCCGGGACGCCAACTCGGCGACCTTCCTGACCTTTCAGTCATTCGGCATCGCCGCGCTGATCTACCTGACCATTACCTTTGCGCTGGTCGGCCTGTTCCGTCTTGCCGAACGCCGATGGCTGGCCTTCCTCGGGCCGACACACTAGGAAACCTTGTAATGCGACACCAGATCCATGACCTGCTGGCCCCGCTGCCGGGGACCGCACGACAGATCCACAGCTTCCACTTCGGCCCGGCGCAGGCCAAGGGCAAGGTCTACATCCAGTCTTCGCTGCACGCCGATGAATTGCCCGGCATGCTCGTCGCCTGGCACCTCAAGCAGCGTCTGGCGGAGCTGGAAGCCGCCGGGCGCCTGCGCAGCGAAATCGTGCTGGTGCCGGTGGCCAATCCGGTCGGCCTCGAACAAGTGCTGATGGACGTGCCGCTGGGCCGTTACGAACTGGAGAGCGGGCAGAACTTCAACCGCTGGTTCGTCGACCTCAGCGAAGAGATCGGCAACGCCATCGAAGGCAAGCTGGGCGACGATCCGCAGCACAACCTCGAACTGATCCGCGCCAGCCTGCGCAACGCCCTCGCCCGCCAGACCGCCAGCACGCAACTGCAATCCCAGCGCCTGACCCTGCAACGGTTGGCCTGCGATGCGGACATGGTGCTGGACCTGCATTGCGATTTCGAATCGGTGGTTCACCTCTACACCACGCCCGAAGCGTGGCCGCAGGTCGAGCCACTGGCGCGCTACATCGAAGCCCAGGCCAGCCTGCTGGCCACCGATTCCGGCGGCCAGTCGTTCGACGAATGCTTCACGCTGCTGTGGTGGCAATTGAGGGAGCGCTTTGGCGAACACTTCGAGATTCCGCTGGGCAGTTTCTCGGTGACCGTCGAGTTGCGCGGTCAGGGTGACGTCAACCATCCGCTGGCCAGCCGCGACTGCCAGGCGCTGATCGACTATCTGATCCAGTCCGATGCGATCGTCGGCGAGACCAAACCGCAGCCGTCGCTGCCCTACCCCGCCACGCCGCTGGCGGGTGTGGAGCCGGTGACCACCCCGGTCGGCGGCCTGCTGGTGTACACCGCCACGGCGGGGCAATACCTCGAAGCCGGGCAGCAGATCGCCGAAATCATCGACCCGATCCACGACCGGGTCACCCCCATTCATTGCACCAGCGCCGGCGTGATGTACGCCCGTTCGCTGCGACGCATGGCCACTGCCGGCATGGTCATCGCCCACGTCGCGGGCGCTGAAGCCTATCGCAGCGGCTACCTACTTTCGCCTTGAGGATGTCTGTCCTATGTACAAACTGACCGTTGAAGGCCTGCACAAAAGCTATGGCGACCATCAGGTGCTCAAAGGCGTTTCGCTCAAGGCCAAGACCGGCGACGTGATCAGCCTGATCGGCGCCAGCGGCTCGGGCAAAAGCACCTTTTTGCGCTGCATCAACTTTCTCGAACAACCCAACGACGGTGCGATGAGCCTTGATGGCCAGAAGATCCGCATGGTCACCGACCGCCACGGCATGCACGTCGCCGACGCCGATGAACTGCAACGTCTGCGCACGCGGCTGGCGATGGTGTTCCAGCACTTCAACCTGTGGAGCCACATGACCGTGCTGGAAAACATCACCATGGCCCCGCGCCGGGTGCTCGGTTGCAGCAAGCAGGAGGCCGAAGACCGCGCCCGCCGTTACCTCGACAAGGTCGGTCTGCCGGCGCGGGTGGCCGATCAATATCCGGCGTTTTTGTCCGGCGGCCAGCAACAGCGCGTGGCGATTGCCCGGGCGTTGGCGATGGAGCCGGAGGTGATGCTGTTCGATGAGCCGACCTCGGCGCTCGATCCGGAACTGGTCGGGGAAGTGTTGAAGGTGATTCAGGGTTTGGCCGAGGAAGGCCGGACCATGATCATGGTGACCCACGAGATGAGCTTCGCCCGTAAAGTTTCGAGCCAGGTTCTATTCCTGCATCAAGGTCTGGTCGAGGAAGAAGGTGCGCCCGAAGATGTCCTCGGCAACCCGAAAAGCGAACGCCTCAAGCAATTTCTCAGCGGCAACCTGAAGTAACGTCGTACACAACCCCCTGTAGGAGTGAGCCTGCTCGCGATGGCGTCATTACATCCAACACTGATGTGACTTACGCACCGCTATCGCGAGCAGGCTCACTCCTACAAAAATCAAACTTGTCCGCCCACCGCGTGGTCACTGGAATAACCCCTCCAGAGCGCGCGCAGCCCGCATGGCGAAATCCTCCGACCTCGCAAAAACCTGGTTCAGCGCTCGCGGCTGGAAGCCGTTCGCCTTTCAGAAACAGGTGTGGGCTGCGGTAAAAAACGGTGAATCCGGAATGCTGCACGCCAGCACCGGCGCCGGCAAAACCTATGCGGTATGGTTTGCCGCACTCAACCGCTTCGCCCGAACAGCTCCCATCGTTGAAACTTCACGTAAACGCAAACCGGTTGCCGAACCACTGACCGTGCTGTGGATCACGCCGATGCGCGCCCTCGCTGCCGACACCGCACGCGCGCTGCAAACTCCCGTGACGGACCTGGAAATCCCCTGGAGTATCGGCCTGCGCACCGGTGACACCAGCAGCAGCGAGCGCGCCCGGCAGAGCCGACGCCTGCCGACCACGCTGATCACTACACCCGAAAGCCTGACCCTGCTGCTCGCCCGCGCCGACGCGCAAACAGCGCTGGCGACACTGCGCATGATCGTCGTCGATGAATGGCACGAGCTGCTCGGCAATAAACGCGGCGTGCAGCTGCAACTGGCCCTCGCCCGCCTTCGTCACTGGCAGCCCGAATTGATTGTCTGGGGCGTGTCCGCCACGCTCGGTAATCAATCCCACGCCGAACAGGTGCTGATCCCACATGGCGGTGGCGTCAGCGTCCAGGGTCAGAACGAAAAAGCGCTGGCGATCGACACCCTGCTCCCACCCACCCTCGAACGATTTCCGTGGGCCGGACACATCGGTTTGAAGATGCTGCCGCAAGTGGTCGCCGAACTCGATGTCTGCGCCAGCAGCCTGGTGTTCACCAACACCCGGGCACAGTCGGAAATCTGGTATCAGGCGCTGCTTGAGGCGCGACCGGACTGGGCCGGGCTGATCGCGTTGCATCACAGTTCGCTGTCACGCGACACCCGCGACTGGGTTGAGCAGGCCTTGAAGGACGGGCTTTTGAAAGCAGTGGTCTGCACCTCCAGCCTGGATCTGGGGGTGGATTTCCTGCCCGTGGAGCGTGTGCTGCAAATCGGTTCAGCCAAGGGCGTCGCCCGTTTGATGCAACGCGCCGGGCGCTCCGGCCATGCCCCGGGCCGTAACTCGCGGGTGACGCTGGTGCCGACCCACAGCCTTGAAGTGATCGAAGCCGTCGCCGCCCGTGATGCCGTGGAGCAGCGACGCATCGAACCGCGCCTGTCGCCGAATAAACCGCTGGATGTGCTGGTGCAGCATTTGGTCAGCATGGCGCTGGGCGGCGGATTTTTACCCGATGAGCTGTACGAAGAAGTCCGTGGCGCCTGGGCCTATCGTGACCTGACACCTGCCGATTGGGCGTGGGCGCTGGCTTTCGTACGCCATGGCGGCATGTCTCTGACGGCTTATCCGGATTACCGTCGAGTCGAGCCCGACGAACAAGGTGTCTGGCGCGTGCCCGATGCGCGGCTGGCACGCCGGCATCGCATGAGCATCGGCACCATCGTCAGCGACGCGAGCATTCAGCTTAAATTCTGGAGCAAGGGTGGCGGCGGCAAGCAGTTGGGCAGCGTCGAGGAAGGCTTTATTGCACGGCTCAAACCGGGCGATGGCTTTCTGTTTGCCGGGCGTTTGTTGGAACTGGTACGAGTGGAAAACATGACCGCCTACGTCAAACGCAGCACGGCGAAGAAAGCCGCCGTGCCGCGCTGGAATGGCGGCCGTATGCCGCTCTCCAATGAACTGGCGCAAGCGGTGGTGACGCGCTTCACCGCTGCCGCACAGGGTGAGTTTACCGGACCGGAAATGCAGGCGTTACGGCCTCTGCTGGACACCCAGGCGCGCTGGTCCGGTTTGCCCACAACCAACGATTTACTGGTCGAGGTGCTGAAATCCCGCGAAGGCTGGCACCTTTTTCTCTACCCGTTTGCCGGACGGCAGGTGCATCTGGGGCTCGCCAGCCTGTTGGCGTGGCGGGTCAGTCAGCGTCAACCGGTGACGTTCTCGATTGCGGTGAACGATTACGGTCTGGAGTTGCTCAGTGCCACGCCAGTGGATTGGTCGCAACAACTCGATACCGAACTGTTCAGTGCCGATCACTTATTGCGCGATGTTCTCGCCAGCCTGAACGCGGGCGAACTGGCCTTGCGGCGCTTTCGCGAAATCGCCCGAATCGCCGGACTGGTGTTTTCCGGTTACCCCGGCGCGCCGAAAAGCACCCGGCAAGTGCAGGCCTCTAGCGGCTTGTTCTTCGAAGTGTTCAAGCAATACGACGCCGATAACCTCCTGCTGGCTCAGGCCGGGGAAGAGGTCCTACGGGAAGAACTGGATATTCGCAGGCTGGAACAGACGCTACAGCACATCAAACAGATGAATCTGCAAGTGCATCAGATCAAACGTCCTACACCGCTGGGGTTTCCACTGTTGGTGGAACGCATGCGCGAGAGCATGAGCTCGGAAAAACTGGCTGACCGCATCAGAAGGATGGTTGGTGATCTGGAAAAGTCCGCTGACAAGGGTAGCTCTGCATGAACGCGCCCTATCCTGTGCGCCTGGCCGGAGAGGAGTTGTGGCTGCTGCCGGAAAAAGCCTTGTATTGGCCGGCGCAGCAAGCCTTGCTGATCGCCGACGTGCATTTCGGCAAAGCGGCCGCCTATCGCAGCCTTGGCCAGCCCGTCCCTCAAGGCACAACGGCGAGCAATATCGCGGTGATTGATCGACTGCTGGCGAAACTGCCCTGCCGCCAGCTGATATTTCTCGGTGACTTTCTGCATGGCCCCGGCTCCCACGCGGTGGGCACGCTGAGCGCACTGGCCGAATGGCGCTCGCGCCACGTTGATCTGCCGATGACGCTGATTCGCGGCAATCACGACAAACGCGCGGGTGATCCGCCGGTATCGCTGAACATTCGCGTAGTGCCAGAACCGCTATTGCTCGGCCCATTTTCGTTACAACACGAACCCGATCCGCACCCGGAGCGGCATGTACTGGCTGGCCATGTGCATCCGGTTTATCGGCTGCAGGGCAAGGGGCGGCAGAGCTTGCGGCTGGCGTGTTTCAGATTGGCCGAGCGCATCAGCCTGATGCCCGCGTTTGGCGCGTTTACCGGTGGTTATCCGGTTGAGCGTGATGATAGCTGCAGGATTTTTGTCATCGGCGACAACGAAATATGGCCAGTCAGTTGAAGTCTTGGCGGACTTCAACTGACTGGCCATTCAATTCCCATAGGGATCAGGCAACAGGTGCCGGTGGTGGCTCGTCAGGCAGAGTCGGCTCACCCGGCTCGGTCGGTTGTTCGTTGGGGGTATCGGGATCAGGCTGACCCGGAATTCCGCCAGCCAGGCTGATGGACGGGTGTGCCAGCAAGGACCAGGCTAAAACGCCAATCTGATTGGGCTCAAGCCTTGCCAGTTCGGCAGTGATATGCGGATCGATCTTCATAGGGCACTCCTCGGCGAAGGCCCGTTTCGGCACAAGCAAAAACGGGCAGTACACTCCATAGAGTGCCTGCCCGCCAAAGAATTCCCGACATCTGCCGGATGGACGACTCAGGTACGCGGCAGAGTCACGCCACGCTGGCCCTGATACTTGCCGCCACGATCCTTGTAGGAAACTTCGCATTCCTCGTCGGATTCAAGGAAGAGCATCTGCGCCACGCCTTCATTGGCGTAGATTTTCGCCGGCAGGTTGGTGGTGTTGGAGAACTCCAGGGTCACGTGACCTTCCCACTCAGGCTCAAGCGGCGTCACGTTAACGATAATGCCGCAGCGAGCGTAGGTGCTTTTACCCAGGCAAATGGTCAGTACGTTGCGTGGAATACGGAAATATTCGACGGTGCTGGCCAAGGCGAAGGAGTTCGGCGGAATGATGCAGACGTCGCTGTGGATGTCGACGAAGCTGCCGGCATCAAAATTTTTCGGATCAACTATGGCCGAATTGATGTTGGTGAACACCTTGAAGTGGTTGGTGCAACGCACGTCGTAGCCGTAGCTCGACACACCGTAGGAGATCACTCGGCTGTCATCGCTGCCGCGCACCTGGCGCTCGACGAACGGTTCGATCATGCCGTGTTCCTGCGCCATGCGGCGAATCCACTTGTCCGATTTGATGCTCATGGCGGGTTTCCTGAATAGCGAGGTGAAAAATTCTGTCCGGCATCTTACCGGTCGCGCCGCCCGCTTCAAAGTGCGCGCTGCAATTCTCGCCGAACACCCCGTAATTACGCGGTATGACGACGAACCGTCACACCGCCGATCCTTAAAACAGAGAAACCTTTGCAAGAAGCATTGGCACGTTCAGGAAAAAGGGTTAAGGTGGCGTCACTGTGTTGCTTGTGTCACTGAGAATCTCTACACGATATGTTGAATTTCGATCCAACCATCTACAAGAATTTTTCCTGCTCTTTGCACTCAGTCTCGGCCAGGGTTCTTCCTGTTCCGCAGTTATCTTTGTTCAAGGAGTTACACCATGTCTAATCGCCAAACCGGTACCGTTAAGTGGTTCAACGATGAAAAAGGCTTCGGCTTCATCACCCCACAATCCGGTGACGATCTGTTCGTTCACTTCAAAGCTATCCAATCCGACGGCTTCAAAAGCCTGAAAGAAGGCCAACAGGTTTCTTTCATCGCTACCCGCGGTCAGAAAGGCATGCAAGCTGAAGAAGTACAAGTTATCTAACTTGTAGCTTCTTTAGAAAAGAGCCCCGCCCTTAAAAGCGGGGCTTTTTTGTGGGCGCCTGTTTTGTTCAGGCAAAAAAAATCGCAGCCCGTCAAGGCTGCGATTTTTTGTGGGTGGCTTACCAGGCCACGCCAAATCCTGCGGTGTAGCGGGTCTTGTTCAAATCCGCATCGTTGGTGCCACTGATGATGTCGCGCTCGGCCTTAAGGTTGAGCGAGGCCCAATCGGTCACCTTGTAACGCAGCCCCATTTCCGCATCCAGCGCGTAATTGGCCACGTCGGATAGCGGCTTGCCGATTTCACCATTGGTGAAGAACTCGACTTTCTTGCCGATCAGGTAACGGTTGTAATCCCACTTCATGGCCACGGAATAGAAATTGTCCTTGCTGCCATCGCGATACTCGTAATCGGTGCGGTTGAACAACGAGCCCAGCGAGAATGCGCCCAGCTCATCATCCCAGAACTGGTAGCCGGGACCGGTACCGACCACGCGCTGACGCGCCAGCTCTTCGATGTGATCACGCTTATAGTTCAGACGGCCCTGCCAGAACCATTGATCAGTGAGGAAGCGGTCGAGTGCGTACTCGGCGCGCCAGTTGTCCGTGGTGGTTACGTCGTCCTGCACTTCACGGTTGTATTCGCCCTCGGCGGTGTGACGCCAACGGCCATGACGCGCCGAGGTCTTGAAGCCAATGTCGTAGTCGTCGGTGTCTTTTTCCGCACGCTGATAATCCAGCGCCAGATCGACATTACCCTTCCACACCAAATCCTCGACCACCGGCTTCGGCTTGAGGATTTGCTGAATACTGGCCAGCTCCACAGTTTTCGGCGCTTCACCGTTGGCGAGGGTGACCTTGCCATCTTCGGCCGCCGTCAGCGACTTGGAGACTTCACCGCTGTAGGCATCCTGCTTGACCAGCAAGTGCTGATCGCTGTCCAGCGTCTTGACCTCTTTCCAGTCAATGGTGACCGCACCGGCATATTTGGTCTGGATCAACAGCTTGCCGCCATCGAACACGGTGATGGTGCCGCTCAACTTGTCACCGTTCTTCAACCACACGGTGTCGGCAAGCAAGGGCGTGGACGCACTGAAAACAGCAAGGCACAGCAAGGATCTGGACAACATAAGCGAATCGAAGGCTCAAGTTTGCGAAAAAGGGGTCGGCATTATCCGTGGGAATAATTCCCTGACAAGGACTGACCGGACTATTTCTATTGAGTTCATTTCTCAACTGCCCGATGAGGGATTACGCTTAAGGCAATCAAACGATCATGTTCAGGAACCGTGTACGTGACAGACCCGATCCACGAAGTCGACAGCGAAGCGCAAATCCGACGCACGGCGCTCTACTCGACCCTGGCACAAGTGCCCGAAGGCAAAGTCGTCAGCTATGGTCAATTGGCTGATCTTGCCGGGCTGGGGCGCGCCGCCCGCTGGGTCGGTCGCACCTTGAGTCAGTTACCCGGCGACACCAAGCTGCCCTGGCACCGCGTGTTGGGCGCCGGTGGTCGGATCAGCCTGCCAGTGGGCAGTCCATCCGGGGATGAACAACGGGCGCGATTACGCATGGAAGGCATCACCGTCCTGAACAATCGTGTGGATATTCAGCGCCATGGCTGGCGTCCGGTAGAGCACAGCGGTTAGAGTGCGCGCTTTGTTTCCGCAATCTTGAGGCAGACTTCAGCCCATGCCCCGTAAAACCTGGCGCGCCGCGCTCGCCGCCTATGCCAGTCCTTCGACGCTCGTGCTGTTGTTGCTGGGTTTCGCCGCCGGCCTGCCGTACATGCTGGTGTTTTCAACGCTTTCCGTCTGGCTGCGTGAAGCCGGTGTGGCCCGGGAAACCATCGGCTACGCCAGCCTGATCGGCCTCGCCTACGCGTTCAAATGGGTCTGGTCACCGCTGCTCGACCAATGGCGCCTGCCGTTGCTGGGTAAACTTGGCCGTCGCCGCTCGTGGCTGGTGCTCTCGCAGGCATTGGTGATTCTCGGTCTGATCGGCATGGGTTTCTGCGATCCGCAGAAGCATCTGTCGTGGTTGATCGCCATCGCCGTTGTTGTCGCATTCGCCTCCGCCACTCAAGACATCGCGGTGGATGCCTATCGCCTGGAAATCGCCGAAGACAACCGCCAGGCCGCCCTCGCCGCCAGCTACATGTCCGGCTATCGCGTGGCGGCACTGCTGGCCACTGCCGGCGCCCTGTTCTTCGCCGAAGGCTTCGGCTCTACAGGCTTCAACTATCAGCACTCGGCCTGGGCCGGCACTTACGCGCTGTTCGGGGCGCTGATGATTCCCGCGCTGCTGACCACGCTGCTGATGCGCGAGCCGCCCGTGCCGCTGCGCACGCAATTGCAGGCCGGGCGCTACACTTTTATGCATCAACTGATGTCGGTGTTTGTGCTGATCATCCTGCTGGTCTCGGTACCGGCGATGTTCACCCAGCTCTACAACACCGATTTCGCCAGCGTGCTGTTCGGCGCTATGAGCCCACTGGATCTGCTGCTTGAAGACCGTGCCTTCCTGCGCGCCATTCTCTATACGCTGCTCACCGGCCTGTGCCTGTCGACCATGGGCCGTCGTGGCCTCGCACCGGTGCTGACGCCGGTCAACGACTTCATTCTGCGCTATCGCTGGCAGGCACTGCTGCTGCTCGGTCTGATTGCCACGTATCGGATGTCGGACACGGTGATGGGCGTAATGGCCAACGTGTTCTACATCGATCAGGGTTTCACCAAGGATCAGATTGCCAGCGTCAGCAAGATCTTTGGTCTGATCATGACCCTCGTAGGCGCCGGCATGGGCGGCCTGCTGATCGTGCGCTTCGGCATTCTGCCAATTCTGTTCATCGGCGGCGCGGCCTCGGCGGCCACCAACCTGCTGTTCGTGATGCTCGCCGACATGGGCCCGAACCTGCAGATGCTGGTAGTGACCATTTCCCTCGACAACTTCAGCTCGGGCCTGGCGACGTCGGCGTTCGTGGCCTATCTGTCGAGTCTGACCAACCTCAAATTCTCCGCTACGCAATACGCCCTGCTCAGCTCGATCATGCTGCTGCTGCCGCGTCTGATGGGCGGTTACTCCGGGGTCATGGTCGAGAAGTTCGGATATCACAGCTTCTTCCTGATCACGGCCTTGCTCGGCGTGCCGACGCTGTTGCTGATCGCCTTGCACTGGTTCCAGGAAAGTCGCCGCGAAGGCCCGACACCCACGCCCGAGCCTGTGCCGACGCCGGTCGCAGAAGAGTCGTAAGACAAATCGCCAATGGCGGGAGGAATCCCGCCATTGGACCCCTCCGCTGGCCACACTTCTGTACGTCAGCAAAACTCGCCGGTACACTGCTCCGTCATTTCCAGTCATAGCAACCGACAACGGCCAACCATGCGCACCAGTCAATTTTTGCTCGCCACACAGAAAGAAACGCCTTCCGACGCGGTCGTGATCAGCCACCAGCTGATGCTGCGCGCCGGCATGATCCGCAAACTTGCCTCGGGCCTGTACACCTGGCTGCCGATGGGCTTGCGAGTCATGCGCAAGGTTGAAGCCATCGTTCGCGAAGAGATGAACGCCGCCGGCTCTCTGGAAGTGTTGATGCCGAGCACCCAACCGGCCGAGTTGTGGCAGGAATCGGGGCGCTGGGAAGAATACGGCCCTGAGCTGCTGCGCATCAAAGACCGCCACGGTCGCGACTTCTGCGCGGGCCCGACCCACGAAGAAGTGATCACCGATCTGATGCGCAACGAGTTGAGCAGCTACAAGCAGCTGCCGATCAACCTGTACCAGATCCAGACCAAATTCCGTGACGAAATCCGTCCACGCTTCGGCTTGATGCGCGGCCGCGAATTCATCATGAAGGATGCGTACTCGTTCCACGCTGATCAGGCGTCGCTGCAGGTCACTTACGACCGCATGCACGAAGCGTACTGCAACGTGTTTACTCGTCTGGGCCTGAAATTCCGCCCTGTTGAAGCCGACAACGGTTCGATCGGTGGCGCAGGCTCGCACGAATTCCACGTACTGGCCGAGTCCGGCGAAGACGATATCGTCTTCAGCAATGGCTCCGACTACGCAGCGAACATCGAAAAGGCCGAAGCTGTGCCTCGCGAAACCTCGCGTCCAGCACCAGCCGAAGAGTTGCGCCTGGTTGATACACCAGATACCAAGACCATCGCGGCACTGGTGGAAAAATTCAATCTGCCGATTGAAAAGACCATCAAGACCCTGATCGTGCACGCGGAAGAAGAAGGCAAGCTGATTGCCCTGATCATCCGTGGCGACCACGAACTCAACGAAATCAAAGCGGCCCAGCAACCAGGCGTGGCCAGCCCGCTGGTCATGGCTTCCGATGCCGAACTGCGCGACGCCATCGGCGCCGGCGCCGGTTCGCTCGGCCCGCTGAACCTGCCGCTGCCGATCATCATCGACCGCTCGGTCGAGCTGATGAGCGACTTCGGTATCGGCGCGAACATCGACGACAAGCATTACTTCGGTGTGAACTGGGAGCGTGACCTGCCGGTTCCGACCGTGGCTGACCTGCGCAATGTCGTGGCCGGCGACCCAAGCCCGGACGGCAAAGGCACTCTGGAAATCAAGCGCGGCATCGAAGTCGGGCACATCTTCCAGCTGGGCAACAAGTACAGCAAGGCGATGAAGTGCGAAGTGCTGGGCGAGAACGGCAAGCCGGTTACCCTGGAAATGGGTTGCTACGGCATCGGCGTTTCCCGTGTGGTAGCGGCTGCCATCGAGCAGAACAACGACGCCAACGGCATCATCTGGAGCGACACCCTGGCGCCGTTCCAGATCGCCCTGGTACCGCTGCGTTATGAAACCGAGCAGGTTCGCGAAGCCACCGACAAGCTGTACGCCGAACTGACAGCGGCCGGTTTCGAAGTGCTGCTGGACGATCGCGACAAGAAAACCAGCCCCGGCATCAAGTTCGCGGACATGGAGCTGATCGGCATTCCACACCGGATCGTGGTCAGCGACCGCGGCCTCGCCGAAGGCAACCTGGAATACAAGAGCCGTACCGAAGGCGAGGCGCAAGCGCTGCCGGTGGCTGACGTATTGTCCTTCCTTCAGGCCCGTATCCGCCGCTGAAACCAGATAGAGACGTCATGTTCAAGCGAAACACCTTAGGCCTCGGAGGCGCCACCCTGTGTGGCGCCCTGCTGGTCAGCGGCTGTGCCAATCACATGTCACAGCGCAGCGAGCACGAAGAGCGGGTCGAGCGAAAGTTGCTCGATCACAGCCTGCAGATCGATGTCGGTGAGCCTAAGGAGCTTGAGCTGCCGCAGCGACGCGTGAAGATCAACGAGCAGAAGACGTTCGAAGTCACTGAATTTGAAGTCACTCGTCGTTACGATCGCTATACGCCTTACCAACCCTGGCGCGAAATCTACGAGATTCCGCTGGGCGCGGTGGCGGTGGTCGGCGGCGTCGGCGCGAACGTGGTCAACGTCTTCGCCCTCGGCAATTTGCCGGACAGCGTGACCAAGGACTGGCTGAGCTACGGTTTCGCCGGGCTCAACCCGTTCATGAACGTGCAGTCCAACGGTCGTGCGCAACAGAACCTGGCCGGCATCGATGAAGTCCAGCGCGACAAGCGCACGGAGTATTCGAGCCTGCCATGGAGCGAGCGTCCGGTGCAGGTCAAGGCCGGCAAGCAGACCTTCGACATGACCACCGATCGTAATGGTGTGCTGCGTCTGAACCTGCTGGACAGTCCGTTTGCCGAAAATGACCTCAATCATGTCGGCAAATTGCAGATCAGCGTCGAAGACGCCAAGGATGACGTGCATTCCGACTCATCCCTGCTGATCAGTAGCCACTTGCGCGGCAAGTTGCTGGAAGCGCACGGGCTGATTTACGACGATCTGGAGGATGACGAAGTGAGCCAGTGGGTTCACCGGGTCAAACGCCTGTCCGAGCTGGGCCTGGAAGAAGAAGCCAGCGAACTGGAACAAAGCCTGATCGAACTGACACGCAACGATCCTGAGTTGCAGACTGAGTTTCTCAAGTCTTTGACCAAGGATGCCGGGCGTCTGGTGGCGGATCCAGGACCGAACTAAAAGCTGAAAGCATCGCGGGCAAGCCCGCTCCCACAGTGTTCAACGGTGAAACACAGATTGTGTGGACCCCAAAGTTCCCTGTGGGAGCGGGCTTGCCCGCGATGACCCTCTGGAATTTGTCGCAAAATTAACGCTCAAACAACTCCATCTGCTCAAACCCACCCCGCAAATCCTCCAGCCTCACCCC
>NZ_JBYSZA010000026.1:0-83452 GCF_058786735.1 Pseudomonas sp. FW305-7
GACCTCATCGCTGGCAAGCCAGCTCCCACAGGTATCTCGGGTGTACACAAAATTTGTGAGCGACCAAAATCATTGTGGGAGCTGGCTTGCCAGCGATGAGGCCAATTCAGGCGATGAAGATCAGTCTTCTTTCTTCATCAACCCGGCCAGCGCGGCGAACGGGTTGTGCGTTGCCTTGGCGATTTTCGGCGTGCTCAGCGAGCCTTCGCTGAAATACTGCTGGTCGGTGTACCGCGAGTGCTCGTTGTCGTGGCAGTACAGGCACAACAGCTCCCAGTTCGAGCCGTCCTGCGGGTTGTTGTCGTGGTTGTGGTCGCGATGGTGCACGGTCAGTTCGCTCAGGCGCTTGCCGGAAAACTCGCGGGTGCAGCGGCCACAGACGTGCGGGTACATCTTCAGGGCCTTGTCGCGGTAGCCCATTTCCTTGTCGCGCTGGTTGTCGGCGAGGATGCGATCCAGCTTCGACGTGTTGGTTGGGGTGGACGAACTCATGGGTTCACCTTTGTAAAAGACTAATGACGGTTATGTGCAGAGTTTAGCTCAGCCCTTGAGTTTCTCGGCAATCCAGATCGTGTGGCGGGTGCCCTTGTTGCCGTGGGCGAACACTTGCACTTCTTCGGCCTTGAAACCGGCCTTCTTCAATTTGTCGGAAAACAGCCGATCGGCGCTGGCCGACCATACGGCGAGTACGCCTTTGGGACGCAGGGCCTTGGCACAGGCATTCAGACCAGCGGCGGAATACAGCCAGCTGTTGGCCTTTTGGGTCAGGCCTTCGGGGCCGTTGTCGACGTCGAGCATGATCGCGTCGAAGCCGTTCGGCTCGCTTTGCAGCACCTTGGCCACATCGTCCTGACGGATCACCGTGCGCGGATCAAGCAATGGCCGCCCGGACTTTTCGCCGAGCGGGCCACGGTTCCACTCGACCACGCCGGGCACCAGCTCAGCGACCACCACTTCGGCGGTTTTACCCAGATGCTTGAGCGCCGAGGCGAGGGTGAAACCCATGCCGAGCCCACCGATCAGCACCCGCGAGTTCGGCCGGCCAGCCACCTTGCGACAAGGAATCTCGGCCAGCGCATCTTCGGAACCGTGCATACGCGTGTTCATCAATTGCCCGCCGTCGCCGCCCTGGATCTTGATGACAAAATCCTCGCCATACTCGAACAAGCACAGGGCACCGCCGCTTTCAGGGATCGGGGTGGTGTCGAGCAGAACGAAACGTTTCATGGAAATCTCTACAAGGGGGAAGGCAAGCAGGCCCGTTGGGAGTAGCCTGAGCGCAGACTAAGGCCAACGGAGCCCTTGATGAAGCGCACCATTCTAACGGTCATTGCCCTGGCCGCGCTCTCGATTACTGCCGTGCAGGCACAGCAGGTTGTTCCGGTCAGCCCGGCGCCGCAGCCTGGCTCGCCCGGAACCGCAACACCGACACCGTATCCGCAGATCACGCCGATCAACATTCCCAAGTCGGGCGCCGGCAGTGGCAGCCCGCCGCTGGTGCCGATCGAAATGCCCAGTCCGCCGAGCAAGGATCAAGCGGTGCCGGGCATTGAACCGAGCGGCACCAAGGCCAAATCCCCGGGCGGTTAAATCTGCTGCGCCGCCAATTGGCCGTCGGCCATGCGCAGGCGTTTGGAGAGAGAGACGGCGAGGGCGCGGATGATCTTGGCGGCGATTTTCGGCGCGTCGTTGAGCATTTTTTCCAGCGAGTCCTTGCCCAGGTTCAGCAGTTGGCAATTGCTCGCTGCCACGCACGTCGCAGAACGCCTTTCGCCGTCCAGCACGGCCATTTCGCCGAACGCCCGACCGCTGCGCAGGGTGGCCATGGTGATGACCTGGCCGTCGGCGCCGGTTTTCTGCACGGCGACCTGGCCGGTGTGGAGGATGCACATGAAGCTGCCGGCATCGCCCTCGCGGAAAATCGCTTCGCCTTCAGCCACGGTGCTGATGCTGAAGTAGCCGGATGCCGCTGCGAAATCGGCCAGTTGCAATTGATCGAACAGGCCGCAATCCATCAGCCAGTCGCGAATTTCGTTGTTGAGTAAGGTGGGTTCTGACATGTCGTGGCAATCTTTTTGTTTTCACATTTTCGAGGCTGTACACGGATCCCGTGGGAACCCTTTTTGTGGTGAGGGGATCGGTTTTCACGGAGATCTGTGAGGTATCGGCCTCTTGGGTCTGGAGTTAAGACCCAAGTGACCGACGGAGTTCCTCAGACGATGCCCAAAACCTTGAACACAAATGCGTATTCGAGCGCTACGTCACGTAATCCCTGATAACGCCCGCTCATTCCGCCATGGCCGGCGCCCAGTTCAGTCTTGAGCAGCAGCACATTCTCGTCGGTCTTCGTCGCGCGCAATTTCGCCACCCACTTGGCCGCTTCCCAGTACTGCACGCGGCTGTCGTTGTAGCCGGCGATCACCAGCGTTGCCGGATACGCCTGAGCGCTGACGTTTTCGTACGGTGCATAGGCCTTGATCCGATCATAGACTTCCGGTTCCTGCGGGTTGCCCCACTCGTCGTATTCAGTGACGGTCAGCGGCAGCTCCGGGTCGAGCATGGTGTTGAGCACGTCGACGAACGGCACTTCGGCAATCGCCACACCGAACAGATCCGGGCGCTGGTTGAGCACCGCGCCGATCAACAGACCACCGGCGCTGCCACCGCTGATCGCCAGTTTTTCCGCCGTGGTGATGCCGTTGAGGATCAAAAACTCGGCGCAGGCGATGAAGTCGCTGAAAGTATTGTGTTTGTGTTCCTGCTTGCCTGCGCGATACCAGGCTTCACCCAGTTCACCGCCACCGCGTACGTGGGCGATGGCGAAGGCCATACCGCGATCGAGCAGACTCAGACGTGCGTGGGAAAACCACGGGTCGAGGCTCGAACCGTAAGCGCCATAACCATAGAGATACAGCGGCACCGGTTTGCCGACCATTTCGCGTTTCATCACCAGGCTGATCGGCACCAGCGTACCGTCCGGCGCGCTCGCCCACAGGCGTTGGCTGACGTAAGCGTCGGCATCGAACGGGCCGAGTACCGGAGTTTCTTTCAGGACGGTCTGTTCGCCGCTGGCCAGCATCAATTGGCGGACCTGAGCCGGGCGATTCAACGCCTCATAGCGCAGGCGAATGCGGTCGCTATCGAATTCCAGACTGTTTTGCACGTAGAGGCTGTAGGCCGCGTCCGGCAATTGCACGCGATAAGGCGCCACGCCGTGTGGGTGAACTTCGATGATTGGCAAGCCTCCTTCGCGCAGGCTCAGGGTCATAGCCTCGCTGTTGAGGCTCACACCGTCGAGCATCACCGTGTCGCTGTGCGCGATCAGCTGTTGCCAATCGGCCTCCGTCGGCACCACGCCAGTGTCCGGCGCCTGATACAGGGCGTAGTTGATGCCATCGCGGTTGGTGCGGATAAACCATGTCCATACGCCATCGAGCAGGCCATGGTCGACGTCGTATTCG
The DNA here is from genome assembly GCF_058786735.1 of Pseudomonas sp. FW305-7. Taxonomy (NCBI): domain Bacteria; kingdom Pseudomonadati; phylum Pseudomonadota; class Gammaproteobacteria; order Pseudomonadales; family Pseudomonadaceae; genus Pseudomonas; species Pseudomonas sp. FW305-7. The sequence continues at coordinate 3,462 of NZ_JBYSZA010000026.1, forward strand.
TGATCCTCGACCCGTGGCGCCAGGCAAGCGAATGGCAGCTGCGGCTGGTTGGCGTCCAGCGCCCAGACTTCGCTGGTGGTCTTGCTGCCCAGCGACAGCAGCAACTGCTGTTCGGAGCTTGCGCGGTAGCAGTGCAGGAAGAAACGCCCGTCCGGCTCGTGGAAAACTTCTTCGGCAGCGGTACCGTCGAGGCGGTAGCGGAACAGTTTGTGCGGGCGATGGGTGTCGTCGAGCACGCCGAAGAACAGCGTCAGGCTGTCGTTGGCCCAGGTCATGCTGCCGTCGCAGTCTTCGAACTCCAGCTCGCTGACTTTGTCGTTGGCCAGTTCTTTGACGAACAGCGTGTAGATCTCATCGCCCGAGGCATCAACGCTGTAGGCCAGACGTTGGTGATCGGGGCTGATGCTGAACGCGCCCAGCGAGAAGAAACCGCCATTGGCCAGCACGTTCGGGTCGAGCAACAGTTGCTCGCGGCTTTCATCGAGGGTCAGGCTGTCGTCCGCCGGACGCGGGCAGCGGTAGTGCCGGGCGTATTCGTCACCGGCAGTGGTGCGCGTGTAATACAGATACGGGCCCCACGGCGAGGGCAGGGACAGGTCGGTTTCAAGAATCCGGCCCTTGATCTCTTCGAACAGGCTTTCGCGCAGCTCGGCCTGATCGGCGGTTTGCGCTTCCTGGTAAGCGTTTTCGGCCTTGAGGTAGTCGAGCACCGCGTCGGTGTCACGCTCCTGCAGCCAGGCATACGGGTCGGCGCCGGGTGCCTTGTGGGCAATCGGGGCACTGATGACGTTGGCGGATACGGGCATGGAAGGCTCTCGGACAATGTTCGGAATAGGGTTTTTCGCGAATCCGGGTATCACCGCAAACCCTGTGGGAGCGAGCCTGCTCGCGAAAGCGGTGGGTCAGACAACAATGTTTCAACTGACAGTCCGTATTCGCGAGCAGGCTCGCTCCCACAGGTCGTGTGTCTATTGGGACAAGCCTGACGGGCGAAAAGTCGTTACTATAAGCGCCTCTTTGCCTGCCTTGCCATGGACACCATGACCGAGAACGACTATCTGATCGCCTGGGGCCTCTACGCCTTTGCCGCTGTAGGCTGCCTGTTGGTATGGATGCGCCTGACCACCTGGATGTGGCGCTGGCTGCGCGAACCGTTGCGCGTGTTGATGGCGGTGTTGCTGTTCAGCCCCACCATCATTGATCCGGTGAAGGAAAAGGTTGCGCCGGCCATCGCCATCACCGCATTGGATCTGGCCTTCAAGGTCGGTAACAACGCCTGGCGCGCAATCTCCGATCTGTTCATGTACGGCATGATCGCTTTTGGCATTTACCTGATCTTCGTATTGATCCGTTTCCCGATCGAACGTGCTTCCCGAGCTCGCCGCGAGCAGGCCGAAGCGGCCAAAGCCGCGGCCCGCGCTGATGAGCGCGACGACGATCAACCGTTCGGTGGTGCCGGTGATGATCGTTATGGTCGCCCGCCAGTGCCGAACAATCCGCAGCGCATGCGGGTCGAGCCGCGTCTGTAATCCGAGAGTCCGCACATGTGTGAATTACTGGGCATGAGTGCCAACGTGCCGACCGATATCGTGTTCAGCTTCACTGGCCTGATGCAGCGCGGCGGTCGCACCGGCCCGCACCGCGACGGTTGGGGCATCGCTTTCTATGAAGGCCGTGGCCTGCGGCTGTTTCAGGATCCGGCGGCGAGTTGCGAATCCGAAGTCGCCAACCTGGTGCAGCGTTATCCGATCAAGAGCGAAGTGGTCATCGGCCACATTCGTCAGGCCAACGTCGGCAAGGTCTGCCTGTCCAACACTCACCCGTTCGTCCGTGAACTTTGGGGGCGCAACTGGTGCTTCGCGCACAACGGCCAGCTCGCCGATTTCACCCCGATCAAAAGTTTCTACCGCCCGGTCGGCGATACCGACAGCGAGGCGGCGTTCTGCGATTTGCTCAATCGTGTGCGTGCAGCATTCCCGGAACCGGTCGATATAGAAGTGCTGCTGCCGGATCTGGTCGCCGCGTGCGCCGAATACCGCAGCAAAGGCGTGTTCAACTGCTTGCTCAGCGATGGCGACTGGCTGTTCTGCTATTGCTCGACCAAACTGGCGCAGATCACCCGACGTGCACCGTTTGGCCCGGCACGCCTGAAGGACGTCGATGTGATCGTCGACTTCCAGGCGGAAACCACGCCCAACGACGTGGTCACGGTGATCGCCACCGAACCTCTGACCGAAAACGAAACCTGGACCCGCTACGAACCGGGCCAATGGAGCCTGTGGCGACGCGGCGAATGCGTAAGCCAAGGCAAGACCGAATAAGGATTGCACCCCATGTTGCTCAGTTATCTACGGCTGGTGTTGTTTGCGGCGGGCCTGTTGATCGGTGTCCAGGTGCCGGGGTTCATCAGCGATTATGCGAAACGCGTCGAGGCGCATCTGATCGAAGCGCAGACCGGCCTGCGCGGGTTTCAGGGCACTGCCGAGCAGTTTTTCAAAGGCGACTTGCAGGCGCTGGTTGCGCATTACCGCGCAAGCGAAGATCCGGTATTTCGCAGCGACGCCGACAGCCTGAGCACCTTGCTCAATCGTCAGCTGGCGCTGGACAAGCAATACCAGGCGATGCAGGGCCCGTGGTACATCCGCTTCCTGCAAGTGGTGCTGGCCGCTGATCCGGACATCCGCAAGGAAACCTGGAATGGCTACAGCTACCAGATTCTGCTGACGCCAGAGGCGATGATCTGGGGCATGAGTGGCGCGCTGCTGCTGTCGTTCGGGATTGAATGCCTGTTCCGTCTGATTGACTGGGTGGTGCTGGGCGGCAAGCGTCTGCGCCAGAGCCGGCCGATCGAAGATCGCGACGTGCGCGGGCTGTAAGGCCTGCACAATCCGTTGAAGTGAGGAAATTTTGTGGTGAGTGGATTTATCCCCGATGGGGCGCAAAGCGGCCCCCTATGGTGTGTCAGGTAAACCTGATGCTGCAGGTTTGAGGGCTGCTACGCAGCCCATCGGGGATAAATCCCCTCACCACAGGTGTGATCAGTCAGTGAGGGTGATGTAGTCCTTGCCCATTTTGTGCGCATACCCCGCCAACACCTGCTGACACAACGTCACAATCTCCTCGACCCACTCAACCCCCACTCGCCACGACACCACCACCTGCAAGTCCGGTGGTCGCTGGTCGATATCGAGCAACGTCAGTTCGCCCCTCGCCAGTTCTTCGGCCACCAGCACGGGCGGTAACACGCCAATACCAAATCCATCACGCAACAACCGCGTAATCGCCGATACCGAATTCACACAATTCAATCGCGGCGCCAGCACGCCATTTGCCTGCATCAACGCCAGAATGTCCTGATGCGGCCGCGAGTTTTTCGAATAGGTGATGATGCGTTCCTGCGCCAGTTCGGCCAGATCGGCGTACTCGCGTTTGTAGATCGAATTGCTGGCGACAATCCAGCCCAGCGGATGGCTGGCCAGCTCCAGGCTGCGCACGCTTTCATGGCGCACCAGATCGGTTTGCAGGATCAGATCGAGAAAGCCTTTTTGCAGCTGATCACAGAGGTTCAGCGAGGTATCCGCCACCAGCTCGATTTCCACGCGCGGATAGAGATCGGTCATCTGCGCCACCAACGGGCTCAGCCAAGTGTGGATCACCGTGTCCATCACCCCGATACGCACCCGACCGACCTTGCTTGAACGGGTTTCGATCGATTGCTTGAGCGCACTCATGGTGTCGAGCATCTGCTCGGCATAGTCCAGCACTTTCAAGCCTTCGGGCGTCAGGCTGACCCCGCGAGAATCACGCAAAAACAGCTTCACCCCCAGCTCACCTTCGAGCACCGCGATGCGGCTGGAAATCGACGCCTGGGTGGTGAACAGCTTGTCGGCGGTCAGGCGAAAACTCTTCAGCCGGGCGACCCAGACAAAGGTCTCGAGAAACTTCAGGTTCATGGCAAAGGCTCGGGTGACAAATTTTTCTTATGCCTAAGGCGGGTTTTTATTCGTTGGACGCAGCAGGGCGGCGCGCCCAAAAATCGGCGCATCCGGTTCCCACGATAGGCGTCGCGGGATCTGCGAACAAGACCAATAAAAACCTGCGGAGATTTGCCATGAGTGCTCCCGACACCATTGATTTACCCAAGGCAGCGGCGCGTCCGGGGCCGTTCGACTGGTACCGCAACATCAATCAACAGGAGCGCCGCACGTTCTGGAGCTGCAAGATCGGTTACGGTCTGGACGGCATGGACACGCAGATGCTCAGCTTCGTGGTGCCAACGCTGATTGCGATGTGGGGCATCACCACCGGTGAAGCCGGGCTGATCCACACCAGCACCTTGATCGCCTCGGCCATCGGCGGCTGGGTTGCCGGCATCCTTTCCGACCGCATCGGTCGCGTGCGCACCCTGCAACTGACCGTGTTGTGGTTTGCCTTCTTCACCTTCCTCTGCGGCTTCGCCCAGAACTACGAACAATTGTTGATCGCCCGCACCCTGATGGGCTTCGGTTTCGGCGGCGAATGGACCGCCGGCGCGGTGCTGATCGGTGAAGTGATCCGCGCCAAGGATCGCGGCAAAGCGGTGGGCATGGTGCAATCCGGTTGGGCTTTGGGTTGGGGGCTGACGGCGATTCTGTATGCGCTGTTGTTCTCGGTGCTACCGCCGGAAGACGCCTGGCGCGCGCTGTTCATTCTCGGCATCGTCCCGGCGATTTTCGTGATTTTCGTCCGTCGACTGGTGAAAGATCCGGAGATTTACCGCGAAGCCAAGGCTGCACAAACACCCGAGAACCCGGCGAAGTTCTACGAGATTTTTGCCCCCGGCATGCTCTTCACCACATTCCGTGCCTCGCTGCTGACCACCGGTGCGCTGGGTGGTTACTACGCAATCACCTCGTGGCTGCCGACCTTCCTGAAAAATGAACGCGGCTTGAGCGTGCTCGGCACCGGCGGCTATCTGGCCATGGTGATCGTCGGTTCCTACGTCGGGTATGTGATCAGCGCCTATCTGACCGATCTGCTGGGGCGCAAAAAGAACTTCGTCCTGTTCTCGGTGGGCTCGTTCACCATCGTTCTGCTGTACACGCAAATGCCGGTCAGCAACGCTGTGATGTTATGGCTGGGCTTTCCGTTGGGCTTTTTTGCTTCAGGGATCTTCAGCGGCATGGGCGCGTTTCTCACCGAGCTGTTTCCAACGCGGATTCGCGGTTCCGGGCAAGGCTTCTGCTACAACATCGGCCGCGCGCTGGCCGCATTGTTTCCGTTGCTGATTGGTCTGCTCAGCCAGAAAGTGCCATTGAGCATGGGCATCGGTGCGTTCGCTGCAGTGTCCTACGGCGTGGTGATTCTCGCGGCCTTGAGCCTGCCGGAGACTCGCGGCAAGCAACTCGATGCACAGTAACTGCTAACCTGCGAGGCACTGCCCGGCGGGCAATGTCCTACGGATAGAAAGACAAAAAGCTACAGGAGTGTTTACCGTGAGCCGCCTGTTATTGAACTGCGACATTGGCGAGAGTTTCGGCAGCTGGACCATGGGTCTGGATGCCGAAGTCATGCCCTTCATCGATTGCGCCAACGTCGCCTGCGGCTTCCATGCCGGCGACCCGAGCATCATGCGCAAAACCGTCAGCCTGGCCCTGAGTCACGGCGTGCAGATCGGCGCCCATCCGGCCTATCAGGATCTGGTCGGCTTCGGCCGCCGTTCGATGGCGTACTCCGCGCAGGAACTGCAAGACATCCTGCATTACCAGATCGGCGCCCTCGACGGCATTTGCCGCGCCCAGGGCGGGCGAGTCAGTTACGTCAAACCCCACGGTGCGATGTACAACGACATGATGGCGAACCCGGCGCAATTGCGCGCGGTGATTCAGGCCGTGGCGGCTTACGACCGCAGTCTGCCGCTGATGCTGATGGCCACTCGCGACAATCGCGCTGCGCAGCAGCTCGGTGATGAGTACGGCCTCACGCTGTGGTTCGAGGCCTTCGCTGATCGCGCCTATGACAGCGCCGGCAAACTGCTTTCACGGCAACTGCCGGGCGCGGTGCATCACGATCCCGAGATCATCATCGAACAAGCGCTGAAGATTGCCCGTGGTGACAATCTGATCGCCAACGATGGCAGCGCCTTGCGCCTGCAAGCCAACACCCTCTGCGTACACGGCGACAACGCCAGTTCGGTCGCCGCCGTGCAACGCATTCGCGAGGCCCTGAATCAGCAGGATGCGCAATGAACCCAAGGATTGAAGTGGTGGCACTGGATTGCCTGATGCTGCGTCTGTTCGATGAAATTGCCGAGGCCAACATGCCGTGGATGCTGGCGGCCAGCGAGCGGTTGCGTCAGGCCTTCGGCACGCAGTTGATTGATCTGGTGCCGTCCTATACGACGTTGATGGTGCATTACGACCTGACTTCATTGAGTCCGAATCAGGCGCGGGAGTTGATTGCGCAGGCGCTGGTCGACCTGTCGCCGAATGCGCGAACCGGCGGCCAGTGTCATGTGCTGCCGGTCTGGTACGACCTGAGTGTCGGGCCGGAGCTGAGCCTGCTCGCCGAGCGCAGCGGTCTGGCGCTGGAGGAGGTGATTCGCCGTCACAGCGCCAGGGAATATCAGGTGTTCGCGCTCGGCTTTGCGCCAGGTTTCGCCTTCATGGGGTTGGTCGAAGAGATTCTGGCGGCGCCACGGCTGAGCACCCCACGGAAAAAAGTCGCGGCCGGCAGCGTCGGGATCGCCGAACGCCAGACCGCCGCCTATCCCGTGGTCTCCCCCGGCGGCTGGAACCTGATTGGCCGCACGCCCGCAAAGCTGTTTGACCGCAACCGCGATGGCTACAGCCTGATGCAACCCGGCGACACCGTGCGTTTCGAAGCGGTGAGCCATGCCGAATTCATCCGTTTTGGCGGCGATGACACGCCTCTGGAGGCGCTGGCATGAGCCGACTGAAGATTGAAGCGAGCACGCCGCTGTGCCTGTTGCAGGACGCAGGACGTTTTGGCGTGCGGCATCTGGGCGTGACCCAGGGCGGCGCGGCGGACGGGTGTTCGATGAGTTGGGCCAATTGGCTGCTGGGCAATGGGCTGGACGTGCCGGTGATCGAAATTACCCTTGGCGGGTTTGCCGTGGTGGCTGAGGAGGACTGCTTGCTGGCATTGGCCGGAGCCGATCTCGGCGCGCAGATCGACGGGCAGCCAGTGGCGCCGTGGCGCAGTTTCAAACTGGGCCAGGGGCAGAAGTTGCAGTTCACCCAGCCGCTGCTCGGCGCCCGTGCTTATCTTGCCGCACCCGGTGGATTCGACGCGCCGAAGGTGTTGGGCAGCAGTGCTACGGTGGTGCGCGAAGAACTCGGCGGTCTGGATGGCATGGGCTTGCCGTTGGCCAAAGGCGCGACGCTGACTTATCAGGGGCACGCCTTGCTGGTTCGTGAGGTGCCGATGGAATATCGTCCGGATCTACGGCTGAATACGCCGCTGGATCTGGTGCTCGGTGCACAGATCGGCGAGTTCAGCGGGCAGAGTCTGTTTGATCTGTTCAACAGCGCGTGGACGCTCGACAGTCGCGCCGATCGCATGGGCATTCGCTTGCTCGGCAAGGCGTTGCAGTATCACGGCCAGCCGATGATTTCCGAGGGTATTCCGTTGGGGGCCGTGCAGGTGCCGCCGGATGGGCAACCGATTGTGCTGCTCAACGATCGGCAGACCATTGGCGGCTATCCGCGATTGGGGGCGCTGACGCCGTTGGCGTTGGCGCGGCTGGCGCAGTGTTTGCCGGGGGCCAAGGTGAGGTTGAGGCCGGTGGTGCAGGACGTCGCGCACCGGGAGCATGTCGATTATTTGCAGCGCTTTATCAATCGCTAAAAGCATCGCGGGCAAGCCCGCTCCCACAGTGTCCGAGTTGTACTCGAAATTTATGTACACCACCGATACCTGTGGGAGCGGGCCTGCCCGCGATGGCGCCAGTCCAGACAACAACAATTATTTGGACAGAAACCGCATCCCTTCCTCAAGCCCACGCAGGGTCAGCGGATACATCTGATCCTCGATCAAATCGCGCACGATATTGGTCGACGAGGTATAGCCCCACGTATCTTTCGGATACGGGTTGATCCAGATGAGCTTCTTGTACTTCTCCATGAAACGCTGCATCCACAGGTAGCCCGGCTCTTCGTTCCAGTGCTCGACGCTGCCGCCGGCCTGGGTGATTTCATAAGGTGCCATGGCCGCGTCGCCAATGAAGATCACTTTGTAGTCGGCGCCGTACTTGTGCAGTAGATCCTGAGTGGAGAAACGCTCGGAAGTGCGGCGCATGTTGTTCTTCCACACCGATTCATAAATGAAGTTGTGGAAGTAGAAGTACTCCAGATGCTTGAACTCGGTCTTGCAGGCCGAGAACAGTTCTTCGCAGATCTTCACGTGCGCATCCATCGAGCCGCCGATGTCGAACAGCAACAGCAGCTTCACTGTGTTGCGCCGTTCCGGGCGCATCTGGATGTTGAGCAGGCCGGCGTCCTTGGCGGTGTGGTCGATGGTGCCGTCGATGTCCAGTTCTTCCGCCGCGCCCTGGCGGGCAAATTTACGCAGACGGCGCAGGGCTACCTTGATGTTGCGCGTGCCCAGTTCCACCGAGTCGTCGAGGTTCTTGTACTCGCGCTGATCCCAGACTTTGACTGCTTTGCCTTGGCGTTTGCCGGCATCGCCGACCCGAATGCCTTCCGGGTTGAAACCGCCGGAACCGAATGGGCTGGTGCCGCCGGTGCCGATCCATTTATTACCGCCGGCGTGGCGCTCCTTCTGTTCTTCCAGGCGCTTCTTGAACTCTTCGATCAGCTTGTCCAGGCCGCCGAGGGACTGGATCTGCGCGCGTTCCTCGTCAGTCAGCGAGCGCTCGAACTCCTTGCGCAACCAGTCTTCGGGAATCAGCGCCTGCAAGTGATCGTCGAGTTTTTCCAGACCATTGAAGTAGGCGCCGAACGCGCGGTCGAACTTGTCGAAATGCCGCTCGTCCTTCACCAGAATCGCCCGCGACAAGTAGTAAAACTCGTCCATGTCGGCGAAGGTTACGCGCTGTTTCAGCGCGTTGATCAGGTCGAGCAGTTCGCGCACCGACACCGGTACCTTGGCTGCACGCATTTCATTGAACAGGTTGAGCAACATGGCATCAGCCTCTTAGCGGGTGCCGCGACGGCTCATGAACGCCAGACGCTCAAGCAGTTGCACGTCCTGTTCGTTCTTCACCAAGGCACCGGCCAGTGGCGGAATCGCTTTGGTTGGATCGCGTTCACGCAGCACGGCTTCGCCGATGTTGTCGGCCATCAGCAGTTTCAGCCAGTCGACCAGTTCCGAGGTCGACGGCTTCTTCTTCAGACCCGGCACCTTGCGCACGTCGAAGAACACGTCCAGCGCTTCGCTGACCAGATCCTTCTTGATGTCGGGGTAATGCACGTCGACGATTTTCTGCAGGGTGGTGCGGTCGGGGAAGGCGATGTAGTGGAAGAAGCAGCGGCGCAGGAAGGCGTCCGGCAGCTCTTTCTCGTTGTTCGAGGTAATGATGATGATCGGGCGCTTCTTGGCCTTGATGGTCTCGTCGATCTCGTAAACGTAGAACTCCATCTTGTCGAGTTCTTGCAACAGGTCATTCGGGAACTCGATGTCGGCCTTGTCGATCTCGTCGATCAGCAGAATGACCCGCTCTTCGGACTCGAAAGCCTCCCAGAGCTTGCCTTTCTTCAGGTAGTTGCGCACGTCATGGACTTTTTCATTGCCCAGCTGCGAGTCGCGCAGACGGCTCACCGCGTCGTACTCGTACAGGCCCTGATGAGCCTTGGTGGTCGACTTGATGTGCCAGGTGATCAGCTTGGCGCCGAACGATTCGGCCAGTTGCTCGGCGAGCATGGTCTTACCGGTGCCCGGTTCGCCCTTGACCAGCAGCGGCCGCTCCAGGGTGATGGCGGCGTTGACCGCCAGCTTCAGGTCATCGGTGGCGACGTAGGCCTGGGTGCCTTCGAACTTCATCTGCTAATCCTCGAACGGTAACGCCGACCTGATGGGCAGGGCGGGGGCGAAATAATCGGATGCCCCGACTATAACGCGCAGCCCGGTCGACTGTGAACGCAGACGGCTTATTCAGTCTCTGAATGGGGCGTCACATGTTGACTCAGTCTCGGCGGTTGGCCAGTATTTTTACTCCGTCGATTTGGCGATAGCCTCTGGGCACGGCGTATTACCCGCTACATGAGGGCATTCTGTGGCGAGGGAGCTTGCTCCCGCTGGGCTGCGGAGCAGACCCACCGCGTCCATTCCAGGGTTTTAATATATGTCACCCATAAAACGCCCCCGCTTGTCAGCTGTCACTGCACATCCAGGTTTCCTACTGGCACTGACCTTTATCAATGGCCAACGAGTGACAGTCGATCTGAATCGGGATATCCATACTTATCCAGGTCTAGATCCATTACTCGATCCGGAAGTCTTTGCGACCGCTCGTATGGACGATGATGGCTGGTCGGTTGAATGGCTAGCCCCGGATATTCAAATCGGTGCAGACACTCTTTATATCGATGCATTTTCAGCTTCAAACCCTAACCCGCATCCGGCTTAGGGCGCTCATACCGGGCATTAAATGCCTGAACGAAACCGTTGCGTAAAATCTGCAAAAACGCCTCGAACGCGCTGATATTTTGCTGATGCACGTTGCCGCTGAGTTCGACCTTGGTAGCGAACTGGTTCTTTGCCTGATTCTTCAGCACAGTCTCGGTGCCGCCGACGATTGCCTCCCACACCGAGCGGAAGATGCTTTTGTTCTTGTTTTCGACGTCCTGCTGCCAGTTGAACACTTCGACATCGCGCAGCAGTGGCTTGATGTAGCCGCTGACCTGGGCTTTTTTGGCTTGGGCTTCGATGACCACGTCACCGTGGCCGGCGTTGAAGTCGAACTTGCCGTAGGCCGAGGCGAAGTCGTTCATGCTTTTGAGTTCGATATCTTTGGCGCGCAGGCGGAATTCAAAGTCTTCGAAGTTGCTCAACGGGTCGAAGGTGGCGGTAGTCTCCAGCGGCGCGTGGCCGAGCAGTTTGGCCTTGCCTTCGAAGCGGGCATCGCGTTTGCCTTCTTTGTCGACCACGTTGGTCAGGTTGTAAATGCTGGCGTCGACATTGGTGGCATTCATGTTCACCGGTGGCTTGGAGTTGAAGTTGCGGAAGCTGATTTTGCCGTCGTGAATCTGCACTTCGTCGAGGGTGATCGGCAGCAACTTGCCCAGTTGCGCGCGCCAGTCGGTACCCTGACCGGTCTGGGAGTTCTGCTTGTTGGCGCCACCGTCGACAAAGTTGATTTCGGGATTGAAGAATTTCACCTGCGCCACCACCGCATGGTCGTACCACAGCGAATGCCAGCTCACGGCGAGATCGATCAGCGGCGCGTTAACGAAGGGCACCGGAACCTTGCCGTCGACCTTGACGATTTTCAGACCGTTGATCTTGTAGGCGCCGCGCCATAGCGCCAGGTCGACGTCGGTGATCTGGCCACGGTAATCGCCCATGTTCGCCAACTTGTCGTTGAGGTAATCGCGTACGACATAAGGCAGAGCGATGTGCAGGGCAATCAACAACACGACGATGACGGCGATAATCCCTAATGGCCAGCTGTAACGACGTTTCATGACGGCAATTCCCGAACGATGTAAGCGATTGACTGTTGCCGGCCGCAGACGTTCGACCCGACTGGACTGCAATGGGCAACAGGCATACCGTGGGCGCTGAATTCAACGCTGCATAAGGACCCAGCCATGAGCCGTATTTTTGCTGACAACGCCCATTCCATCGGTAATACGCCGCTGGTGCAGATCAACCGCATCGCGCCACGTGGCGTGACTATCCTGGCCAAGATCGAGGGGCGCAACCCCGGTTATTCGGTGAAGTGCCGGATCGGCGCCAACATGATCTGGGACGCCGAAAGCAGCGGCAAACTCAAGCCGGGCATGACCATCGTCGAGCCAACGTCGGGCAACACCGGCATCGGTCTGGCCTTCGTCGCCGCCGCCCGTGGTTACAAACTGATGTTGACCATGCCGGCGTCAATGAGCATCGAGCGGCGCAAGGTCCTCAAGGCTTTGGGTGCCGAGCTGGTGCTGACCGAACCGACCAAAGGCATGAAAGGCGCGATCGAGAAGGCTGCCGAGATTGTTGCCAGCGATACCGGCAAATACTTCATGCCGGCGCAGTTCGACAATCCGGCCAACCCGGCCATCCACGAAAAAACCACCGGCCCGGAAATCTGGAACGACACCGATGGCGCCGTCGATGTGCTGGTGGCTGGCGTCGGCACGGGCGGAACGATTACCGGTGTTTCGCGGTATATCAAGAATACCCAGGGCAAACCGATTCTGTCGGTGGCGGTGGAGCCGGTGTTGTCGCCGGTGATCACCCAGACGCTGGCGGGTGAAGAGGCCAAACCGCTGGCACCGCACAAGATTCAAGGCATCGGTGCCGGTTTCGTACCGAAGAATCTGGATCTGGCCATGGTCGACCGGGTCGAGCAGGTCACCGACGAAGAGTCGAAGGCGATGGCCCTGCGCTTGATGCTGGAAGAAGGCATCTTGTGCGGAATCTCCTGCGGTGCAGCGATGGCGGTTGCCGTACGCCTGGCGGAAACCCCGGAAATGCAGGGCAAGACCATTGTCGTGATCCTGCCGGACTCCGGTGAGCGTTATCTGTCGAGCATGTTGTTCAGCGATCTGTTCACCGAGCAGGAGAACCAGCAGTAACCCGGTAAAGCAAAGGATCGCAGTGCAGGCTGCGATCTTTTGATCTTTGACTCAGGTCAGCCACCGTTCAGGACCGTTATGTTAATAAATGCTTTATTGCGCAATTCTTAATACTGAATATTAGGTTTAACGGGTTTTTCCCCAGGCCGGTAGTGTTTATCATGGCCGGCTGCCATGCCGGGTAAAGGGCGTGCGCAGTGTTGTCTTTATTCAAGGAGTCGTTGATGACCTTTTCGTTAGCCGCCAAGGTGTTGGTGTTGCTGCTGTTTGTGGGCAGCATCCTTTACGTGCATTTGCGCGGCAAGGCGCGCCTGCCGGTGCTGCGCCAGTTCGTCAACCACTCGGCGCTGTTCGCGCCGTATAACGCCCTCATGTATCTGTTTTCCGGCGTGCCGTCCAAGCCGTATCTGGACCGCAGCAAGTTCCCGGAACTGGATGTGCTGCGCGATAACTGGGAAACCATTCGCGACGAAGCCATGCACCTGTTCGACGAGGGTTACATCCGTGCGGCGGAGAAGAACAACGATGCCGGTTTCGGTTCGTTCTTCAAGAAGGGCTGGAAGCGTTTTTACCTCAAGTGGTACGACAAACCGCTGCCGTCGGCAGAAACCCTGTGCCCGAAAACCGTCGCGCTGGTCAGTGCCATTCCGAACGTCAAGGGCGCCATGTTCGCGCTGTTGCCGGGCGGTAGCCACCTCAATCCGCATCGCGATCCGTTTGCCGGCTCCCTGCGTTATCACCTCGGTTTGTCGACGCCAAACTCCGACGACTGCCGCATCTTCGTCGATGGTCAGGTCTACGCCTGGCGCGATGGCGAGGACGTGATGTTCGACGAAACCTACGTACACTGGGTCAAGAACGAAACCGACAAGACCCGCGTCATCCTCTTCTGCGACATCGAGCGGCCGCTGAGCAACCGCCTCATGACCCGCATCAACCGCTTCATCAGTGGCTGGCTCGGCCGCGCGACCGCACCGCAGAACCTCGACGACGAACGCGTCGGCGGTATCAATCAGGCTTACGCCTGGAGCAAGAACTTCAGTGACAAGTTCAGCGGCGTGGTCAAGCAGTGGAAGCGCCGTAACCCTAGGGCCTACCGCGTTTTGCGGCCGGTGCTGGCAGTGGTGGTGTTGACGTTGCTCGGGTATTGGCTGTTTGGTTAAAAGCCGCCGACAATAAAAAACCGCTCCTTGTGAGCGGTTTTTTATTGCCGGCCAGAACATGCACAAAGCGCCAAAGCGCCAAAGCGCCAAAGCGCCAAAGAGCCATGCGAGCCGTTAGACTCCGTACCGGCGGTAAAGACCGAAGTCTGGTTGTTCCTTCGGTCCGCTCACGCACTCCCTCAATGAAGGCGCAGCGCACATGCCGTGTGCTGCCGTACACCCCATGGAATAGGCGACCTCTCTTGAATCAATCCCTCAAGCCCGGCGAAAACACCACCCTTGGACTGCCCAAGGGGCATGTCGTGGTCACCCACGCGGGCGGCGACAATCTGGACGTCAACCTCACGGCTTTTCTCGTCACCGAATGCGGCAAAGTCACGGGTGACAGTGACATGGTTTTCTTCAATGCGCCGGAACACGCGTCCGGCGCCGCCATGTTCATCGCACCGGTCCCGCAAAGTGGCACGGTCAGCCACCGCATCGGCTTTGATCTGTCGCGCATGCCGGCCGGTATCACCAAAATAGCCATCACCCTGACGCAAGACGGCAGCGCCGCTGGCTTTGCGGCGGTCAACGACCTGCGTGCCCAGGTAGTCGTCGGTGACCAGACGCTGGAACTGGCGCCTGGGGCGTTTGCTCAAGAAACCGGCATCATCGTGCTCGATCTGTACGTGCGTAACGGGCAGTTCAAGGCGCGTTCGGTGTGGCAGGGTTTTGCCTCGGGACTGGCCGGGCTCTGTGATCTCTACGGGATTGAGGTAGCCGATGAGCCGGCACCGGCCCCCGCCTCGAAGCCAGTCAATATCGTCAAGTCGGTCATTACTCTCGACAAGCCGGGCACCAGCCACAAGGTGTCTCTGGAGAAAGGCCCGTCCGCACCGAAAGTCATCCGCGTCAGCGCGACCTGGGTGGATAACGGCGATGGCGAGGACAATGACGATCTCGACCTCAGGATCGGTATCCTGCGACCCGATGGCCGGATGTCGATCATCCAGGCACCCGACAAGAGCGGTGCCTTTGATATCGATCCGTTTGTGTTTCACACCGGCGATGTCGTCAGTGCCAGCGCGTCGGCGCCGGGCATCGAGACGGTCGACATCAACCCGGCCATCTCCCAGCGTATGGGCGGCAAGGTGGCGCTGGTCTGCAGCGTTTATTCCGCGGTGGACAACGGCGCCGTCTCGGTGGCGTCGCTGAAACCGAAAATGCGCATGGAGTACGGCGATCAGGTCGTCGAGTGTGCCTTCGAGTTCAAGGACGGTTTTTTCAGCAGCGCGATCTACACCTACGTGATCGGCTTGATCGAAATCGATCTGGATCACATTGAACTGAGCCCGTCCGGCACTACCTCCAAGAGCACCAGCGAAGCCACCCCGTGGCTGTCGCGCAAAGGCGACAAGCTGGTGCTTACTATGGACGGTCCGGCGGTGTTCAAAGGTTATCCGCCGGAAAACAGCGGCAGTAAACGTTACGTCTGAGTGGTCAGCGTGTGGGGATGAAAACCGTTCATTGAGAGCGGTTTTCATCCCCGGTCAACTGTCGCTGCAGGCCCTTTGCCCAAGTCGTTGCAATCCATGTCCCACGCTGGTTATAGTCGGCGCTCGCGAGAGTCATCACTCTCGTTTCCATCCTCGGAAAAAGATCAGCCCCAATGCCTGCATCCCTCATCAACGCGGTAGTCGATTCAGCGGTCAACGCTGGCGTCGTGCCGTGCGGGAATCAGCAGCCAAAGCAGATCAGTCATTACCCCCCACCTGTCAGTAGCACGCCGGTGTGCGCAGTCGTATCACCGCCGGGCGTTGGCGTTTCGGGCTGATCGGCAGTTTCTGCTGACCCCTGTGCCCGCCTGAAAAAACCTACTGAATTTCAGCTTCGGCTGAGTTGGCTTTTTGCCTGACTACAGGTGGTATTCATGTTTGTCCTTTCGAAAAAAACCGCGCTCGCGGCGGCGTCCACGAGCCTGTTCGTCCTGCTGTGGAGCAGCGGGGCGATCTTCTCCAAATGGGGCCTGGCCCACGCGTCGCCCTTTGCCTTTCTGCTGATCCGTTTCGTCATTGCCCTGTGCGGGCTGGTGCTGCTGGCGCCGTTGCTCAAGTTGAAACTGCCCAAAAGCGGCAGGCCTATGCTGTATGCGATCGCCACGGGCATGGTGTTGTTGGGCGCTTATCAGATTTTCTATCTGCTGGCGCTGAACACCAAAGTCACACCGGGGGTAATGGCGACGATCATGGGCGTGCAGCCGATTCTCACGGTGGTATTGATGGAGCGGCAGCGTTCGGCGAGCCGGATGTTTGGCCTGGCGTTGGGGTTGGCCGGGCTGATCATGGTGGTCTACCAAGGCATTGGTTTGGCCGGGATGTCGTGGGCGGGGATGTTGTTTGGCTTGCTGGCGCTGGCGAGTATGACGCTGGGGTCGATCATGCAGAAACGCATCACCGACAATCCCCTCGGAACGTTGCCGGTGCAGTATCTGGCGGGCCTGTTGCTCTGCGGGATCTTTGTGCCGTTCCAGCCGTTTCACTTCGAACACAGCGCCGGTTTCATCGTGCCGGTGCTGTGGATGGGGCTGGTGGTGTCGGTGCTGGCGACGCTGTTGCTGTATCGCTTGATCGCACGGGGCAATCTGGTGAATGTCACCAGTCTGTTCTATCTGGTGCCGGCGGTGACAGCGGTGATGGACTATCTGATTTTCGGCAATCGCCTGGCTGCGTTGAGCGTGCTGGGGATGCTGTTGATCATCGTCGGTCTGGCGTTCGTGTTCCGTAAAACCGGCTGACCTGTAGGGTGATGGCGGCCGAACAGCCGCCATCGCGGGCAAGCCCGCTCCCACAGGGTTTTGTGTTGAACACCCATGATGTGGACGACATCAATCACTGTGGGAGCGGGCTTGCCCGCGAAGACTGAATCAGCAACGCCGCAAAATCATCGGGCTGGCGCTGCAGAAGACTTCACCACCGCCGGCTTCAACACCAGCCACAACGCCAGCGCAATCAACACCCCGCCATACAGATGCGCCATCGACAGCGGCTCATCGAGCAGCAACGCACCCCACAACACGCCGAACGCCGGAATCATGAAGGTCACGGTCATTGACTTCACCGGGCCGATGGAACTGAGCAGGCGGAAGTAAATGATGTAGGCAAACGCCGTGCAGCCCAGGCCCAGGCCCAGCAGCGACAGCCAGACACTCCAGCCGCCCCAGCTTGCCGGTGGTGCGGTGATCACGCTGTAGCCGAACAACGGCAGGAGAAACAGTGAAGCACCGAGCATGCTGCCGACCGCCGAGAGTCGACTGTCGAGCCCACCACTTTGATCCAGCCAGCGCCGGGTGAGGAAGCCAGCGAAACCGTAGCAGGTGGTAGCGAGCAGGCAGGCGAGGGCGCCCATCAGCAGTTCCAGATCGAAGGCCACCGGACCTGCGCGCGTGAGCACGCCGACGCCGAACAGGCCGAGGAACACGCCGGTCAATTTCACGACGGTCAGTTTTTCACTGAAGAACAAGCCGCCGATCAGCACGCCCATCAGCGGCGTGGTGGCGTTGAAAATCGCCGAGTAACCGGCCGGCAACACTTGGGCCGCCACCGAATACAGCGTCGCCGGAATCCCCGAGTTGATCACCCCGAGCAACATCACGGTTTTCAGCTTGCCTTTGAAATCCCAACTGATGCGCATCAACCCGAGGATCACCAGCAGGCCGACGGCAGCGATCGACACACGGAAAAACGCCGTCGGAATCGTGCCGATCACCGGCGCAATAATGCGCATGAACAGAAAACTCGCGCCCCAGATGGCCGCCAGCGACAACATACGGAAAATATCGACTGGGCTCACGACGGGTCTCCTTCCTAGATCGGGACGAGAGTGTTGCCGAGCGCCTTGCCAATGGCAACCGCCAATCGGGCAATTAATTTTTCCCGACCACTGCCCGGCGAAAAAACGCACTGACGTACGCCTGTGCTTCAGTTTTGGCAGAAATTGCACTTCTCCTCAGGTCTGTTCCGTGGCTAAGCTCAAGCCTTCCGAATGCACGTTGAGGTCTTATCTATGCCGCAGCCATGGCCCGCCACCGACATCGCCCGCATGATCCTCGATGGCTTTGACGACTACCGCGAGCATTTCCGCCGGATCACCGACGGTGCCCGGGAGCGTTTCGAGCAGGCGCGCTGGCAGGAGACCCAAACCGCATCGGCGGCGCGGATCAACCTCTACGAAGAAAAGGTCAGCGAAACCATCGCCCGCCTGCGCGAGTATTTCGATGACGAAGCGCTGATGAATGTCAGTTGCTGGCCGCTGGTGAAAAGCGCCTACATCAGCGTCATCGACCTGCGTTTCGACGATGAACTGTCCGAGACCTGGTACAACTCGATTTTCTGCGGGCTGTTCAGCCATGACCTGATCAGCGACGGCTGCATGTTCATCCACACCACCCGGCCGAGCCTGCGGCGTGCCCGGGCCGCGCAGACCCGCACCTACAAACCCCAGGGCCAGTTGTCGGGGATGCTCGCGAGCATTTTTGCCGACTACCGCTTCAGTGAGGATTACGCCGACCTGCCGGGCGACCTGCGCCGCCTCGAAGCGCAATTGCGCGAGAACCTGCCGGATTGGGTGTGCAAGGACCCGGAACTGAGCGTCGAGCTGTTTTCCTCGGTGCTGTACCGCAACAAAGGCGCGTACCTGGTCGGGCGCATCTACACCCGCGACGAGCAGTGGCCGCTGGTGATTCCGCTGCTGCACCGCGAGGGACGCGGGATTCAGATCGATGCGCTGATCACCGACGAAGCCGATGTGTCGATCATCTTCTCCTTCACTCGTTCGTATTTCATGGTCGATGTGCCGGTGCCGGCGGAGTTCATCGGTTTCCTGCGGCGCATCCTGCCGGGCAAGCACATCGCCGAGCTGTACACCTCGATCGGCTTCTACAAACACGGCAAGTCCGAGTTCTATCGGGCGCTGATCAACCACCTGGCCAACACCGACGACCAATTCATCATGGCTCCCGGTGTGCGCGGCATGGTCATGAGTGTGTTCACCCTGCCGGGCTTCAACACCGTGTTCAAGATCATCAAGGACCGTTTTTCGCCGTCAAAAAACGTCGACCGCGCCACGGTGATCGAGAAGTACCGACTAGTGAAGAGTGTCGACCGGGTAGGGCGCATGGCCGATACCCAGGAGTTTGCCGATTTCCGTTTTCCGCTGAGCAAGTTCGATCCGGCGTGCCTTGAGGAATTGCTCGAAGTCGCACCGTCTACGGTCTCGGTGGAGGGCGATACCGTGCTGATTCGCCACTGCTGGACTGAGCGGCGGATGACGCCGCTCAACCTGTATCTGGAAAACGCCAACGAAGCGCAAGTGCGTGAGGCGCTGGAAGACTACGGTTTGGCGATCAAGCAACTGGCGGCGGCGAACATCTTTCCCGGCGACATGCTGCTGAAGAACTTCGGCGTCACGCGGCACGGGCGTGTGGTGTTTTATGACTACGATGAGATCTGCTTTCTGACCGAGGCCAACTTTCGCCACATTCCGGCACCGCGTACGCCGGAAGACGAAATGGCCTCGGAGCCGTGGTATTCGATCGGGCCGCTGGATGTGTTCCCCGAGGAGTTTCCGCCGTTTCTGTTTGCCGATTCGGGGCAGCGCAAGTTGTTCGATCAGCTGCATGGGGAGTTGTATAACGCCGATTACTGGAAGGGGTTGCAGGAGGCGATTCGGGCGGGAAAGGTCATCGACGTCTTTCCGTATCGGCGCAAGGGCCTGGATAACGAATAACTCCCCCTGAACACATTGTGGTGAGGGGATTTATCCCCGATGGGGTGCGAAGCCCCCCAAAACCATTCAACTCAGACGCCCCAGATCGACTTTGATATCCAGTCGGCGACTGCTGCGCAGCCGATCGGGGATAAATCCCCTCGCCACAAGAGCACCTCGCAGTCGTGTTCAGTGCCGCAAATCTGCGACAATCCGCCCCCTGCACAAATAGACGACCGAATTGCGTACCCGATGACCGACGAATCGCCCTCCATCGACAAACTGCTGAAAAACCTCGATCACGCCATGCTCGCCGACCGCCACCGGCTGCGGCGGCAGTTGCTTGAGCTGCGCAAGAAACCTGACGAAGCCAAACTGGCCCAGTGGGTGACGCGCATGCAGGCGTCATGTGATCAAGTGCTGGCGCGCCGCGCCAGCCTGCCGGTGATTCGTTACGACGACAGCCTGCCGATTGCCGCCAAGCGCGACGAAATCAAAAAAGCGCTGGAACAGCACCAAGTGCTGATCATCGCCGGCGAAACCGGTTCGGGCAAAACCACCCAGT
Source organism: Pseudomonas sp. FW305-7 (assembly GCF_058786735.1). Classification (NCBI taxonomy): domain Bacteria; kingdom Pseudomonadati; phylum Pseudomonadota; class Gammaproteobacteria; order Pseudomonadales; family Pseudomonadaceae; genus Pseudomonas; species Pseudomonas sp. FW305-7. Next base: position 23,684 of record NZ_JBYSZA010000026.1, read on the forward strand.
TGCCGAAAATCTGTCTGGAAATCGGTCGCGGCCAGCATGGCCTGATCGGTCATACCCAGCCACGGCGGATCGCTGCCCGCAGTGTCGCCAGCCGCGTTGCCGAAGAACTCGCCACGCCGCTCGGGGCGCTGGTCGGCTATCAGGTGCGTTTCGAGGATCAGAGCGATTCCAACACCCTGATCAAACTGATGACCGACGGCATTTTGCTCGCGGAAACACAGAATGACCGGTATCTGGAACGCTACGACACGATCATCGTCGACGAAGCCCACGAACGCAGCCTGAACATCGACTTCCTCCTCGGTTACCTGAAAACCCTGCTGCCGCGTCGCCCGGACCTGAAAGTCATCATCACCTCGGCGACCATCGATCTGGAGCGCTTCTCCAAGCACTTCGACGATGCGCCGATTGTCGAAGTCTCCGGCCGCACCTTCCCGGTGGACACCTGGTATCGCCCGCTGACCCTGGAGCAGGACGAAGAGGGCAACCGCGTCGAAGACGATCTGACCGTGGATCAGGCGATCCTCGCCACCCTCGATGAAATCGCCGCTTACGAGCGCAGCGAACGCCGCAGCCCTGGCGATGTGCTGGTGTTCCTGCCCGGTGAGCGCGAGATCCGCGATGCAGCGGACATGCTGCGTAAAGCCCAGCTCAAACACACTGAAATTCTGCCGCTGTACGCACGCCTGTCGCCGGCCGAACAGCAGCGGATTTTCCAGTCGCACCCGGGCCGTCGTGTGGTGTTGGCGACCAACGTTGCTGAAACCTCGTTGACCGTGCCGGGCATCCGCTACGTGATCGACAGCGGCACTGCGCGCATCAGCCGTTACAGCTATCGCGCCAAAGTGCAGCGTTTGCCGATCGAAGCAATTTCCCAGGCCAGCGCCAACCAGCGTAAGGGCCGTTGCGGTCGGGTTGAGCCGGGCATCTGCATACGTTTGTACAGCGAAGAAGATTTCCTCGGCCGTCCGGAATTTACCGATCCGGAGATTCTGCGTACCAACCTTGCAGCCGTGATCTTGCAGATGCTCCATCTGCGCCTCGGCGAGATCACTGCATTCCCGTTTATCGAGCCGCCGGACGGCAAGGCGATCAGCGACGGTTTCAACCTGCTGCAAGAACTCTCGGCGGTGGATCGCAACAGTCAGCTGACGCCATTGGGCCGCCAACTGGCGCGTCTGCCGGTGGACCCGCGCATGGGCCGCATGCTGCTCGAAGCGGCGAAGCTCGGCAGCCTGCAGGAAGTGCTGATCGTCGCCAGTGCCATGTCGATTCAGGATCCGCGCGAGCGTCCGCCGGAGCGTCAGCAAGCTGCCGACCAGGCCCACGCGCAATGGAAAGACACTGATTCCGACTTCGCCGGACTGGTCAATCTGTGGCGCGGTTTTGAAGAACAGCGCCAGGCCCTGACCGCGAGCCCGCTGCGCAACTGGTGCCGGAAAAACTTCCTCAATTACCTGCGTCTGCGCGAGTGGCGCGATTCCCATCGCCAGTTGAGCCTGATCTGCCGCGACATGCAGTTGAGCCTCAACAAAGAGCCGGCCGATTACCCGAAATTGCACAAAGCGGTGCTGGTCGGTCTGCTCAGCCAGATCGGCCAGAAAACCGAGGACGGCGATTACCTGGGCGCCCGTCAGCGGCGCTTCTGGATTCACCCGTCGTCGGGCATTGGCAAGAAACGCCCGCAATGGCTGATGACCGCCGAGCTGGTGGAAACCACCAAGCTTTATGCGCGCATGGTCGCCAAGATCGACGCCGACTGGATCGAGCCGTTGGCCGGGCACCTGATCAAGAAAAACCACTTCGAACCGCACTGGGAGAAGAAGCGCGGCCAGGTCGTGGCGTTCGAGCAGATCACCTTGTTCGGGCTGATCGTGGTTGGCCGTCGACCGGTGCATTACGGCCCGGTCGATCCGGTGGTGTCGCGTGAACTGTTCATCCGTGAAGGTCTGGTGCGTGGCGAGATTCAGTCGAAAGCCAAGTGCCTGAGCGCCAACCAGCGATTGCTGGAGCAGCTCGACGAACTGGAAGCCAAGGCTCGTCGCCGCGATATTCTTGCCGACGAAGAAACCCTCTACGCGTTCTACGATGCGCGGCTGCCGGCAGAGATTCATCAGACGGCGACGTTCGACAGTTGGTATCGCATCAACAGCCAGAAAGATCCGCAGCTGTTGATCATGCGCGAAGAAGACGTGCTGGCACGCGAGGCCAGTGAAGTTACCGCGCGGGATTACCCGGACACGCTGCACATTGGCGATCTGGAACTGGCGCTGACCTATCACTTCGAACCCAACCACCCGCGTGACGGCGTAACCCTGCGCGTGCCGGCGCCGCTGCTGCCGATGCTGCCGCCGGAGCGTCTGGAATGGCTGGTGCCGGGAATGATCGAGGCCAAGTGCATCGCGCTGGTGCGCAACCTGCCGAAGGCGCTGCGCAAGAACTTCGTGCCGGTGCCGGACTTCATCAAGGCTGCGCTGCAACGCATGACCTTTGCCGACGGTTCACTGCCGCAGGCGCTCGGGCGTGAGCTGCTGCGCATGACCGGTGCGCGGGTCAGCGATGAGGCGTGGGCCGAAGCTGAGCAAGGCGTCGAAGGGCATCTGCGGATGAACCTGGAAATCGTCGATGGCCAAGGCAAATTCCTCGGCGAAGGACGTGATCTCGCTGAGCTGACCGCGCGTTTTGCCGAAGCCAGTCAGGCGGCGTTGGCAGTGCCGCAGAGTGCGAAAAGTCAGCAACCGGTGCAGGCCAAGGTCTTCGCGCCGGTGGCGGAAAAGACTCAACAGAAGATCGCCGGGCTGTCGATGACGGTCTATCCGGCGCTGGTGGAAGAGGGCGGCACGGTCAAGGAAGGGCGGTTCTCGACCCCGGCCGAAGCAGAGTTCCAGCATCGTCGTGCGTTGCAGCGTCTGTTGATGCAACAACTGGCCGAGCCGGCCAAGTTCCTGCGTGGCAAATTGCCGGGGCAGACTGAACTGGGCTTGCTCTATCGCGAGTTGGGCCGGGTCGATGCACTGGTCGAAGACATTCTGCTGGCCAGCCTCGACAGCTGCATTCTGGAGGGTGAAGACCCGTTGCCGCGAGATGGCGCCGGGTTGGCGGCACTGGCCGAACGCAAACGCGGCAGTTGGACCGAGCACGCCGAGCGTGTGGCGCGGTTGACCCTGGAGATCCTGAAGATCTGGCACGGTCTGCAAAAACGCTTCAAAGGCAAGATCGATCTGGCGCAAGCCGTGGCGTTGAACGACATCAAGCAGCAGATCAGCCATCTGGTTTATCCGGGGTTTGTCCGGGAAACGCCGATGCAGTGGCTTAAAGAGCTGCCGCGTTACCTGAAGGCAGTCGAGCAGCGTTTCGAAAAACTCGGCGCGCAAGTGCAGAAGGATCGCGTCTGGAGTGGCGAACTCGCCGGGCTCTGGGCGCAATACCAGGCTCGCGCGGCCAAGCATGCCCAGGAAGGCAAACGCGATCCGCAGCTTGAGTTGTATCGTTGGTGGCTGGAGGAATACCGGGTTTCGCTGTTCGCCCAGCAGTTGGGCACGAAAGTACCGATCTCCGACAAACGCCTGAACAAGCAGTGGACCCAGGTCGAACCGTGAAGCTGATCGTTCCCACGCTCTGCGTGGGAACGCCTCTGGGGACGCTCCGCGTCCAGTGACGCTGAGCGTCACGGGCTGCATTCCCACGCAGGAGCGTGGGAACGATCATCCGTGTTGATTTTGAGAAAGGCGCCAAAAGCCAACGTTTATGGCAAACTTCGCGACCATAAACGCCGGTTTCGCGACCCAGAGCCTTTGGCGCGGTCACGGAGCGGAATAAAGCGATGCCAGGTTTGCGTCCCCCCTGATGGGAATAGACCCTTTGTGTGTTGGTACGACGGTTCCAGCACTTTCTGCCTGAACAGATTAGAGAAACGACCATGCATAACGTCGTCATCAGCGGCACCGGCTTGTACACCCCGGCCAACAGCATCTCCAACGAAGAGCTGGTGCAGTCTTTCAATACCTACGTCGCGCAGTTCAACGCGGACAACGCCGACGCCATCGCCAGCGGCGAAATCCAGGCTCTGACCGAATCCAGCGCCGCGTTCATCGAAAAAGCCTCGGGCATCAAGAGCCGCTTTGTCATGGACAAGGACGGCATCCTTGACCCGCAGCGCATGGCCCCGCGTCTGCCGGAGCGCTCCAACGATGAATGGTCGGTACTCTGCCAAATGGCCATCGGCGCTGCCGAACAAGCCTTGCAGCGCGCCGGCAAAACCGCCGCTGACATCGACGGCGTCATCGTCGCCTGCTCCAACCTGCAGCGCGCCTACCCGGCCATCGCCATCGAAGTCCAGGAAGCGCTGGGCATTCAAGGCTTCGGTTTCGACATGAACGTCGCCTGCTCGTCGGCCACTTTCGGTATCCAGCAAGCCGCCAACACCGTGCAACTGGGCCAGGCCCGGGCAATCCTGATGGTCAACCCGGAAGTCTGCACCGGTCACCTGAACTTCCGTGACCGCGACAGCCACTTCATCTTCGGCGACGCCGCGACTGCGGTGATCATCGAGCGCGCAGACACCGCGACCTCCAAACACCAGTTCGACGTGGTCAGCACCAAACTGCTGACCAAGTTCTCCAACAACATCCGCAACAATTTCGGTTTCCTCAACCGCGCGGCGGAAGAGGGCATCGGCGCCCGCGACAAGCTGTTCGTGCAGGAAGGTCGCAAGGTGTTCAAGGATGTCTGCCCGATGGTCGCCGAACTGATCGCTGCACATCTGGAGGAGAACAAGCTCAACGTCGGCGACGTCAAGCGTTTCTGGCTGCACCAGGCCAACCTGAGCATGAACCACCTGATCGTGCGCAAACTGCTCGGCCGCGAGGCTACCGATGAAGAAGCACCGGTGATCCTCGACACCTACGCCAACACCAGCTCCGCAGGTTCTGTGATTGCTTTCCATAAGTATCAGGATGATCTGGCGAGCGGTTCGCTGGCGGTGCTGAGTTCGTTCGGTGCGGGTTACTCGATCGGCAGTGTGATTCTGCGCAAGCGTTGAAAAGCGGTTTAATTTCCGCTTAATCGCGCTGATCTTTCCTACATCCGAATCGGCTGCAACGCTGTAGTTTTCGGAAATCGCGGCAGGAGACGCTTTTGGCGAATCCTGCCGCAGTCATTTTCGACGTCGGAACAAGGAGATTGATGGATGGCGGCTGACGACACCCTACTGCTCGCACGTTTGCTGGCAGGCGAGCAAAAGGCCTTCAAGGAGCTGGTCACGACGTATCAGAGCGCGATGCGCGCTGTCGCGTATGCGATTGTTGGCCAGCGTCACGTCGAAGAAGTGGTGCAGGATGCCTGGCTGTCGGTGGTACGCCATATCGGCAGCTTCGAGGGCCGCTCCAGTCTCAAGACCTGGTTGCTGACCATCACCGCCAACTCGGCCAAGAGTCGTTACAAACTCAATCGCCGCGAAGTGCTGATGGATGACCTGCCGTCGCCCCACGGCACCATTGATGACGACCGCTTCTCGCCCGGCGACGGTCATTGGCTGGTCGCACCATTTGCCTGGCACCAGGACACCCCCGAAGCGCTGCTGACCGAAGGCGAACTGCGCGAATGCCTGGAGCACACGCTGTTGAGCCTGTCGGAACTGCAAAGCAGTGTGTTGCTGCTGCGCGAACGTCAGGGTCTGGAGCTGGAAGAGATCTGTAATCTTCTGGAGATCTCGCTCTCCAATGTCCGCGTGCTGCTGCATCGGGCACGTTTGAAGGTCTTTGCGACCGTGGAGCATTTTGAGGAGACAGGAGAATGTTGACCTGCAAGGAGCAAGTGGCGCGTTCCAGCGATTATCTCGATGGCGAACTGAGTTTTCGGGAAAACCTGATGGTGCGCCATCACCTGATGTTTTGCCCGAACTGCCGGCGTTTCATTCGTCAGATGCGTTTGATGCAAGCCACGCTGAAGGCGATGCCGGAAAAAGCGCAAGAAGGTGTGGATGCCTTGGCTGAGCGCCTGGCTGAACAGCGCCGAAAAGACAAGCCCCTGTAGGAGGGCTTTTGCATACTGCAAAAGTAGCCCGGCGTGGGTGAAGCGAACGGATGATGGGGATCGCCCCACCCGCGCCAGACTACAGGGTGACGCGTTTTAGAACTTGGCCTCCGCATCCAGCTGCAGGGTGTTGGCGTCTGCGTCACGCTGGGTACGGCTGGCGAAGTCAGCCTTGGTCAGGAAGTAGGTAGCGCCGATGGCGAAGTTCTTGTCGATGTCGTAACCGACCTTGAACTTGTGACCGCGCGAACCAGTGGTGCCGTTGGCGAAGTCGGAGTCGGTGAAGGCGCCGACCACGGCGTTGCGCTGCACGTCACGATAGTTGTAATCGAGGTTCAGGCCGAAGACTTTCGACTTGGCACCCAACAGCCACGCGGTGTCTTGATCGGTCACCGCATCGTTGTTCTTCACGTATTGGCCGTAGAACGACAATGGCATCGGCAGACCACCGATGTCGACCTGGCTGAACCCTTCATACAGACGGAATTCGTTGTTGGCCGAGTTGCCGTTGACCGCCAGGGCGCACGGCGTGGAAGTGCCGGTGCAACGGCTGTCTTCATCGTTCTGGTAGGCGTAGATGCTGCCGCCCAAAGTTACTTTCAGGTTGTCGGTGATGTTGAAGCGGCTACCCAACTGACCGGAAGTCAGACGCAGGTCGTGACGGAATTGCACGCCATCGCCATCGACGTTGTCCTTGAGGTTGTAGTTACCCAGGCTGCCGAACAGTTCGGCGCTGCTGCCCAGCGGGTATTTGTAGGTAACGGCCAGACCTTCCGGGTTGATGTCGCTGTCCCAGATCACATCGCCCATGCTGACCCACGGTTGCAGCATCTTGCCGCCGATGATGTGCAGGTTCTTGATCTGATCAGGGTGATAGTCGATGTAGCCGAGGTCGAGCCAGATCTGCTTCTTGTCGAAGTAGTTGTCCTGGTCCTGGTTGGTCGAACGGGCATCATCGCCGCCGCCGGTGGCGATACGGATACCGGTGTCGACTTGCGGGTTGATCTCGGTGTAGGCACCGAGGCGGGCACGGATACGCTGACGGTCCTTGTCGCGGCCACCGTTGTTCGGTTCGCCGTCGATCTTGATGGTTTCCTGGCGGAAACGCACGTCGCCCTTGAACTGGGTCTTGGCGGCCCAGGCCAGTTTCTGGTCGAAGGCGCTTTGTTCATTGGTCTTCTTCGCGACAGCCGCGACTTGTTCGTTGGTCTCTTGCTGCGCCTGCTGCGCGATTTGCTGAGCCTTCTGATCCTTGGCCAGTTCAGTTTGCAGTTCAATGTACTGCGCCTGGGAAATCGAACCGTTAGCCTTGAGCATGTCGAGCAGTTTGGCGTCGACTGCAGCACTGGCCGGAACACTCATGGCCAGCAACAGGCCACCGCACAGGGCCGCCGCAGTTTTCGTGGAAGCAAGACGCATAGCAATCTCCGAAGATGAGAGGGATGGCTGAACCATCCTGGGCACAACCGACGGTTGAAGGTCGGAAAACAGTGTCCGGGTAGAACCCGGCGCTCTAAAAACAGGCGCCAGTATCGCGATGGTTTATGACAGAGCAGTGGCATAGTGATGGCAGGTTGATGACGATGCGCATTTGCCGTGAACTATTGATCTAGAGCGCTGTCGGCCGATTGCGGGTGTGCAATGCAGCGCGATCGGCGATACTCGCCGGGCGCTGAAACCCAGTTGTGGAGAGCTTGTCGATGCCGTTGCAATGCCTGCAAAACCTGTCTGAAATCGCTCCGGCGATGTGGGACGCGCTGGTGCCCGACACTCAGCCATTTCTGCGTCACGCCTTTCTCAGCGCTCTGGAAGACAGCGGTAGCGTGGGCCCCCACACCGGTTGGCAGCCTGAGCATTTGCTGCACATCGAAGACGGGCGATTGATCGCGGCGTTGCCCAGTTATCGCAAATGGCATTCCTATGGCGAGTATGTGTTCGATCATGGCTGGGCCGATGCCTGCGCGCGTGCCGGAATCGATTACTACCCCAAGCTGTTGACGGCGGTGCCGTTCAGTCCGGTCAGCGGGCCGCGGCTGCTGGCCGCCAACGTCGAGGACGGTTTCGAGTTGCTCAAGAGCCTGCCGGGTTATCTGGAAATCGAAGAGCTCTCCAGCGCGCACATCAACTTCACTGATCCGTTTACCGATGCCGCAATGGCCGAGCAGCCGGGTTGGCTGCAGCGCATCGGCTGTCAGTACCACTGGCAAAATCGCGGATATCGCGACTTCCAGGATTTTCTCGACGTGCTCAGTTCGCGCAAGCGCAAGCAGATGCGCAAAGAGCGTGAGCAGGTGGCGGGGCAGGGCTTTGAATTTGAATGGCTTGAGGGGCGTGAACTGGACGAGGCGCAATGGGATTTCGTTTACGCCTGCTACGCCAACACCTACGCGGTGCGGCGACAAACGCCTTACCTGACCCGGGAGTTTTTCAGTTTGCTGGCCGAACGCATGCCCGAGGCGATCCGTGTGGTGCTGGCCAGACAGGGCTCACGGCCGGTTGCGATGGCCTTCAGTCTGGTGGGGGGCGACAGCTTCTACGGGCGTTACTGGGGTTGTCTCGCCGAGTTTGATCGACTGCACTTCGAGACCTGTTTTTATCAAGGCATGGACTACGCGATCGCCAACGGTTTTCAGCGTTTCGACGCCGGCGCTCAGGGCGAGCACAAGTTGATTCGCGGTTTTGAACCGGTGATCACCCATTCGTGGCACTACCTGCGCCATCCGGGTTTAAAAGCGGCGGTGAAGGATTTCCTGCATCAGGAGCGTGCTGGCGTGCTGGCCTATGCCGAGGAAGCAAAAACAGCCTTGCCCTACCGCCAGACATAGATCCTTGTAGGAGTGAGCCTGCTCGCGATAGCGGTCTTTCAGTTACCTCATCACTGTCAGGCAGACCGCTTTCGCGAGCAGGCTCACTCCTACAAAGGGATTTCCGTGTCTTCAGGACTCCTCTTTACCCAGCCAGCGATAGATCCCGCCACCGACTACCGCGCCAATCAGCGGCGCGACCCAGAACATCCACAACTGCGCGATCGCCCAGCCGCCGACAATCAGCGCCGGGCCAGTGCTGCGCGCCGGGTTGACCGAGGTGTTGGTCACGGGAATCGAGATCAGGTGAATGAGCGTCAGGGCCAGACCGATGGCAATCGGGGCCAGCCCCGCTGGAGCGCGTCTATCGGTGGCGCCGAGAATGATGATCACGAACATCGCGGTCATCACCAGTTCCGTGACGAAACCTGCGGCCATCGAATACTTGCCGGGCGAGTGTTCGCCATATCCGTTGGAGGCCAGACCGGCGGCGATGTCGAAGCCTTCCTTGCCGCTGGCGATGTGCGCGATCAGCGCTGCCGCGAGGATCGCCCCGAGTACCTGGGCAATGATGTAAGCAGGCAGTTCTTTGGCCGGAAACCGACCGCCGACCACCAGCCCGACCGAGACCGCCGGGTTGAGGTGGCATCCGCTGATGTGGCCAATGGCGAACGCCATGGTCAGTACCGTCAGACCAAACGCCAGGGCAACCCCCAGCACCCCGATTCCCAAAGGTGATGAAGCGGCGATCACGGCGCTGCCGCAACCTCCCAATACCAACCAGAATGTACCCAGCAACTCAGTGACTGAACGTTTGAACAGAGACATGAGAGAGTCCTTGATAGATGTGCTATCGAGACCGCATCGAGTTGTGCATCCCTGCAGACTTACGACAGGTTCCGTGCTGGAGCCTTGGCTGAGTACAGCAGGGTTTTTATGGATTTCCAGCGGCCACAAAAAAACCGCCAGCGCCCGTGGTTGGCGGGCTGTGGCGGTTTTATCCAGTCGGGATTCGGCGAATCCCCTATGATGATCGTTCCCACGCTCTGCGTGGTAACGCCTCAAGGGACGCTCTGCGTCCAGTGACGCGGAGCGTCACGGGCTGCATTCCCACGCGGAGCGTGGGAACGATCATGAGAAGATCAATCGATCCCGACAAACCCCCCGGTCTGGTGCGCCCACAACCGCGCATACAGCCCACGGTGGGCCAGCAGTTCGGCGTGGGTGCCGCTCTCGGCGATCTTGCCGTTTTCCAGCACCACCAGCCGATCCATGCGCGCGATGGTCGAGAGGCGGTGGGCAATCGCGATCACGGTTTTGCCCTGCATCAGGGTTTCCAGGCTTTCCTGAATCGCCGCTTCGACCTCCGAGTCCAGTGCCGAGGTCGCTTCGTCCATGATCAGGATCGGCGCGTCCTTGAGCAGCACGCGGGCAATTGCGATGCGCTGACGCTGGCCGCCGGACAACTTCACTCCGCGTTCGCCAACGTGCGCATCGAAACCGGTACGGCCTTCGGCGTCCGACAGCAACGGAATGAACTCATCGGCACGGGCCTTGTGCACTGCGTCCCAAAGCTCTGCATCCGTTGCGTCGGGTTTGCCGTAGAGCAAATTGTCGCGGATCGAACGGTGCAACAGCGAAGTGTCCTGAGTGATCATGCCGATGCGCGCGCGCAGGCTCTCCTGGCCGACTTCGGCGATATTCTGCCCATCGATCACAATGCGCCCGCCTTCGACGTCGTACAGGCGCAACAGCAGGTTGACCAAGGTCGATTTGCCGGCGCCGGACGGCCCGATCAGGCCGATTTTTTCGCCCGGTTTGATGGTCAGGTTGAGGTCGCCGATGATGCCTTTCTTCTTGCCGTAGTGAAAATCCACGTGCTCGAAACGCACTTCGCCACGGGCCACATCCAGCGGTTTGGCCTGTTCGTGATCAGTGACGCTGACCGGTTGCGAGATGGTCCGCAGACCGTCCTGCACCATACCGATGTTCTCGAAAATGCCGGTGACCACCCACATGATCCAGCCGGACATGTTGACGATACGGATCACCAGGCCGGTGGCCAGGGCAATCGCGCCAACGCTGATCAGCGATTGCGTCCACAACCACAGCGCCAGCGCAGTGGTGCCGACGATCAACAAGCCGTTCATGGCGGTGATCGCCACGTCCATGCTGGTGACCACGCGGCCGGCCATTTGCGCCTTGACCGTTTGTTCTTCGATGGCTTCTTTGGCGTAGTGCTGTTCGAAATTGGTGTGGGCGAACAGCTTCAGCGTGGCGATGTTGGTGTAGCCATCGACGATCCGGCCCATCAGTTTCGAGCGCGCGTCAGAGGCTTCCACCGAGCGATCCTTCACCCGTGGCACGAAGTAATACAACGCGCCGATGTACGCGGCGATCCACGTCAGCAACGGGATCATCAGGCGCCAGTCGGCCTCGGCGAACAGCACCAGCGAACTGATCGCATAGATCACCACATGCCACAGCGCATCCACCGCTTGCACCGCCGAGTCACGCAGCGAGTTGCCGGTCTGCATGATGCGTTGGGCGATGCGTCCGGCGAAGTCGTTCTGGAAGAAATTCAGGCTCTGCTTGAGCACGTAACTGTGGTTCTGCCAGCGGATCATGCTGGTCATACCCGGGCTCAGGGTCTGATGTACCAACAGGTCGTGCAGGCCAAAGAAGATTGGTCGCAGCACCAGCGCAACCACCAGCATCCACGTCAGTTCGAGGGCGTGGTCGCTGAAGAAATTCGGGTTCGGTGTGCCTTGGGCCAGGTCGATGATGCGGCTCAGGTAACTGAACAGCGCCACTTCGATCAGCGCGGCGAACAGGCCGACGACGAGCAGGGCGGCAAAACTTGGCCAGACCTGCTTCAGGTAATAGGTGTAGAAGGGGAGAACGCGGTCCGGCGGAGACGCCGTAGGGGCTTCACGAAAAATGTCGATCAGTTGTTCGAAACGGCGATAGAGCATCAGATAACCGCCCGGAGCACGGGCTCTCCTTTTATCGGTGTGAGCGGCGCGGGATCAGGCCAGCGCCGCTCGATACGCCCTGTACAGCTTAGTCGATGACTTTGGCCGACTTGATGATCACAGGGTCGACTGGCACGTTTTGCATGCCGCTTTTGGTGGTGGTCTGCGAGTTGACGATGATGTCGACCACGTCCATGCCCTTGACCACTTTGGCGAACACCGCGTAACCGGCATCACGACCCGGATCGAGGAAAGCATTGTCAGCCACGTTGATGAAGAACTGGCTGGTGGCCGAGTCAGGGTTGGAGGTGCGCGCCATCGACAAGGTGCCGCGAACGTTATGCAGGCCGTTGCTGGCTTCGTTCTTGATCGGTGCCTTGGTGTCTTTCTGCTGCATCTGCGGGGTGAAACCGCCACCCTGAGCCATGAAACCCGGGATCACACGGTGGAAAATCGTGTTGGTGTAAAAGCCGCTGTTGACGTAATCGAGAAAGTTTTTGGTACTGATCGGCGCCTTGACCGGGTCCAGCTCGATTTCGATCTGGCCGTTGGTGGTGTCCAGCAGCACGTGTGGTGCCTTGGCTGGCGTGGCCGCCATCAGGTTGGCAGCGAACAGCACGGTACCGGCGGCGAGGGCGAGTTTTTTCAGCATGGGTCAGTGATCCTGAGATTGAATATCGGCTGCGGCGAGAAACTCCAGCAGCGTTTGATTGAAACGTTCGGGTTGATCGAGCGGGGTGGCGTGGCGTGAATCGGCGATCACCACCAGTCGCGCATCGGGCAGCAGTTTTACATAGGTTTCTTTCAGTGCCACCGGTGTGTAGTCACGGTCGGCGCTGACGATGAGGGTTGGACAGGTCACTCGGGAAAGTCGTTCCTGAACCCCCCAGCCCACAATCGCATCGAAGCTGGCGAGATAAGCACGTTTGTCGTTTTTTGCCCAGCGTTCGGCCATTTTCTGCCGCAGATCGGCCTGTTCGGGTTTCGGGAAAAGTTTGCCGCCGAGTGCTTTGCCGATGGTCGCCAGGCTCAGCACGCGCATCAGGCTCCAGCGCTTGAACCACTGCCAGTAGTCGTCGCGGCTGCGCAGTTTCACCTCAGGCGCACTGTTGACGATGGTCAGGCTTTTGAGCAGTTGCGGCTGATCGACGCCGAACTGGAAGCCGATCATGCCGCCCATCGACAGCCCGACGTAGTGCACCGGGCCGAGGTTCAAGTGCTCGATCAGCGCCAGCATGTCGGCGCTGAAACCAGCGATGCTGTAGCGCTCGCGGGGCTTGTCGGAGCGGCCGTGGCCGCGCACGTCAGGGACGATCACCCGGTAGTGGGCGGCCAGCGCCGGGATCTGCATTTCCCAGTCCAGCGTGCTTGAACCGAGCCCGTGAACCAGTAGCAACGGTGTGCCGTGGCCATATTCCTCGTAGTGCAGGTTGCAACCTTCATGCTCGAAATACGCCATCGGTGAACTCCGTGTCAGGCTTGTTCGGGGGCGGCGAACGGTGCGTCCAGCGGCAAGGTGTCGAAGGTACGCAGCAATTCAATGAGGATTTGCGTGGCCGGGCCCAGCGGTTTGTCCTTGTTCGAATACAGATAGAAACTCGGGTTGCGGCTGCCGCCCTGATCCAACGGTAGCAGCTTGAGCGAGCCTTCTTTCAATTCGCGTTCGATCATGTGTCGTGGCAGCCAGGCGAAACCCAGGCCACTGCTGACAAACGTCGCGGCGGTGGCGAGGCTGCCGACGGTCCAGCGCTGCTCGGCGCCGAGCCAGCCGACGTCCCGTGGTTGTTGGCGGCCGGAGTCGCGGATCACCACCTGCATCTGGGTTTCCAGGTCCTGGAAGCTCAGCTCGCGATTGAGCCGATGCAGGGCATGGTCGGGATGGGCCACGGCGATAAACTCGACGTCGCTCAATTCCGCGCCAAGGTAGCCGGGGATGCCCATGCCGGTGATGGCCAGGTCGGCCACGCCTTCGAGCAGCACTTCCTCAACGCCGGACAATACTTCCTCGCGCAGACGCACGCGGCAGCCACGGCTCTGCGGCATGAACGCGGTCAACGCGCGGACGATGCGTGCGCTCGGGTAAGCCGCGTCGACCACCAGCCGCACTTCGGCCTCCCAGCCTTGTTCCATATGGTGGGCGAGGTCTTCCAGTTGGCTGGCCTGTTTCACCAGTTGTCGCGAGCGGCGCAGCAACACGCCGCCGGCTTCGGTGAGCACCGCTTTACGCCCGTCGATGCGCAGCAACGGCACGCCAAGCTGATCCTGCATGCGGGCGACGGTGTAGCTCACCGACGATTGCGAACGGTGCAGGGCCTCGGCGGCCTGCGCAAAGCCGCCGTGGTCGACCACGGCCTGCAATGTTCGCCATTGATCAAGGGTCACGCGGGGCGCTTTCATCAATAGCTCCTCTTGTCCTAAGCTGGCGGTCCCTCATGGAGACTGCCGAATGAAAAAATTCTGTTGTGTGTTGCTGGCGCTGCTGCCGCTGACGGCGTTTGCGTATCCGATCGATGTGCAGAAAAACCTCAACGGCATGAAGATCGATTACGAGTCCTTCGATACGGACAACGACATCGGCTCCATACGAGTGAGCAACTACGGTGATGTCGATGCGACCTGCAAAGCGGTGTTCAACAATGGCCCGGAGGCGCCGCGCACCCGCACCATCGATGTGCCTGCCGGCAAACATAAAAACGCCACGGCCAAGTTCACCCGAGAGATCATCAAGCTGCGCATCAACCTGACCTGCACCCCGAAATAACAGTCGATCTCTTGTAGGAGTGAGCCTGCTCGCGATAGCGGTGTGTCAGCTACATCGATATTGACTGAGACACCGCTATCGTCGGAACGCCGCCCGGAGCCGGCTCACTCCTACAGGGTATGTGTCAGCTTATAAACGAAATTATCGATGCTTTATAGCAATTATTTGCGCTTTTTCATCGATTCGACTCTGTTTAACCTTCACTCCATCGACCTACAACATTCTCGGATGGAGGCTACACAACATGTCCCGCGTTCTGATCATCGAAAGCAGCGCCCGCCAGCAAGACTCGGTATCCCGTCAACTGACCCAGACCTTCATCAGTCAGTGGAAAGCCGCGCACCCTGCCGATCAGATCACTGTTCGTGACCTCGCCGTGAACCCGGTGCCACATCTGGACATCAATCTGCTGGGCGGCTGGATGAAACCCGCCGAACAGCGCAACGCCAACGAGCAATCCTCGCTCGACCGCTCCAACGAATTGACTGATGAATTGCTCGCCGCCGACGTACTGGTCATGGCCGCGCCGATGTACAACTTCGCGATCCCGAGCACCCTGAAGGCCTGGCTCGACCATGTGCTGCGTGCCGGCGTGACCTTCAAGTACACCGAAACCGGTCCGCAAGGCTTGCTCAGCGGCAAACGTGCCTATGTGCTCACCGCACGGGGCGGCATCTACGCCGGTGGCCCGGCTGATCACCAGGAACCGTACCTGCGTCAGGTCATGGGTTTCATCGGCATCCACGACGTGACCTTCATTCACGCCGAAGGCATGAACCTTGGCGGCGACTTCCAGGAGAAAGGCTTGAATCAGGCCAACGCCAAGCTGTCCCAGGTCGCTTGATATGTTAATCGCCAGATAATCGCCGATTGTTTTAGTGACCTGGCGCAACCCCTTCAAGGCTCTACGCGCATCGAACCTCCCTTTGCACTTGTTGCTCCTGAGTGCTGTAGCCCGATTGAACGCCTTAGCGAGATCGGGCTTTTTTTTGCCCACGATTCAGTAAACGACGTAGAACCCCTGTAGGAGTGAGCCTGCTCGCGATGGCGGTCATTCAGACACATCAAATTGCCTGACACACCCTCATCGCGGGCAAGCTCGCTCCCACAGGGGATTTGTGTTGTTCGAGGGTTCGCAGTCTGGCGCAAAAACCGCTATCGTCGCCGCCATTCGAAACAGAGGCGACCATGGGCTATCTACTTTTTGTCACGCTGATCCAGGCGTTTTCCTTCAGCCTGATCGGCGAATACCTGGCCGGGCATGTCGACAGTTACTTCGCGGTGCTGGTGCGTGTGGTGCTGGCCGGGCTGGTGTTCATCCCGCTGACGCGCTGGCGCTCGGTGGAACCGGCGTTCATGCGCGGCATGCTGCTGATCGGCGCGTTGCAGTTCGGCGTGACCTACGTCTGCCTGTATCTGAGCTTCCGCGTGCTGACGGTGCCTGAGGTTTTGCTGTTCACCATCCTCACGCCGCTGCATGTGACGCTGATAGAAGACGCGCTGAACCGCCGCTTCAATCCGTGGGCGCTGATTGCGGCGCTGGTGGCGGTGGGCGGCGCGGCGGTAATTCGCTTCGATAGCATCAATCCGGACTTCTTTATGGGTTTCCTGCTGCTACAACTGGCCAACTTCACCTACGCCGCCGGGCAGGTGCTGTACAAACATCTGGTGGCGAAACACCCGAGCGACCTGCCGCATTACCGGCGCTTCGGCTTCTTCTACCTCGGTGCATTGGCGGTGGTCTTGCCGGCATTCCTGATGTTCGGCAAGGCCAACTTCCTGCCGGAAGCGCCGTTGCAATGGGGCGTGCTGCTGTTTCTCGGCCTGGTCTCGACCGCGCTGGGCCTGTACTGGTGGAACAAAGGCGCGTGCATGGTCAACGGCGGTACGCTGGCGGTGATGAACAACCTGCATGTGCCGGTGGGCTTGCTGTTGAACCTGCTGCTCTGGAATCAGCATGAGGAACTGGGCAGGCTGTTCCTCGGCGGGAGTGTGATTCTGGCGGCGGTGTGGATCAGCCGCTTGGGCATCCGCAAACCTGCGGCCACCTCATAATCCCCTGTAGGAGTGAGCCTGCTCGCGATCGCGGTGTCTCAGTCAATATTGATTTGTCTGACACACCGCCATCGCGAGCAGGCTCACTCCTACAGTTTTGATCGGTGAAGTTACATCAGATGTTTTTCAGGCTCGGGAATGTGGCTTGCGCCCAACACCGCCGGCAGCAACCCGGTACGCAAATCCCCGCCACTCGGCTGCTGATACAGGCTCAACCCAAACTCCGGCAGCACCGCCAGCAGATAATCAAAAATATCCCCCTGAATCCGCTCGTAGTCGGCCCACACCGTGGTCGTCGTGAAGCAGTAGATTTCCAGCGGAATGCCCTGCGCCGTGGTCTGCATCTGCCGGACCATGCAGGTCATGTTCGGCTGAACCTCGACATGACTCTTCAGATACGCCAGCGCATAAGCGCGAAAGGTGCCGATGTTGGTCATGCGCCGACGGTTGGCCGACATTGCCGCGACATTGCCCTGCGCCTCGTTCCACGCCTTGAGTTCGGCTTTCTTGCGGCTCATGTAGCCGGTCAGCAGGTGCACCTGGCTCAACTTCTCTTCTTCATCGTCACGGATGAAACGCACACCGCTGGCGTCGATGAACAGGCTGCGCTTGATCCGTCGCCCGCCGGACTGTTGCATGCCGCGCCAGTTTCTGAACGACTCGGACATCAGCCGCCAGGTCGGGATCGAGACGATGGTCTTGTCGAAGTTCTGCACCTTGACCGTGTGCAACGTGATGTCGACCACGTCACCATCGGCGCCGACTTGCGGCATCTCGATCCAGTCGCCGACCCGCAGCATGTCGTTGCTGGTCAGTTGCACGCTGGCAACGAACGACAGCAGAGTGTCCTTGTAGACCAACAGAATCACCGCCGACATCGCGCCAAGACCGGACAGCAGCAACAGCGGCGAGCGGTCGATCAACGTGGCGACGATGATGATCGCGCCAAACACGTACAAGACCATTTTTGCCAGTTGCACGTAGCCTTTGATCGAGCGGGTACGGGCGTGTTCGGTGCGCGCGTAGATGTCGAGCAAGGCATTGAGCAGGGCGCTGATCGACAGCAGCAGGAACAGAATGGTGAACGACAGCGCGACGTTGCCAAGGAACGTCATCGCGGTTTTGCTCAGTTCGGGCACCAGGTGCAGGCCGAACTGGATCACCAGCGACGGCGTCATCTGCGCCAGGCGCTGAAACACCTTGTTGTGGCGAAAGTCGTTGATCCAGTGCAGGGACGGCTGGCGACCGAGCATGCGACTGGTGTGCAGGATCAGATAACGCGCCACTCGTCCGAGTACCAGCGCGATCACCAGCAGCAAGGTCAAGGCGAGGCCGGCCTGCAGGAACGGATGCTGTTCGAGGGTGCCCCAGAGGTCCTGGGCTTTGAGCCAGAGCTGTTTGAAATCCATGAGAGAAACGATTCTTCTGTAAGACGCGATGGGCAATTAGAGCATTTAAGACGCTGTGTATTACCGTTAGAGACAAATCGAGCAACAAAAAAGCCACTGATTACGTCCGTTTGTATAAAGAAACTCGGCCTGAGCGCTCGAAACCGGTAACCTATGCAGCTGTTTTTTTGCATATCTTCGAGGTAGCACCCGTGTTTTCCCAATTCGCCCTGCACGAACGCCTGCTTAAAGCTGTGGCCGAGCTGAAATTTGTCGAGCCAACGCCTGTGCAAGCCGCGGCCATCCCGCTGGCGCTCCAAGGGCGTGATTTGCGGGTGACTGCGCAAACCGGTAGCGGCAAAACCGCCGCTTTCGTCCTGCCGATCCTCAATCGCCTGATCGGCCCGGCCAAGGTTCGCGTCAGCATCAAGACCCTGATCCTGCTGCCGACCCGCGAACTGGCCCAGCAGACTTTGAAGGAAGTTGAACGCTTTTCGCAGTTCACCTTCATCAAGTCCGGCCTGATCACCGGCGGTGAAGACTTCAAGGTGCAGGCGGCGATGCTGCGCAAAGTGCCGGACATCCTCATCGGCACCCCGGGCCGGATGATCGAGCAACTCAACGCCGGCAACCTCGACCTCAAAGAAGTCGAAGTACTGGTGCTCGACGAAGCCGACCGCATGCTCGACATGGGTTTCGCCGAAGACGTCCAGCGTCTGGTCGACGAATGCCCGAACCGTCAGCAGACCATGCTGTTCTCCGCCACCACCGGCGGTTCCGGCCTGCGCGAGATGATCGCCAAGGTGCTGAACAACCCTGAGCACTTGCAGCTCAACGCGGTCAGCCAGCTGAACTCGACGACCCGTCAGCAGATCATCACCGCCGACCACAACCAGCACAAAGAACAGATCGTGAACTGGCTGCTGGCCAACGAGACCTATCAGAAGGCCATCGTCTTCACCAATACCCGCGCCATGGCCGACCGCATCTACGGGCGTCTGGTGGCTCAGGAATACAAGGCGTTCGTGCTGCACGGCGAGAAAGACCAGAAGGATCGCAAACTGGCGATCGACCGTCTGAAACAGGGCGGCGTGAAGATTCTGGTGGCCACCGACGTCGCGGCCCGTGGTCTGGACGTTGATGGCCTGGATCTGGTGATCAACTTCGACATGCCACGCAGCGGCGACGAATACGTACACCGTATCGGTCGTACCGGCCGCGCCGGTAACGACGGTCTGGCGATCTCGTTGATCTGCCACGGCGACTGGAACCTGATGTCGAGCATCGAGCGTTATCTGAAGCAGAGCTTCGAGCGCCGCACCATCAAGGAAGTCAAAGGCACCTACGGCGGACCGAAAAAGGTCAAGGCCTCGGGCAAAGCTGTCGGCGTGAAGAAGAAAAAGACCGACGCCAAGGGCGACAAGAAGAAAACCGCCGCCAAGACGCCGACCAAGCGCAAGAGCGTCAACCGCCCGAAACCGGACTCTCTGGTGAGCAGCGACGGCATGGCCCCGCTCAAGCGCCGCAAGCCGGCAGAGCCTGCGGCTGAGTAAGTCGATTCAGGCACACAGAAAAAACCCGGACAATGTCCGGGTTTTTTTTCGTCCAGCGTTTGTCAGTTGCCCAGCAGGCCGCTGGTGTCGGCATCAAAGCGCTGTTTCGCCTGAGCAGCCGCCGGTTTCAATGCAGCGAGCAGGGCAGCCTCGCTGTACAACCGAGTGACGGCCAGGTCCCTGGGCGTCGGCTCGATCGGGATCAGCAGCTCTTCACCGTCAGCATGCAGCCAGATCGCCACAACGTTGAGCGCAGATACAAACAACAGCCGCAGCTCCACGGTTTTGCCCTGCAACTGCGGCGATTGCTCTGCCAGTTTCAGCGCACCCACCGTGGCGGCGGCGAGGTCGCCGTGGTTCAACGAGGCGAACTCGACATGCCCGCGCACTTCAGCCAATTGTGCATCGGCAATCGTTACGCCATCGGCAAACACCAGGTAATGCCAATCGCCGATCCGCGCGTTCTGCAGACCTTTGCCGTTGCTCAGGTCGTCCAGGCTGAGCGAGTAGCCACGGTAAGCCTCGCTGAGACTGATCTTCGCCGCAGCGGCGTTGGCGAATTGGCGGTTGACGCCAAAGCCACGGGTTTGCAGAGCGGCTTGCAGAGCCGGACGCAAGGTCTGTACGCCGTTGGAAGGCGCCTTTGGATAAGTCAGTTGCATGATGTCGCCCTCCTCAGTTTTTCACGGTGAAGTAAGTGTTGGTCCAGTTGCCGCCGCCGTTGTAGGAACGGGGGAAGGCATTCAGGGCGCGGGTCGAGTAACCGTAGATCGAGTCTGCGACCAGCACGTAATCGCCGTTGGTGCCGTAGATCGTCAGGAAATGCGCACCGCCGCCGTACCAGGCGCAACGCAGGCCGACCGGTCGGCCCATGCTGATCTGGTTCTGGATGGCTGACATCTGCAGCGAGCCCTGATTCATGCCGTTGTAACTGCGGGTGATCCGCAGCGCGGTGTCCAGATAGCCATAGACGTTGCACGGCCCGGGTTGATTGCAGCAGTTGCGGTCCAGTGCCGAGCTGGCTACCCCGCACTGGGTCCAGTTTCCAGTGCCGTAATAGTTGCCGACCGAGGCGGAGACGGCGGCCCAGCACCAGTTGGTCTGGGTCTGCTTTTGCATGTTGAAGTTGAGACTGGCGGCCAGCGCGTTGACCTGTACAGCGGCTTCGACTTCGACCAGTTGCGGGTCGAGCAGATGGCCGATCAGGCACCTTGGCAAAGTTTCGCCGGTAAATCGGGTTGCTTCTGTGGTTAACATTTTCAATCCTCCATGAGTGAAAACAAGCGTCCAGCTTGTATGGGTGTTGCGGTATTACAGAGCGATCGGTATTCAACGGTTGCCATCTCCGATGGCCGGTGCCGATCTCCTTGCTCGAAGTAACCGTAGTCATGAATATGCATTTGTGCAAATAAATAAATGCATTAATGCATTTTCAAGGGTCGAAAGATTGCAGCCTTTGGCAGCTTCTACAGAGGTCGGTGTAGGCGCTGCCGAAGGCTGCGATCTTTAGCTTTTTAGCTTTCGGTTTTCTTCTCTGCTGTATCCAGCTCTTTCAAGCGCTGATCAATCAACTGACACTTGTCCGGCAGATCCGCACTCGCCGTGCCCAGATCCATATTCTGCAACTCAGCGTTGATTTCCTTGGCCTTGGCTGGATTCTGCTCGGTGAGCTTGGCGACTTCCTTGGCCAGTTGTTCACGTTTGGCGGTGGCTTCTTCCGGCGTGCAGGCCCAGACGGGCAGGGCGCAGGCAAGAGTGGCGGCGAGGGTGAGCTTGATCAGGGTTTTCATCGTGGCAGGCCTCAGTTCCGGTTAAGGCGGGTTAACCGGTTGAGGCCTGGGTGGCGGGAAAAGTTCAGAATCTGTACTTGCCTTTCAGTCTCCATGGCAGCAACTGGACTTTGCTTTTGCCTCATACCGATCATGATGACGAACCCACTCCATGATCTCGTCCTCATTGCGGCCCTTGGGTGTGAGATCGAGGTAGTTATAGGCGCCAACCAACATGTCCAGGCCACGGGCGTAGGTTGAATAGGTATGGAATATCTCGCCTTTATCGTTGCGATAAAAAACGCTCAGCCCCGGCATCTCTTCCTCGGCACTGTCGGTCTTTTCATAGTTGTACGTAGCCTTTCCTGCAGCCACATCCCCAGCCCGGGCACAAACACCGAAGTCATAGTTGAAGTCGCAGCCTTCTGAAGACACCCAGTCAAACTTCCAGCCCATCCGCCGTTTGAAATCCTGAAATTCGCTGAACGGCGCGTGGGAAACAGCAACGACAGCGATGTCATGATGGGCCAGGTGCTGGTTGGCGCCATCAATGTGGTCGCTGAGGAATGAGCAGCCCTGGCAGCCTTCTTCCCAATCCTTGGCAAACATGAAGTGGTAAACCACCAACTGGCTGTGTTTACCGAACAGGTCCGCCAGTTTCAGTTCGCCGTTCGGGCCCTGAAAGTGGTAGTCCTTTTCCATCTTCACCCACGGCAAGGCGCGGCGTTCCGCGCTGAGGCGGTCGCGCTCCTTGGTGAAGGCTTTTTCGTGATCGAGGTGTTGCCTACGGGCGGCGAGCCATTCTTCGCGCGACACCACCGGATGATTCTCAACGTTCATGATGATTTCTCCTGCGGGGTTGAAACCGTCTGTTTCAGACTAGTCGTTTAACCCTCGGGGAATTCGACAGACCGCCGGTCGGTCATCTCGCAAAACGCGGCTGAACGGCTGCGACAGGCTCGGGTCACAACCTATGACAGCGCCACAAACCATGCGCACCGGAGGTTGAATCAGGATGACGACTTATAAGTGGGATTTGATTGAGCGTTTGCTGCACGAAGTGCAGAACAGCGCTGGCGAAAGTTTCGCGCCTCGAAAATACGCCGAGGACTATGCGGCGGAGAAAGCCAATTCTGGTGAACAGATCGAGAATCTGGATCATCTGAAAACGCTGGCCTGTGACTATGAAAGTCTGCTGCTCGACCGCGGGTATATCGCGCCGCGCCCGGACCATGAGGGCAGCACCGGAAACAATTTCATTCTGACCCCGCGTGGATCCAGCCTGCTGAGCCTGATCGACAGCAGCATCCCCGGCAATGATCATCCGCGCCAAGTGCTGGATGATCAGGAGGATGCGCTGGATGAGGCGACATTTGACGAAGTGGCGTCCAAAGCCCAGATCGCCTGAGTTTACGCAGATCGCCCTGTAGGAGTGAGCCTGCTCGCGATCGAGGTGTGACAGCCACATAAACAGCGCCTGTCACACCGCGATCGCGAGCAGGCTCACTCCTACAATTGAAATACGTAATGCTCAGGGTTTTTGCTTGGCCTTCAGACACTTCAAGTCATTGAAATCCTTCCGTACACCCTCGATCTTCTTCAACAACCGCTGACGCTGCTGCGGCGTACTTACCGCCATCAAGTCCACCGCCAGTGCGCGTCCCTGCGCCTCGGTATCGGCAAAGGCTTTGCGATAATCCGCTGTCCATAAACTCTCGCGATTGACCAGAAGTGTTTCGATTCGTTGTGGGAACTCCGGGCTGTTACGCTGCGCGACGGCGGCGCTGAACTGCTTCTGCCAATGCGCACGATTGGCGATCCACTGGGTGTTCTGATCGCCCAGCGCCGTTGACCAGGCCATCACCCGTTGTTCCTGAGGCGCGCTCAAAGGGCCGAGCCAGTCGTTCAGGCGTTTATCCATGCGTGCAGCGCGTTCGGCGATCTGTTGGCTGAGCGGTGGCTTGAGGTATTCCTGCTGACGTTTGCGCAGATCCTTGGCAAACGCGTCGTTCATTTCCGCGACCTGCTTGTCATCCAGCCCCTGCAACAACTCGATTGCAGACGGAGTGATTTCTCGTGCGGTTTCAGCGATGGCCTGTTTGGCTTCCACGGTGCGCGACTGAAGTGCTGCGTCGGTGACCTGATTGGTTTCGACCATGGTCTGCAAGCGATCCAGCCAATCCAGATAGCCTGGCAATTGCGTGGTGCAGTGCCAACTCAGGTGTTCCTTGAGTCGCTCGTTGAACCAGTCTTTCTGCTCGCCGTTCATGTCCACATAGTCGCTGAGCGTCCACGGGATGATCACGTCGAGGTTGCGATAGGCCAGGCCGACGCGACTGCAGGCGCCGAGAGCGAGGGTGAATATCAACAGGGCGGCAATGTTTTTGAACCAGCGAGACATGGGCCAATCCTTGCGTGAGCCTGGCTTCGAAAGTCTGATTCCTATGTGAACGCAGAAGGTGTGCAGCAGTTCAGCCGATCAATAGAACGCGCGTTCGGCCTTGAGCGTGACGAGGCCGTCGCACTCGCTGTTATGACCGGAGTAGGCCGAGCAATCGCTGCCGCTGAGGCTGGAATTGCTGTAGATCAGGTCCAGATTGACGCCCATGATCGGACGCGAGAATTTCACCGACCAATCGGTGAAACTGCTGACGTAGCCACCGTCCACAGCGACCGGTGTGTTCAGTTGGTGGGTGGTGTATTTCATGCTGACGCCAATGCCAAACGGCTGATTGCCGCCAAGGTCGGCGAACAGGGTGTTGTTCTGTTTGTCCGGATCGTTGCTCAAGGCGATGCCGAATCGGCTGCCGAGCAGGGTCAGGCCGCCGAACAGTTCCTGGCTGTCGAGGGTATCCACCTTGGGATAGCTGTAGTGAATCATCCCGACTTCATAGCCAAGGGTGTTATCGAAGGGTTGTTTGAAGCCGACGTAGGAATCGATCTCGAGGTTTTTGCCCGGAGTGATGCCCATGCTCGGTGCGTATTGGCCAACATAGAGCCCACTGTTATGGCTCAGATCGAGGCCGCCGTGGAATGAACCGACCGCCGCGGGTTTGACCAGGCCTTGGGCCATGCTGCGGCTCGGAGTGGTGCCGAGTTTGAGGTCGAAATCGCCGAGCTCGCGCTGGAAAATCTGCGCGTGCGCAGTCGTGCATGCCAGCAGGCCTACAAGCAATAAACAGGATGTTTTGCGCATGCGTCACTCCATGAACAGCGAGCGCTGGCCGGCGGGCCTGCTGAAACGCTTGATCTAGACGCGTGCAAGGATACCGGCGAATGATCGGCATTGAAGGCCGTTCGTCGATTTATACAAGTTTGATTAAACAGAGGTGGGGTGTGGCGAGGGTGCCAGTCCAGACGCTTCGAAGCTCAAAGCGCCTCAGGACGGGTGTATTACCGGGTGTTACTTCTTGCCCAGGCTGATCTGCTTGGACGGGCCGAACGTCTGGCCGCTGACGCCTTTGGCAATTTGCTGAATCTCGCCGCCGGACTTGAGGAACGCTGCGATCTGATCGTTGATCGATTCGCTGGTTTCAACGGCTGGAGCTGGCTTTGCTTTGCTGGTGGATGCTTTTACACGCATGGCGGCCATTAACCTGTAGAAAAGTAACTCGGCCAGGCATCGTACAGGAATAACTTGACAATAGCTTGGTAAATATCCTTCGGAATAACCCAGTGCGTTGCTGCATTATTCTCGATTCAATACTCGAAATATCCGGCTAACCTGCTGTTTTAAATAAGAACATTGATGTTCCGTGGCGCCGTGATGCTCGATCGCGAGGCGCGAAATCAGACTGACGAGCGGCAGTTCGCCGGCCCGCGACCGAGGAAAATCAAGGCTTGTCACAGAATTTGCGGCCTCGCCGGTTTGCCCGCGAACGGACGCGGCAAAACCGGGTAGAATGCCGCCCACGCAATGAGGGTTCTGGAAAATGGCTTTAGTCGGGCGTTACAACAGTTTGCAAGTGGTTAAACACACTAACTTCGGTTTATATCTGGACGGCGGTGCCGACGGCGAAATTCTTTTGCCCAACCGTTATATCCCTAAAGATATTCCCAGCGAAGATGAAGACTGGCTCAACGTATTTATTTATCTGGACAGCGAAGACAAACTTCTCGCTACCACGGAAAAACCAAAAGTTCAGGTGGGCGAGTTTGCCAGTCTGAAAGTTGTTGAAGTCAACAGCATTGGCGTATTCCTCGATTGGGGTTTGCCGAAAGATCTGTTGCTGCCGTATTCCGAAGAGAAGCGGCAGATGACTGCCGGCGAGTACTGCGTGGTGCACGTCTACCTCGACAAGCACACCCGCCGCATCACCGCCACCGCGCGTCTGGATCGCTACCTCGACAAGACCCCGGCCACGTACAGCGCAGGCCAGGAAGTTGATCTGCTGGTCGCCGAAGCCACCGACATGGGCTTCAAGGCGATCATCAACAACAAGCACTGGGGTTTGATTCACAAGAACGAAATCTTCAAGTTCATGCGCTCCGGCATGCGTGAGAAGGGCTTCATCAAGGAAGTGCGCAGCGACGGCAAGATCAGCCTGAGCCTGCAACCGGTCGGCCAGGAAGCGGCCAGCAGCCTGTCGTCGAAGATCCTCGCCAAATTGCGCGAGAACGACGGCACGCTGGCGGTCAGCGACAAGAGCGATCCGGCACTGATCAGCAGCCTGTTCGGCGTCAGCAAGGGCAACTTCAAGAAGGCCATCGGTTCGCTGTACAAGGATGGCAAGATCGTCATTCACGCCGATCGCATTGAACTAACCTGAGCCTGGTGTGGCCCATGTTGCATGGGCTCACAGGAGGTCGGGTAAATGAAAAAAGCGTTGATTGCCTACGTCGCCACGTTGGTGACGTTTCTTTTGCTTGACGGCATCTGGCTCGGCCTGCTGATGGCACCGACCTATCGCGAACTGCTCGGTCCGCTGATGCTCGAAAAACCGCTGCTGGTTCCCGCAGCGGTTTTTTATTGCCTGTACGTTTTCGGTTGTATCCAGTTTGTGGTGTTGCCCGCGCTCAGTTGGCAGCAAGCGGCGCGGATGGGAGTGTTGTTGGGGCTGGTGGCGTATGGGACGTATGACCTGACCAATTGGGCGACATTGCGCGGCTGGTCGGTGCAGGTGACGTTGCTGGATTGGGGGTGGGGGACGTTTGCCACGGCGGTGGCTTGTACGGTCGGGTTTTGTGTGGCTCGGCGGTTTGCTGTTTCGAAGCGTTGAGTTGTGCTGCTTCGACCGGCCTCATCGCTGGCAAGCCAGACTCCCACAGGGTTTTGTGCCGAACATAGAATCTGTAGACACTATGCAACCCTGTGGGAGCTCGCTTGCCAGCGATTGACGGCGCAGCCGACAGCCATTCACCGCTGACGCAACGGAAGAATTAAATGTCTTTTCCAGACGGCTTTTTCTGCCGCACTGGTGAATAATCGACGCCATCACTATTCGCCCCGGACATCGATCCGGGGCTTTGTTATGACCATTGGATGGCCTGCCATGTTGTGTGTATACGAGGTGTTGCCGTGAGTATCGAGCGGCGCAATGCCGATAGTTTTGCCCTGCAAGTGATGATTGGCCTGTGCCTGATCTGGGGCGTGCAGCAAGTGATGATCAAGTGGGCGGCGCCCGACATTGCGCCGGTCATGCAAGCGGCGGCGCGCTCGGGCATTTCCGCATTGCTGGTAGGACTGCTCATCTGCTGGAAGGGCGGTTGGAATCAGGTCGGCAAGACCTGGCGCGGCGGCTTGTTGGCCGGTGCGCTGTTCGGCCTGGAGTTCTTTTTCATCGCCGAAGGCCTGCAACTGACCACGGCGGCGCACATGTCAGTGTTCCTCTACACCGCGCCAATCTTCACCGCGCTGGGCGTGCACTTCCTGTTGGCCAGCGAGCGTTTGCGGCCCTTGCAGTGGCTGGGGATTTTGCTCGCCTTCATCGGTATCGCGATTGCCTTCGCTGGCGGCGTGTCGTGGGACAACCTCGACCGGCGGATGCTGCTGGGGGACGCCTTTGGTGTCTTGGCTGGCGCCTGTTGGGGCGCGACGACGGTGGTGGTGCGCGCTTCGCGGTTGTCCGAGGCACCGGTAACGCTGACCCTGTTCTATCAATTGATCGTCGGCTTTCTCGGCCTGTTGCTGATCGCGCTGTTCAGCGGCCAGATTACTCATGTCAGCCTGACTACAGTGGCAGTGGCCAGCGTGTTGTTTCAAGGCCTGGTGGTGTCGTTCTTCAGTTACCTGGTGTGGTTCTGGCTGCTGCGCCGTTATCTGGCCGCCAACCTCGCGGTGTTCTCGTTCATGACGCCGTTGTTCGGCGTCACCTTCGGCGTGTTGCTGCTCGGCGAACACCTGAGCCTGAACTTTGTAATCGGTGCGGTGCTGGTATTGCTCGGCATCACTTTTGTCAGCGCCGAGCAGTGGCTGCGTCGGCGTTTGCGCAAAGCGCTCGGCCAGCGCTAGTCGATTGCCGCGCCAGGCCACCGGCCATCAACAAGCCGCTGCCGGCGATCACCAGCGCAGGCTGCAAACCACCGCTGAAATGGCTGCTCAGCGCGGCCAGCAACGGGCCGCTGAGCTGACCGACGGCAAAGCAAGCGGTCAACATGCCGGCATTGCGCTGGGTGGCATGCGGCGCCAGCTCCCGGGAGCGTTGCATGACCAACTGCATGCAGGCCAGAAACGGAGTGCCGCAAAGAACCACACCCAGTGCCAGACCCCAACCACTGCCCAACAGGCAGGCAAAAACCCCGGCGGCTTGCAGCCACAGCGTCGCCGTCAACCAGTGGCGCGTGGTCGCCGGATCATGCCGGCGCAGACTCACCAGCAACACGCCGATGGCCGCGCCAAGGCCGAAGCACGGCCAGAACAGATCCGCTTGCCATTGCCCGTGAAACTGCGCGTTGGCCATCTGCGACAGGAACGTCGCCGGGATGATGTAGCCGATGCCGTACAACGCGTAAATAACGGCCAGACGGGCAATACCGCGATTGGCTGGATTGATGGAAGTCGTTGCAACGATGGGCGCGGCGACCGGTTGCGGCAAAAAGCGCCAGACGCCGAGCATCATCACCAAGGCCGCCACGGCATAAATCAGCCACAACGTCGCCGACGTCTGCTGCAACAGATGTGAGACGAGTGCCAGCAATCCCGTCAGAAAAATTCCCAGACCTGGTCCGGCAAACACCAATGCGCCCAACCGAGGACGCCCTGCCGCCGCAGCCAATGGCTGGCTCAGTGATGTGATCATCACCAGAACCCAGGCACTCGCCACGCCGGTACCGAAGCGTAATACCAGATGCGACCAGAAACCGTTGGCCCAGAACGATGCCAGCGTCAGCAGCACGCACAGCCACAATCCGCCGTGCAGGCGACGCTGCACCTGCTCGGGACGGCGGGCGAACATTGCATCCACCGCACCCAGCAAATAACCGAGGTAGTTGGCCGCCGCAATCAGACCGGCGGCCGTCAGGTCAAACTGCCCTTCACTGAGCAGATGCGGCATTTGCGGTGTGAGAGCGAAACGGCCGATGCCCATGGCCATCATCAGAGCGACGAAGCAAGCGGATAAGCGAATCAGCGGCGACATGGTCTGGATTCCTTTAGAGGATCAATGACCGTCAGGCTAAGACTGATTGACTTTCTTTAAAATTGAATAATAGTGAGTAACTTGTTCTGTTCTGGAGAAAGGTTGTGGAATTCAGCCAACTGCGGATTTTTCAGGCCGTTGCGCAGGAAGGGTCGATCACCCGCGCCGCCGAACGCCTGCACCGAGTGCCGTCGAATCTGTCGACCCGGCTTAAACAGTTGGAGGAGCAACTCGGCGTAGAGCTTTTCGTCCGCGAACGTCAGCGTTTGCAGCTGTCGCCTGCGGGAAAAGTCTTGCTGGACTACACCGGCAAACTGTTTGCCCTGCGTGATCAGGCCACTGCGGCGGTGATGGGTGGGCAGCCGGCGGGGGATTTTGTTCTGGGTACGATGTACAGCACCGCAGCGATCCATTTGCCGGCGTTGCTGGCGCGGTATCACAAGCAGTACCCGGCGGTGAACCTGCAAGTGCAGTCGGCACCGAGCGGCGAACTGCTCGAAGGCTTGCTCACCGGTCGCCTCGATGCGGCTTTCGTGGACGGCCCGCTGGAGCTGGCCGGGCTCGATGGTGTGCCGTTGTGCGAAGAGCGTCTGGTGTTGATCACGGAAATCGATCACCCATCGGTGCGCAGCGCCGCGGATGTTGAAGGGCGTTCGGTGTTCACGTTTCGCCAAGGCTGCTCCTACCGTATGCGCCTGGAGGCGTGGTTTGCCCACGCCCATGCGGCGATGGGCCGGGCGATGGAAATCGAGTCCTATCAGGGCATGCTTGCTTGTGTGGTGGCGGGCAGTGGCGTGGCGCTGATGTCGGAGTCGATGCTGGCCAGCCTGCCGGGGCGCGAGAACGTTGCCGCGCATCCATTGGCTGAGCCGTTCGTGAGTGCGACAACATGGCTCATGTGGCGCAAAGGCATGCTTGGCGCCAACCTCAACGCGTGGATTGAAGTGCAGCAAGCCGTCTATCCTGCGGCTCTGAATGAAAGCCGGGAAACGGCTTGAACGAATGGACAGGAATTCTGTTCAATTCAGTAACAGATCATTGCGGATTTCGCCGAGCATTGCGTAGGACTTCGGACTATTATCAGTGCGAAGCGGCCTCAGAATTCCGGCCGCTCAGCACCACCCTGAAGGGGGCATGACGATGAAAGAGAAAATTCAGAACTGGCTGCACGATTTAGGTGTTGCCCTCGGCTTGATCGAACCGCCTCTGCAACCTGTACCGATTCGCACAGACGACGAGCAGCGTCGGCGCCAACAGCGTCGGCGGTAAGCGATCACCCTGTGAGTGACGCTTGTTGTGGCGAGGGAGCTTGCTCCCGCTCGGCTGCGAAGCAGTCGTAAAGTCAGTCAACAAGGTGGTCTGGGGCAACCGGGCTGAATGGTTTTGGGGCTGCTTCGCAGCCCATCGGGGCGGTGCGACGTTTCGCTAAATCCCCTCGCCACAGGGATCTCCAGCATCCTGACATATGTATTTGGCAATACCTCTCAATGCCGCCCGATCTCCAGTAAAAACCGGCTCAAGTCATTCGCGGTCTTCGCGGTCTTGAGCATCCGGTCTTCCTCCGCCGTAAACGCCGTCAGTCCGAATTCATCTTCCAGATGAAAGATCAGATCTTCGATATCGGCTTTCTCCAGCCCCAACTGCACCAGACTGGTGTTGTCGTTGAATTCGCGGCTTTCCAGCAGGCGCCGAATATATCGGTGCACGGCGGCACGCACGGCAGCTCTTCTCATGGCAGATATTTCTGATTGTTGTTTTGCTTGATTACAGCAGGCGTCACGCGTGCCCGCGTAACCACTCGTCAATCATCGAACGCAAATGCTCGCCGGAGAAACTGCCGAAATGCCCGCCATGCACGGTGCGGATCGGCAATGCCTGCAAACGCCGCAGACTGGCCGCATAGTCATCCAGATTCGAATGGTAGGCGTCTTCGATCAACGGCCCGTCGTAGATGATGTCGCCACTGAACAGCGTTTGTGTCGCCGCTTCATACAGGCTGATCCCGCCCGGCGAATGCCCCGGCGTGTGCAGCACCTGCAGGCTGCGATCGCCCAGATCCAGCACATCGCCATCCTCGACAAACCCGGTCGCCGGCGCGGCTTTGACCCGGTACTCGGCGTAGCACAACGGGCAATCCGGATGCGCCTCGAACATGTCATCGCCGACGAAAGCGCGGCTCAGATCATTCTCGCCATCGGGCGCTGCCAGAATGTCCGCCTCGGCCGGATGCACCAGTCGTTCAGCGAATTCGTGATGCCCGGCGATGTGGTCGAAATGGCAATGACTGGCTACTGCCACCAACGGTCGCTCGGTAATCCATGGCAACTGTTCGCGCAGGCTGACAAGCCCTGAACCGCTATCGAGCAACAGGTCTTTGTCGCGGCCCTGTACGTGCCACAGGTTGCAGCGGTAGAACGGGCGAATATACGGCTCGTGAATCAGCCGAATACCGTCACTCAGGTTCTGCACTTCAAACCATTGATCGCGCGAAACAATCTTCATCAGCCATTTTCTCCAGACGAAAAAAACGGGTGTGGCAACCGACGCCACACCCGTCGAAGAAAGCATCAAGTCGTTATGTTTCAGCTTAGATCGCGCTGGCCACGGTCGCCGGGCGAGGGGAGACCAGGCTGACCACCACGAAACTCACCAGACCGACAGCCAGGCTGTAGTAGATCGGCGTGTTGGCGTCCAGACCGTCCTTGAACATGAACAGCAGCGCGGTGGCAAAGCCCAGGCCCATGCTGGCGATGGCGCCGGCGGTGGTCGCGCGTTTCCAGAAAATCGCCCCGATCAACGGGATCAGCATGCCGCCGACCAACAGGTTGTAGGCGAGGGTCAGGGCGCTGATCACATCGTTCACCACCAGCGCGATACCGAGCACGACGATGCCGGTCAGCAGGGTGAACAAGCGGTTGATGCCCAGGCTCGACTGTTTGCCGCCACGCAGTTTCGGCAACAGGTCTTCAGTCAGGGTGGTGGCAGCGGCGAGCAGGCCGGCGCTGGCGGTGGACATCATTGCCGCGAGTGCCGCAGCGATCACCAGACCACGGATGCCGTCCGGCAGCGACAGTTTGACGATGGCGGCGAAGGCGTTGTTGACGTTGTCCAGATCCGGGATCAGCACGTGCGCGGCCATGCCGATCAGCGCGCAGGCCAGGCCGTAGAGGATGCAGTAGATGCCCGCGATGCTGCCGGCGTACTGCGCGACTTTGGCGGTCTTGACGGTGAACACCCGTTGCCAGATGTCTTGACCGATCAGGATGCCGAAGAAGTAGATCATGAAGTAGGTGATGATCGTGTCCCAGCCGATGGTGGTGAAGCTGAAGGCAGTGGCCGGCAGTTTCAGCACCAACTCATCCCAACCGCCGACGCGGTACAGGCAGATCGGCAACAGGATGAACATCAGGCCAACGGTCTTGATGATGAACTGGACGATGTCGGTCAGGGTCAGTGACCACATGCCGCCAATGGCCGAGTAGACCACCACCACACCACCGCCGAGCAACACCGAGATCCAGAACGGCAGGCCGAACAGCACTTGCAGCACGGTGCCGATGGCGAGGATCGAGGTCACGCCGATCATCAGCGCGTAGGCCAGCATGATTGCCGCGCTCGCCGAGCGGGCCATCGGGTTGTAGCGTTTTTCCAGGACCTGGGTAACGGTGTAGATCTTCAGTTTCAGCAGCGGTTTGGCGAGGAACAGGTTCAGCGCGACGATGCCGCAACCGAGTGCCGCGCACAGCCAGAAACCGGAGATGCCGTGCACGTAGCCCAGACGCACGGTGCCGACGGTGGATGCGCCACCGAGCACGGTCGCGGCCATGGTGCCCATATACAGGCTCGGGCCTAGGTTACGACCGGCCACGAGAAAGTCTTCGTTGGTCTTGGCCTTGCGCATGCCGAAGTAGCCGAGCAAGAGCATGCCGGCGGCGTAGATGAGGACGACGAATAAATCCAAAGCCATGATGGCGTGTCTCCGATTGTCTTTTTTATGGTGAAACAAATTTGGTTCAGTGGTGCTGCCCTTTGTAGGCCTTCGCCTGCTCGCGATAGCGGTCTGTCAGTCACATCTTTATTGGATGTGCTGCAGTTATCGCGAGCAGGCTCACTCCTACAGGGGATCTGCGTCAGGCAGCCTGGCGCAGTTCAGGTTTTTCCACGATTTGGCTACGCGCGTCCGTCGGGCCGAACACGTCGCGCGGTTCCGGGAACAGGCTCAGCAGCGTCAGATACACAACCGAAGCCAGACCCAAAGTCACCGGCAAACTGATGTCGATGCCGCCGGCCATCTCGCCCAGCGGGCCGACGAACTGCCCCGGCAGGTTGACGAAGCACAGGCCGACCGCCGCGCTCGGAATCCACGCACCCAGACCGCGCCAGTTCCAGCCGTGGCTGAACCAGTAGCGTCCGCCTTGCTCGCCGCGAGTGAACACTTGCAGGTCATCCGGGCAGTAGAAACCGCGACGTACCAGCAGGCCGATGATCATGATCACCATCCACGGGGTGGTGCAGGTGATGATCAGCACGGCGAAGGTCGACACGCTCTGCACCAGGTTCGCCGCAAAGCGTCCGATGAAGATGAAGGCAATCGACAGCACGCCGATCAGCAACGTCGCTTTCACGCGCGACAACACGCGTGGGAACACGCTGGACATGTCGAGCCCGGTGCCATACAGCGAGGTAGTGCCGGTGGACATGCCGCCGATCACCGCAATCAGGCACACCGGCAGGAAGAACCAGCTCGGCGACACCGCCAGCAGACCACCGACATAGTTGTTCGCCGCGATGTAGTCCGGCGCCTTGATCGCAACGATGGTCGCGGTGGCCAGGCCGAACAGGAACGGGATGAACGTGGCGATCTGCGACAGCACAACCGCCGCCATGATCCGTTGCTTGGAGGTTTCACGGGGGATGTAGCGCGACCAGTCGCCGAGGAACGCACCGAAGGAAATCGGGTTGCTCATCGCTACCAGTGCAGCGCCGATGAACGCGGCCCAGAAGCCCGGTTGACCGAGGCTGACGGTGCCCGCGTAATGCGCGTCGAAAGGACCGGCGAAGGCGAAGATGCCCAGCAGGAACAACAGGCTGGCGCTCCACACCGCGATCTTGTTCACCCACAGCAAAAAGCGGAAGCCGTAGATGCACACGGTCAGTACAAGGACCGCGAACAGACCGTAGGCCAGGCCCAGGGTCAGGTCGGTTTCCGGCAGACCGATCAGGCGTTTTGCACCACCGATCAGCGCATCCCCCGAACTCCACACCGAGAGCGAGAAAAACGCGATAGCGGTCAACAGCGACAGGAACGAACCGACGATCCGCCCGTGCACGCCGAAGTGCGCACCGGACGACACGGCATTGTTGGTGCCGTTGAGCGGGCCGAACAGGCCCATCGGTGCGAGGATCAGCGAGCCGAGCAGCACGCCCGCAACAATCGCCCAGACGCCAGCCTGAAACGACAGGCCGAACAGCACCGGGAAACTGCCGAGCACGGCGGTGGCAAAGGTATTCGAACCGCCGAAGATCATCCGGAACAAGTCCGTCGGGCCTGCGCTGCGTTCGTGGTCCGGGATCTGTTCGACCCCGTGGGTTTCAATTTGCGTAAGGCTTTGGTCGTTGTTGTTGTTATTCATGATCTGCTCCGATCATAAAGGCGCGTTCATCGTGCGTGAACGTCACCTGTCTTGGCTAAGGGGATGGCAGCCCTTCCGGCATTGCGGACAAATGTTCGTGGCAGGCCAGCCAATGGCCTTGTTGTTCTAGGCTCGACGCTTGTTTCTTGAAAACAATCGTCTCGCGCTCCTGGCTGAAGTGTTGCTCCCCTTGCATGCGCAGCTCGGTGGCCACGTCATGGATGAAAATCGCCACGTCACCTTGCAGGCTGACGAAGGCGTTGCTCGAAGTGCACGACAGCACTTCAAAGCCATCCTCGGCGCGCCAGCTGTCCCACAAGGCCTGATAGGCATCGCGCGACAGCAAAGGCTGTTCGAGGGTGTAGAAGACGAAACTTGCGTCGGCGCTGAACGCGCCGAAGTAAGCTTCGCGATCGTTGCGGGCGAACGCGGCCACCAGATCGGCGGCCGCTTGCAAAACCTGATCACGTTCGTTCATGACCCGATCCTCAGCGATGGACCACGCCAGGCAGTACGCAGAGCATTTCGTACAGCAGGTTGGCGGCCAGCAGCGAGGTGTTGCCGGTGGTGTCATAAGCGGGCGAGACTTCTACCAGATCGCAACCGATCAGGTCGAGGCCTTGGCAGCCACGGACGATTTCAATCGCCTGAATGGTCGTCAGACCACCGATTTCCGGGGTGCCGGTGCCTGGCGCCCAGGCCGGGTCGATGCCGTCGATGTCGAAGCTCAGGTACACCGGACCGCCGCCGACTTTCTCGCGCACTTCGGCCATCAGCGGGGCCAACGACTTGTGCCAGCATTCTTCGGCCTGGACGACGCGGAAGCCCTGATCGCGGCTCCAGTTGAAGTCGTCAGCGGTGTAACCCTGCGCACGCAAACCAATTTGCACCACACGGTCGCAGTCCAGAAGGCCTTCTTCGACGGCGCGACGGAAGGTCGTACCGTGGGCGATCTTCTCGCCGAACATGTGATCGTTGACGTCAGCGTGGGCGTCGATGTGTACCAGACCGACCTTGCCGTGCTTTTTATGAATCGCCCGCAGGATCGGCAGGGTGATGGTGTGGTCGCCACCCAGGGTCATCGGGATCACGTTGTGCTCGAGGATATTGTCGTAGGCTTCTTCGATGATGCGCACGGCGTCGAGCAGGTTGAAGGTGTTGATCGCCACGTCACCGATGTCGGCCACCGACAGCGAATCGAACGGCGCAGCGCCGGTGGCCATGTTGTACGGGCGGATCATCACCGATTCGGTGCGGATGTCGCGTGGCCCGAAGCGGGTCCCGGGGCGCAGCGAAGTACCGATGTCCAGCGGCACGCCAACGAAGGCAGCGTCCAGACCGGCAGCAGTGGGCAGGTGTGGGAGTCGGAGCATGGTGGCGATGCCGCCGAAGCGCGGCATTTCGTTGCCGCCCAGTGGTTGGTGAAGAATCTTGTCCACGGGAAAGGCCTCATCGTCTTTGTTTTATTTATGTCGGCGCACCGTTCAGCACAGGTTCGGACGCCGCTGTGGGGCCGATTCTGCGAAATGTAGTGGAGGGGAAGAATCGCTACGGGCAAATACTTAGTTCAGATTTTTCTAAACTAATGGCGAGGCTGGAGATAGACTTCCCGAACCTGCACCTATACCCCTGTGGCGAGGGGATTTATCCCCGATCGACTGCGCAGCAGTCGTCAATTCGTTGCTCGCGGCATACCTGATGAATCGATTTGCAGGCGTGGGGCGGCTTCGCCACCCATCGGGGATAAATCCCCTCACCACAAAGTCATCAGTGTTCGACAGATGTTTGGAGAGCCGCATGGCCAACGCTTTACCCGATCTGAAACTGTTGCGCATCTTCGTCAGCGTCGTGCGCCATCAGGGTTTCGCCAACGCGCAACAGGAACTCAACCTGTCGACCTCGGCGATCAGCACCTACATGAGCCAGCTCGAAGCCGCGCTCGGTCTGGTGCTGTGCCATCGCGGGCGTGGCGGGTTCAGCCTGACCAGTAAAGGTGAGCTGTTCCATCAGGAAACCCTGCGCCTGCTCGCCGAACTCGAAGGTTTCGAGCAATACGCCGCCGCGCTCAAGGGCGAATTGCGCGGCACGCTCAACCTTGGGGTCATCGACTCCACTGTCAGCGACAAGGCCCTGCCGTTCGCCGAAGCCATCGGCGCCTACAGTCAGGAGCATCCGGCGGTGCATTTGCATCTGTCGGTGATGAGCCCATATGAACTGCAACTCGGTGTGCAGGACAACCGCCTCGATCTGGCCATCGGGGCGTTCTCCACGCGCATGAGCGGTCTGGTCTACATGCCGCTGTACCGCGAGCAGCACTGGCTGTATTGCAGCAGCCGGCACCCGTTGTTCAACGAGCGGCGTATCCCCGAGCAGGTCATCACCCAGCAGCGCATGGTCGGACGCGGTTACTGGAGTCAGGCGGAATTGGCCCGGCACGGCTTCAAACACAGTGCGGCGACCGTGGAAAGTATGGAAGCGCAGCTGATTCTGGTGCTGTCCGGCGCCTACATCGGTTACCTGCCGGAGCACTACGCTCAAGCCTGGGCGGACAAGGGTGATTTGCGTGTGTTGCTGCCGGCGACCTTCGGTTATCAGGCACCGTTTTCGATGATCATGCGCCGGGGCCGCAGCCGTGAACCGCTGATTCAGACCTTTCGTGATTTGCTT
This sequence comes from Pseudomonas sp. FW305-7, assembly GCF_058786735.1. Taxonomy (NCBI): domain Bacteria; kingdom Pseudomonadati; phylum Pseudomonadota; class Gammaproteobacteria; order Pseudomonadales; family Pseudomonadaceae; genus Pseudomonas; species Pseudomonas sp. FW305-7. The sequence goes on from NZ_JBYSZA010000026.1 coordinate 60,899, forward strand.
AAAGCCCAGCTCAATCAGGCCTAGCTTGTAGGAACAAGAAGTATGTCCAGACCTCAATGCCCGCGCTGCCTGCGCCCCGAAACCCATTGCCTGTGCGCGCTGATCCCCCGTCTCGACAGCCGCACCCGGGTGTTGTTGTTGCAGCATCCGAGCGAGGTCAGTCATGCGCTCAATACCGCGCGCTTGGCGGCGCTGGGTTTGACCAATGCCGAACTGATTGTCGGCGAGGTGTTCGCGGATTTGCCGGCGCTGCTGAACCGGCCGGGGTATCAGGCGCGGTTGTTGTTTCCGGCGGATGATGCGCAGCCGATGCAGGCGTATGGCGAGTCTGATGAACCGTTGCTGCTGGTGGTGCCCGACGGCACCTGGCGCAAGGCGCGCAAGATGTTGCACCTCAATCCGCTGCTGGCGGCGTTGCCACGGGTGACGCTGGCGCAGGGCGGTGTGTCGCGCTATCGATTGCGCAAGGCGCCGGGGCCGGGGGCGTTGTCGACGATCGAGGCGATTGTGCAGGCGCTTGAAACTCTCGAAGCACCGACTACGTTTGCGCCGTTGCTGAGGCCGTTCGAGGCGTTGATCGAGGGGCAGATTGCGGCGATGGGGGAGGAGGTTTTTCAGCGCAATCATGCTGAAAAATGATCGGTGCCTTTGCAGGCCTCATCGCTGGCAAGCCAGCTCCCACAGGTTCTGAGGTGTTCACAGGTTTTGTGTTTGACACGGATACTGTGGGAGCTGGCTTGCCAGCGATGAGGCCAGTCAATTCACCACAAAATCCGGATATCTCTACCGTTCGCGCATCGCTTCGGTCCGCGCTTTCAGCACTGGCTTGAGCAAGTAATCCAGCACACTTTTCTCCCCGGTAATAATGTCCACCGTCGCTACCATTCCCGGAATGATCAGCAGCGGTTTCACATCCCCGCCCAAATGGTTTTTATCGGTTCTCACCTGAATCAGATAGAAGCTGTTGCCCTTGTCATCGGTAATCGTGTCCGCACCGATCAACTCAAGCTTGGCACTCAACCCGCCGTAAATCGTGTAGTCGTAAGCACTGAACTTGACCATGGCTTTCTGGCCCGGATGCAGGAACGCCACATCCTGCGGACGCACCTTGGCCTCGATCAGCAGGTTGTCTTCCAGCGGCACGATTTCGACCATGTCGCTGCCCGGCTGGACCACGCCGCCGATGGTGTTGACCTTGAGTTGCTTGATCACCCCGTGTACCGGCGACGTCACCGTGGTGCGGCTGACGCGGTCGTCGATGGCGATGCTGCTGGCGGTGATTTTCGACAGGTCCGTGCGTTTCTCATTCAGCTCTTTGGCGGCCTCGGAGCGGAAGGTCTGCTCGGACTCGTCGATCTTGCTGCGGATCTCGGCGATCGCCGATTCGGCCCGGGGAATCGCCAGTGTCGTAGCGTTCAAGGAGCCGCGAATTTCCACCGCGCTACGCTTGAGCCGGAGGATTTCCACCGGGGACACCGCGCCGGTTTTTACCAATGGCTCGGACATGTTCATCTCTTGCTGCAGCAGCGCCAGACTTGAGCTGAACTGGCCTTGCTTGGAGCGGAACTCAGCCAGTTCCTGAGTCTTCTGGCGCAATTGTTCGCTCAAGGTGCGCTGTTCGCTGGCCAGACGCCGTTGCCGTTGCTCGTACAGCGAGCGCTCGTCTTCTGCCACTTGCGGTGCTTTGGCGATCACTTCATCAGAGAGTTTGAACGGCCGGCCCTCGGATTCCGCTGACAGCCGTTCGACCTGGGCCGTCAGTGCATAACGATCCGCTTCGCTCTCGCCCTTGTTCGAGCGAAACCGCGTGTCATCCAGGCGCAGCAGGGTGTCGCCCTTGTTCACCATTTGCCCCTCGCGGACAAAGATTTCAGTGACGATCCCGCCCTCAAGATTCTGGATCACCTGGACCTTGCTCGACGGAATCGCCTTGCCTTCGCCCATGGTCACTTCTTCAAGCACCGCGAATTTGGCCCAGACCAGCGCCGAGATCAGCAATCCCGCCGCCAGCCACACGGTAATCCGCGACCAGCGTGGCGAATCCTGCAACGAGGCGCCGGCGGTTTCCGGCATGAACTCGGCCTCGGCGCTTTTGCCGAAACTGTCGAAGTAGCCGCGTGATTTGCCATCGGATGCAGCAGACATGGCTTACTCCTAGACTGCCGCCGAGCCGACACGGCCCTTGCGCAGTGCATCGATGACTGCTTCTTTCGGACCGTCAGCGACGACCCGGCCGTTGTCCAGCACCAGCAAGCGATCCACCAGGCTCAGCATCGAGGTGCGGTGGGTGACCAGCAGCAGGGTTTTGCCTTGTACCCAGTCGTGCAGCTTCTGGCGCAATTGGTCTTCGCTGCTGTTGTCCATGGCGCTGGTGGGTTCGTCGAGCAGCATGATCGGCGGGTCGAGCAACAACGCTCGCGCCAGCAACACGGCCTGGCGTTGTCCGCCGGAGAGCAATTGCCCGCGCTCGCCCACCGGGCGGTCAAAGCCTTGCGGGTGCTGACGGGCGAGTTCGGTGACGCCGGTCAGTTCGGCAACTTCGAGCATGCGTGAGTCGCTGATGTAGCGCGCACCGAGGGTCAGGTTGTCGCGCAGACTGCCGGCCAACAGTGGCAGATCGTGGGCGACGTAACCGATCTGCTGGCGCAGGTCGGCGACGTCCAGTTGCCGCAGGTCGAGGCCGTCGAGCAGCAATTGGCCTTCTTCCGGTTCATAGAAGCCCATCACCAGCCGCGCCAAAGTACTTTTGCCGGAACCGCTGCGACCGATGATGCCGACCCGTTCGCCAGGTTTCAGACTGAAACTGACATTGCTCAGGGCCGGCGCATTCTGCCCGTTGTAATGAAAGGTCACGCCGTTGACGTCGAGCGCGCCTTGCAGTTGCGTACGTTCCAGCGGCCGCTGTTTGCCGTCGCGCTCTTGCGGCAAAGCCATCAGCGCGTCGGTGCTCTTCATGGTCAGTTGCGCTTGCTGATAACGGGTGATGAGCCCGGCGATCTGCCCCAGCGGCGCGAGCACGCGACTGCCGAGCATATATGTCGCCACCAGCGCGCCGACGCTGAGGTTGCCGGCGATGATGCTGTAGACCCCGGCAACAATCGTCGCCATCCCGGAAAACTGCTGGATGAATAGCGTGCCGTTGGTGGCCAGCGCCGATAGATTGCGTGCGTGGCTGTCGAGGCGGGTGAGGGCGCCGTGGGTGCTTTCCCATTTGTGCTGGCGCTCGCTTTCGGCGCTGCAAGCCTTGAGGGTTTCCAGACCGCCGAGGGTTTCGATCAGCAAAGCCTGACGTTCGGCGCCTAGGCTCAAACTCTTCTGCACGGTGTCGCGCAGACGCACCTGAATGGCCAGGGCAAACATGATCGTGATCGGAAACGCCAGCAGCGGAATCACCACCAGCCAGCCCCCGAGCAGGCCGATCACCACCAGCATCAATACCACGAAGGGCAGGTCGATCAGACTGGTCAGGGTCACCGCCGTGAGGAATTCGCGCAGGCCCTGGAAGTCATGAATGCTCTGGGCGAAACCACCGATGGTCGCCGGCCGCGCCTTCATCGACATGCCGGTGATGCGTTCGAATAAAGTCGCGGAAAGGATCACATCGGTTTTCTTGCCGGCGGTGTCCAGCAAGTGCGCGCGCACCACCCGCAACACCAGTTCGAAACCGGTGCCGATCAGCAGCCCGATCGACAGCACCCACAGGGTCGAGGTGGCCTGATTCGGCACCACGCGGTCGTAGGTCTGCATGACGAACAGCGGCACCATCAGGCCCAGAAGGTTGATCAGGAAACTGGCAAGGATCGCGTCGCTGTAGAGCCATTTCGACAGCTTCAAAGTGTCGCGAAACCACGCATGCACTCGCGGCACCAGGGGCGAGCGCAGGTCTTCAAGTTCGTGGCGGGGCCGGGCGAACAAGGCCTGGCCACTGTAGTGTTCGCTGAGTTCTTCGCGGCTGACCCATTGCTCGCCGCCATCGGCTTCGCTGGGCAAAATCAGGGCTTTGCCGTCATCGCCAAAACGCCGCAGTACAGCGGTGCGACCGTCGTTGAGCAGTAACAGGATCGGCAGGTTCAGTGGCGAGATATCTTTCAGATCACGACGCAGCAAACGCGCCTGCAACCCGGCCCGGGCGGCGGCGCGGGGCAACAGATCGAGGCTCAGGCGTTGTTTGTTCAGGGGCAGCCCGGCACTCAGGCTGGCGCGACTGACCGTCGCGCCATGGAGTTTGCAGAGGATCAACAGACCGTCGAGTAACGGATCATCGAAGCTCAGCCGCGGATCGACCCCTGCGTTACCGGGTTCCATGCTGGTCATATTGATCGCTCCCCTGTTACCGCTTCATTGGGCTTACTGATCGTTCCCACGCTCTGCGTGGGAATACCTCCAGGGACGCTCTGCGTCCAGTGACGCGGAGCGTCACGGGCTGCATTCCCACGCAGAGCGTGGGAACGATCAGAATCAGCAGCCTTCGGTAGGAGGTCTACGTCATTTCAGCTCTGGCAGGCGTGCTTCGTTTTTGACTTCGGTCGCGGCGATCGCATCGGCAGGCAGCACCACCCGTTGTTTGCTCAGCAACTGGCCCATGTTCGCCAGCACGCGGTACATCGAATATTCCTCGGTGTAGCGAATTTCGGTGTAGCGGCGGTTGGCGTTGTAGAGCTCGTTTTCGCTGTCGAGCAAATCGAGCAGGGTGCGTTGGCCAAGGCCGAACTGATCCTGATAGGCGGCGCGTACACGCTTGGTGGTTTCAGCGTATTCGCGGGCGGTCGGGGTCTGTTTCTTCGCGTTGAGCATGGCGTTCCAGGCCAGGTGAATGTTCTCGTTCAACTGACGCAAGGCGTTGTTGCGGATGTCCATCGCCTGATTGATCTGGTGCGCATCGGAGGCCAGTCGCGCCTTGTCGCTGCCGCCACGGAACAGGTTGTAGTTCATCACCACACCCACACGCCATTCGTTGTCGTGACCCTCATCGCCTTGCACGTTGTTGTTCGCGCCCACCGCCGCTTCTGCGTCGAAGCGTGGATAGAAAGGTGACTTGGCGACTTCGTACTGGCTCTCGGCCGATTGCACGTCGGCCTGTGCGGATTTCAGATACGGATTGTTCTCGACCATGCTCTGCTGGGCTTCCGGCAGGGAGGTGGGTAACTCGCCACGGGTCGAGGCCGGGGTTTCCAGCTCATCGGGCATGCGCCCGACCACGCTGTAGAAGTTTGATTCGGCATCGGCCAGATCGACTTCGGCGGTGTCGAGGTTGTTCTGTGCCAGCGCTTTACGAGCGACCGACTGATCGGAGTCAGCGGTGCTGCCGACGCCGCGCTCGGTGCGCAGGCCGATCTGATCGTTGACCCGCAAGTGCGCCTGCAGATTGTTCCGGGCCAGCGTCACCAGTTCGCGGCGCTTGAGCACTTCGAGGTAGACCTCGATGGTGCGCAGGGCCAGATCCTGAGCGGTGCCTTGCGCGTAGTACGCGCGCGAATTGGACACGCCTTTGGTCCGTTCGACCTCGTTGGCGGTGTTGAAACCGTCGAAGAGCATTTGCCGCAGACGCAGCTCCGACTGGGTGTAATTGAGAATCTCGGTGTGGTGATTACCGAAGGCCCGGGTGTTGGTGTTGTCGCTGTAGCCGCGACCATAGGCGGCGTTCAAATCGACGGACGGGTAGAAGCCGCCCTTGGCAACTTTGACTTGTTCATCAGCCGACAGGCGTGCGTCCACGCGCGAAGCCAGTTCCGGGTGGGTCGCAATCGTGCTTTGGATCGCCTCGGTGAGGTTCATGGCATGGGCTTGAGAAGTGCAAGCCATGGCCAGCAAAACCGCGCTGCAGAGGGGGGTTAGAACGCGCATGGGTGCATCTCCCTGAGTCCTGATGGTGTGTAACTGTCGCCAAATATTTGACGATATTTTTAGGTGTAGGCGTTTCACTCTTGTAACAACAGAGCTAAGAACATCCTGAAGCGTAGCTAAGAAAAAATTTTCATAAGGCTTATGCCGAAAAAAACTTATGCGCTTTGTAAAAAGCGGCACATTGTTCAGCACGAAAGCCTTTGTTTTATGCGCTTTAGGGAGTGCAAAAAGGCTTGAGGAAAGTTCCACTCACTTTGCGACATACGGCGAAGTACTGCTGAAGGGGAGGGACGCGTAGCGACGGATGAGCGACATTTTTTTGTCACTCGGGTGATTCACCATCGTTACGTAGCGTTAGTGGGCGTGCTGCCTTGAACAGGGTTCGGAAGTGCTTGATAGCACTGAAGTTTCCGTAAGGCGCTACCTGCGAAACGAACTGTCGAGGGTGCGAGCGTCGCCCCCGACAACCCGATTGAGCCATGGGCTGCTTCGCTTACCAGTGCCGACGGTGGTCGGCAGCGGAGGATTTCACATGGCAACGCTCATCGGTACGGTTACTAAAGTCATTGGCCAGGTTTTCGCTCAGTCAACCGACGGTACAAAACGCGCACTGGTTGAAGGGGATCGCTTGTTTGCGGGCGATCAACTGATCACCGGGGCGGAAGGCGCCGTTGCCGTTCATCTGCAAAATGGCCAGGAATTGACCCTGGGCCGCGACAGCAGCCTGACCATGACCAGCCAGTTGCTGGCCGATCAGGCGGCGCATGTGAACGCGCCCGAAGTGCTGACCCCGAGCGAGGCGCAACTGACCGACGTCGAGCAGATCCAGAAAGCCATCGCCGCCGGTGACGACCCGACCAAATCCGCTGAAGCCACTGCAGCCGGCCCCAATGCACCGGGCGGCGCGCCGGGTGAATTGGGCGGCGGGCACAGTTTCGTTTTACTGACCGAAGTCGGCGGGCGGGTCGATCCGATCATCGGCTTCCCGACTGCCGGGTTCGGCGGTATCCCCGAGTTTCCCGAAGAACGCCACAACGCGGTCATCGACAACGGTGACAACACCGTGCCGGTGGTGCCACCGCCACCGGTCAACAATCTGGTCACCCTCAGCGGCCTTGCCGTGCCCGGCGGCGAGTTGACCCTCAATGAAGCCAATCTGCCTGATGGTTCGGCCGCCAATCCCGGCGCGCTGACCCAGAGCGGCAGCTTCACCGTGTCGGCGCCAGACGGGTTGAGCAGCCTGAGCGTGGGCGGCATCAGCCTGATCAACGCGGGCGTGGCCGTCGGCTTTCCACAATCAATCACCACGCAACTGGGCAACACGCTGACCATCACCGGATACAACCCGGCGACCGGCGTGGTCACTTACAGCTACACCCTCAACGGCAACGAAACCCATGCCGCCGGCGACGGCACGAACAACCTCAGCGAACAGTTCACGGTGATTGCCGGCGACAGCAACGGCGACAGCGCCACTGGCACGCTCGACGTCAACATCACCGACGACGTACCGAAAGCGGTGGATGACAGCAACACCTCGACAGCCTCGGAAACCTTGCTGACGCTGACCGGTAATGTCCTGACCAACGATGTACAAGGCGCCGACCGTGTGGCCACAGGCCCGGTTACGCCCGGCACGTTCACCGGGACTTACGGCACTTTGGTGTTGAACGCCAACGGCACTTACACCTACACGCTGAACACCAGCGACGTGGATTTCAAAGCCTTGCACGGTGGTGGCAACGGCACGGAAACCTTCGCCTACACCATCACCGATTCCGACGGCGACACCAGCACCGCGAACCTGGTTTTGCAGATTCACAACAACGATGATCCGGTGGTCATCAACGGCTTGAACGTCGAGGGCGGGGAGCTGACGGTTTACGAGAAAAACCTCAGCGACGGCAGCGCGCCTGATGCAACCGCACTGACGCAAAACGGCACGTTCACCATCACGGCACTGGACGGTGTCACCACCCTGACGGTGGGCGGCATTGCCGTGGTCACCAACGGCGTGGCAGCAGGCTTCCCGCAATCGGTCACCACACCGCTGGGCAGCACGCTGACCATCACCGGGTTCAACGCGGCAACCGGTGTTGTCAGCTACAGCTACACCCTGGTCGACAACGAAGCGCATCCAACCGCCAACGGCGCCAATACACTGCCTGAGCAGTTTGCGGTCACTGTGGTCGATGACAACGGCACCACCGCCAATGCCACCCTCGATGTAAACATCATCGATGACCTGCCAAAAGCCGTGGACGACAGCAACACAACCACTGCTTCGGAAACTCAACTGACACTGACCGGCAACGTCCTGACCAACGACGTGCAAGGCGCCGACCGTGTGCCGACGGGTGAAAATGCCGGGCCGATCACGGCGGGTACTTTTACCGGCACTTACGGCACGCTGGTGCTGAACGCCAACGGCACTTACACCTACACGCTGAACCCGACCGATGCCGATTTCAAAAACCTGCATGGCGGTGGCAACGGGACCGAAACCTTTACCTACACCATCACCGATTCCGACGGCGACACCAGCACCGCCAACCTCGTCTTGCAGATCCACAACAACGACGACCCGGTGATCATCAACGGCTTGAACGTCGAGGGCGGGGAGCTGACGGTTTATGAGAAAAACCTCAGCGATGGCAGCGCACCGGACTCCGCTGCGCTGACTCAGAACGGTACCTTCACGATCACCGCGCTGGACGGTGTCACCACGCTTACCGTCGGCGGCATCGCCGTCGTCACCAATGGCGTCGCCGCAGGCTTCCCGCAATCAGTCACCACACCGCTGGGCAGCACGCTGACCATCACCGGTTTCAACGAAGCGACCGGTGTTGTCAGCTACAGCTACACCCTGGTCGACAACGAAGCGCACCCAACCGCCAACGGCGCGAACAACCTGCCTGAGCAGTTCGCCGTCACCGTGGTCGACGACAACGGCACCACCGCCAATGCCACCCTCGACGTCAACATCATCGATGACCTGCCAAAAGCCGTGGACGACAGCAACACCACCACCGCTTCGGAAACTCAACTGACACTGACCGGCAACGTATTGACCAACGACGTGCAAGGCGCCGACCGCGTAACCACCGGCCCCGTCACCGCCGGCACGTTCACCGGGACTTACGGCACGCTGCAGCTCAATGCCAACGGCACTTACACCTACACGCTGAACCCGACCGATGCCGATTTCAAAAACCTGCACGGCGGTGGCAGCGGGACCGAAACCTTCACCTACACCCTCACCGATTCCGACGGCGACACCAGCACCGCCAACCTCGTCTTGCAGATCCACAACAACGACGATCCGGTATTGCTCAATGGTCTCGATGTGAACGGTGGCGAACTGACGGTTTACGAGAAAAATCTCAGTGACGGCAGCGCACCGGACTCCGCTGCGCTGACTCAGAACGGCACGTTCACGATTACCGCGCTCGATGGCGTCACCACGCTTACCGTCGGCGGCATTGCCGTCGTCACCAACGGCGTCGCCGCAGGCTTCCCGCAATCAGTCACCACACCGCTGGGCAGCACGCTGACCATCACCGGTTTCAATGAAGCGACCGGTGTTGTCAGCTACAGCTACACCCTGGTCGACAACGAAGCGCACCCAACCGCCAACGGCGCGAACAACCTGCCTGAGCAGTTCGCCGTCACTGTGGTCGACGACAACGGCACAACCGCCAACGCGACCCTCGATGTAAACATCATCGATGACCTGCCAAAAGCCGTGGACGACAGCAACACCACCACTGCTTCGGAAACTCAACTGACACTGACCGGCAACGTCCTGACCAACGACGTGCAAGGCGCCGACCGCGTAACCACCGGCCCCGTCACCGCCGGCACGTTCACCGGGACTTACGGCACGCTGCAGCTCAATGCCAACGGCACTTACACCTACACGCTGAATCCGACCGATGCCGATTTCAAAAACCTGCATGGCGGTGGCAACGGGACCGAAACCTTTACCTACACCATCACCGATTCCGACGGCGATACCAGCACCGCTAACCTCGTCTTGCAGATCCACAACAACGACGATCCGGTGGTCATCAGCGGTCTCGATGTGAATGGCGGCGAACTGACGGTTTACGAGAAAAATCTCAGTGACGGCAGCGCGCCTGATGCAACCGCACTGACCCAAAACGGCACGTTTACCATCACCGCGCTCGATGGCGTCACCACGCTGACCGTCGGTGGCATTGCCGTCGTCACTAATGGCGTCGCCGCAGGCTTCCCTCAATCAGTCACCACACCGCTGGGCAGCACGCTGACCATCACCGGTTTCAACGCCACAACTGGTGTTGTCAGCTACAGCTACACCTTGGTCGACAACGAAGCGCACCCAACCGCCAACGGCGCGAACAACCTGCCTGAGCAGTTCGCCGTCACCGTGGTCGACGACAACGGCACAACCGCCAACGCGTCCCTCGACGTCAACATCATCGACGACCTGCCAAAAGCCGTGGACGACAGCAACACCACCACCGCTTCGGAAACTCAACTAACACTGACCGGCAACGTGTTGACCAACGACGTGCAAGGCGCCGACCGCGTAACCACCGGCCCCGTCACCGCCGGCACGTTCACCGGGACTTACGGCACGTTGCAACTCAATGCCAACGGCACTTACACCTACACGCTGAACACCAACGACGCCGACTTCAAAAATCTGCACGGCGGTGGCAACGGTACTGAAACCTTCACCTACACCCTCACCGATTCCGACGGCGATACCAGCACCGCCAACCTCGTCTTGCAGATCCACAACAACGACGATCCGGTACTGCTCAATGGTCTCGATGTGAACGGTGGCGAGCTGACGGTCTACGAGAAAAACCTCAGCGACGGCACCAGTCCCGATGCGCCGGCATTGACCCAGAGCGGCACCTTCACCGTGACCGCCCTCGATGGCCTGCAAACCCTCACCGTGGGCGGTATCGCCGTGGTGACCGGCGGCGTCGCCGCAGGCTTCCCGCAGTCGATCATCACGCCACTCGGCAGCACGTTGACCATCACCGGTTACAACGCAACCACCGGTGTGGTCAGCTACAGCTACACCCTGGTCGACAACGAAGCCCATCCGAACGCCAACGGTGCCAACAGCATCACCGAGAACTTCAACGTAGTCGCCACGGACACCGACGGCAGCACGGCCAGCGGCCAGATCAACGTCAATATCGTCGATGACCTGCCCAGCGCTCATCCCGACGCAGCCTCGGTGGCGGAGGGCGGTACGGTCAGCGGCAACGTGCTCGACAATGACATCGGCGGCGCTGACGGCCCGGCCGTGACTGGCGCAGTAGTGGGCGTACGCGTCGGTGCCGACACTTCGACTTCTGCCATCGGAGGCCTGAACGCGCAAATCAACGGCACCTACGGCTACCTGACCCTCGATGCCAACGGCAACGCTGTTTATCACAGCAATCCGAACACCGTGAACGGCCCGGGCGCGGTGGACGTGTTCACCTACACCGTGCGCGATTCCGACGGTGATGAGAGCACCACCACCATCACCATCGATGTCGCCAACAGCAAGCTGTACGCGACCAGCGACACCGACGTCACCGTCTACGAAAAAGCGCTCGACCTGACCAAGGACGGCGCCGATCTGGCCCCCGGTACAGTCACCGGCAGCGATCCGAGCAATACCGGCGAAACCGCGTCCGGCACGCTGGTCGGCTCGGTCACCGGCGCCGTTGGCGCAATCAGCTATGCGCTGGTCGGCAGTGCCACCGGCAACTATGGGCAGATCGTCCTCAACCCCAACGGCACCTACACCTACACCCTGACATCGCCGGCGACCACCACGCCGCACGCCGACGACGGGGCCAACACCCTGACCGAAACCTTTACCTATCAGGCCACCGATTCGCTGGGCAACGTCGTCACCAGCACCATCGTCGTCAGCATCGTCGATGACGTGCCGAAAGCGGTAAATGACAGCAACGCCAGCACCGCCTCGGAAAGCCAACTGACGCTGACCGGCAACGTGCTGACCAATGACGTGCAAGGCGCCGATGTCGTCGCGACCGGGCCGAATGCCGGTCCGATCACGCCCGCCACGATCGTCGGGACCTACGGCACCCTGGTACTCAACGCCAACGGCACTTACACCTACACGCTGGATACCAGCGACGCCGACTTCAAAAATCTGCACGGCGGTGGCAACGGCACCGAGACCTTCACCTACACCCTGACCGATGCCGACGGCGACACCAGCACCGCCAACCTGGTGCTGAACATCCACAACAACGACGATCCGGTGGTGCTCAACGGCCTTGACGTCAATGGCGGCGAACTCACCGTTTACGAGAAAAACCTCAGCGACGGCACCAGCCCCAACGCACCGGCCCTGACCCAGAGCGGCACCTTTACCGTCACCGCGCTCGATGGTCTGCAAACCCTCACCGTCGGTGGCATAGCCGTGGTCACCAACGGCGTGGCCGCAGGCTTCCCGCAATCGGTCGTCTCGCCGCTGGGCAGCACGTTCACCATCACCGGTTACAACCCGGCGACCGGCGTGGTCAGCTACAGCTACACATTGGTGGATAACGAAACCCACCCGAACGCCAACGGTGCCAACAGCCTCACCGAGAACTTCAACGTGGTGGCGACCGACACCGATGGCAGCACCGCCAGCGGCCAGATCAACGTCAACATCATCGATGATCTGCCGACCGCCAAAGCCGACACCGGCTCGGTGGCGGAGGGTGGCACGGTCAACATCAGCGTGCTCGGCAACGACGTCACCGGCGCCGATGGTGCTGCGGCGGGTGGAGCCGTGGTGGGCGTGCGCGCCGGCAGCAACACCGCGACGTCGGCAATCGGCGGCCTCAACAGCAACATCAACGGCGCCTTCGGATACCTGACCCTCGATGCGGCGGGCAACGCCGTCTACCACAGCAACCCGAACTCGGTGAGTCCACCCGGCGCCACCGATACATTCACCTACACCATCCGCGACAGTGACGGCGACGAAAGCACCACGACCATCACCATCAATGTCGCCGACAGCAAACTGGTGGCCTCGGTCGATCAGGACGTGACGGTCTACGAAAAAGCCCTCGACCTGACCAAGGACGGCGCGGATCTGGCCCCCGGTACGGTCACCGGCAGCGACCCGAGCAACACCGGCGAAACCGCCACCGGTACCCTGGTCGGCGCGGTCACCGGCGGCACGGGCGCGATCACCTATACGCTGGTCGGCAGCGCCACCGGCACTTACGGGCAGATCCAGCTCAACGCTGACGGCACCTACACCTACACGCTGACCTCGGCGCCGAAAACCACGCCGAACGCCAACGACGGACCGAACACCCTGAGCGAAAGCTTCACCTACAAAGCCACCGATGCACTGGGCAACAGCACTACCAGCACTCTTGTGGTCAACATCGTCGACGACGTGCCCAAAGCCGTGGCGTCGGATCGTTCGGTGGCGGCGGTGGAGATCGATTCCAACCTGCTGATCGTTCTCGACATCTCGGGCAGTATGGCCGACGCCTCTGGCGTGCCCGGCTTGTCGCGGCTGGCGCTGGCCAAGCAGGCGATCAGTGCCTTGCTCGACAAGTACGATGATCTTGGCGATGTGAAAGTGCAGCTCGTTACCTTCAGCAGCAACGCTACCGATCGCACCTCGGTGTGGGTCGATGTGGCCACGGCGAAATCCATTCTCGCCGGCCTCACGGCGGGCGGCGGCACCAACTACGACGCGGCCGTGGCGGTGATGCAGACCGCGTTCAACACCTCGGGCAAACTCACCGGGGCGCAGAACGTCGGCTACTTCTTCTCCGACGGCAAACCCAACGAGGGCGACATCAACGCTGCCGACGAAGCGGCGCTGAAAAACTTCCTCGATGCCAACAACATCAAGAACTACGCGATCGGCCTGGGCAGTGGCGTGAGCAACGCCAACCTCGATCCGCTGGCGTATGACGGCATCACTCACACCAATACCAACGCGGTGGTGGTCACCGATCTCAATCAGCTCAACTCGGTGCTGTCCGGCACCGTCGAAGGCGCGCCGGTTACCGGTTCGTTGCTGGGCGAGGGCGGTACGTTCGGCGCCGATGGCGGTTTCATCAAATCCATCGTCATTGACGGCACCACGTACACCTACGATCCAAAAGCCAATGGCGGACAGGGCTCGCTGGTCGCCAGCGGCGGCACCAACCATGGCACCTTCAACACCGTGAACAACACGCTGAGCATCGCCACCAACAACAGCGGCACGCTGGTGATCAACCTCGACACCGGTGACTACAGCTACACCTCGCAGAAAACCACCGCGGTGGTGATCACCGAAAACATCGGTTTCACCCTCAGCGACAACGACGGCGACCTCGCCAGCTCGACGCTGACGGTGAAAGTGATCCCCAACGCGCCTCCGGTGGCGGCGGACGACCACGTCATCACTAACGTGCTGTCGAGCAACATCGTGGTGCCGGGTGAGCTGTTGCTGGCCAACGACACTGATCCGAATGGCGACACGCTCAACGCCACGCCAACCAGTTTCAATACCGGTTGGGTGGCGAAGGGCGCGGACTTCACCGGCTCCGGCGCGATCACCTTCAACGGTACCGGGAATACGGCCGCCAACCAGAGCCTGGCGGATGTGCGCAATGCGTTTGCCGCCAACACCGCAGCGATGACCGCCGTGCTGGTGGTCAGCGGTTACCTCGGCGCGGTGACCAACGCCAATGCCAACGATGAAGACCTGATCACCGTCAAACTGAAACAGGGCGAAACTCTCAACCTCGATCACAACCTGGCGGCCGGGCACATCACCATGGAGTACTCGCTCAACGGCGGCGCGTTCGTCGGCATCGCCGATGGCGGCACCATCACCGCCAGCGCCGACGGCACGTATCAGATCCACGTGACCAACATCACCAACACCAGCGGCAGTAACACCAACGCTGCGGAAAACTACCAACTGACCATGACGGTCAACTACGCCGGGGCCCACGACATCACCCCGGACTTCAACGGTACCTACACCGCCAACGACAACCACGGCGGCAGCGATACCGCTGCTGTGACCATTACTTATCAGGATGGCCACACCCTCACGGGCACTGCCGGGGATGACATTCTGGTGGCCGGCACCGGCGACAACATCCTCAACGGTGGCGATGGCAATGACGTGCTCACCGCAGGCTCGGGCAACAACGAAATGCACGGCGGTGCCGGCAACGATCTGCTCTACAGCGGCCCGGGCAACGACTTGCTTGACGGTGGCACGGGTATCGACACCGCAAGCTACGCCCACGCCACGGCCGGCGTCACGGTCAACCTCGGCCTGCTCGGCGCGCAAAACACCGTCGGCGCAGGGACGGACACCCTGACCGCTATCGAAAATCTCGTCGGTTCGAACTTCAACGACACCCTGACCGGCGACAACAATAACAATGTGATCAACGGCGGCCTGGGCAACGATATCCTCAACGGTGGCGGCGGCGATGACCTGCTGATCGGCGGCATGGGCAACAACACGATGACGGGCGGCGCAGGGGCCGACACCTTCCAGTGGCTCAAAGGCAACAGCGGCCACGACCTGATCACCGACTTCACCCCAGGCACCGACAAGCTCGACCTGTCGCAACTGCTGCAAGGTGAAAACGGCACCACGGCGTCGCTGGATGACTACCTGCACTTCACCGTCACCGGCAGCGGCGCGTCGGTGCTCACCAGCATCGATGTCAGCGCCATGGCCGGTGCGACGCCGAACCAGACGATTGATCTGGCCGGTGTCAACCTCGCCAGCCATTACGGCGTCACGCCGGGGGCGGGTGGCGTGGTTGCCGGTGGCCATGACACGGCGACGATCATCAGCGGCATGTTGAATGATCATTCGTTGAAGGTGGACACCGTCTGATCGAGGCCTGAAACGACAAAACCCGCCGCCCCCGTTGAAGGGGCGGCGGGTTTTTTCTGCCTGATGGAAATGCGTTGCTTGTTCGCCAGTCTGCGCGAGCTGCTCCCACAGGTTCGGTGGTGTGACAGAGGTTTGTGATCGACACAGATCCCTGTGGGCGGAGGACTTGCTCCCGAGAGCTTCAGCAACCACGGTCGAGGGCGCGATCGGTTAAACGCTGTCGTTTATCGGGTGTAGGCCTGCTAATCGGGATTTTCTCCGACGAACGGTAGCAATACCTGTAATTTCTGACAGTTGTCGCTTTTGAGTGATGCGCGCTAAATGAAGCCATTCAACACACGCCTGCCGCAGTTCGACAATGTGCGCAACGCGGGCTTCAACATTCGTCAGGGATTACGTGCGATGTCTGCCACCAATACGCCGAACGATCAAATCACTCCTCAGGGCGAGCCGCTCGCCGATATTCCAGCACCCAAAGTACCTTCGGTGCTGGACCCGGATGATCCTGCGGGACTTCTTCCTCTGCGTGCGCTGGGGCAGCCTCTGCAGGTCACGTTCGAAGGCGTGGATTTCACCACGGTTCCCAATCGTACCGACAAAGTGGAACTGAGCTTCAGAACGCGCGGCGCAGCCTTTGTTCCGGTGGATTTTCGCGAGTACCCATCCAATGTCCCGGTGCAGCAGCCGCAGACTCTTAGCGTACCGAAAGATCTTTTAAGCCATGGGGTCTATGACGTATCCATTCGCTTTTACCCCAGCGGATCTGAGGCCAACGCTTCGGAATCCTTAAAAAAACAGATCACCATCGACACCAGCAAGCCCAATTTCGGCAACCAGCCCGATGCGGTCATTTTTCCTGACGAGCTGAACGGTGTCATCACAGAAAGCTATTTGACGCAGCACGGGCAGGTCATCGTCGAAGTACCGTTTTACATCGATGTAGCACCGGGCGATCGAGCAGTCTATTTCTGGACGGACAAGGAAGATCCGCTCGACAGCGACGTCGAGATCCGCGAACAGGAGTTCAGCGCTCAGGACATTATCGACAAACGTCTGTTGATCACTGTGTATGCCGACGAGATCCGCCCTTGGGGGCACGGTGATCGTTTTATGTATTACCGGCTCAGGGATCGTGCGGGCAATATCGGGCCCAATGCCAGGCGAGCGAAAATCTTTGTCGACCTGTCGCCGCTGCCAGGTAAGCTGCCTCCTCCTCGCGTGATTTTGACGCGTAATTTGCTTGATCGGCAGCAGGCTCGTGAAAGCGTCCAGGTACTGATAGATCCTTATGATTTTCCGGATGCTGCCCATCGGGTTGCTATCGACTGGGACGGAACAACGCTGGCAGAAATTCCAGTCGATCCGACGGACTTCCCGCTGCAAACCACTGTTCCGTGGACGGCGCTGCATGCGCGTGGCGATGGTCCGTCACGGCCCAAAGTGAGTTATCGCATTCGTCTGGCAGATGGCAGCTACACTGCGCCTTCCTCCGACATTTCCGTCGCGTTGAATTTGACCATTGCCGGTCAGGATCATGTGCACGCCCCGGCGTTGCTCAATGAAACCCTGGCCAAAGTGGAAATTCGCGGGCAGAAGTCTGATCTTCCCGACAAGCTACGCAGTATTGATTTCGGCTTGCCGGCGCGAGCGATATTGACGCTCTACGACAATCCTCAGCCCTTTGAGGAAATAGACGTGTACTGGGGGCAGATTCCGACGCCGGTTGCCACGTACACGGTGCAAGCCAGTGATGGCGCCGGCACGCCCATCGAGGTTGAGATTCCCTGGCAGTACATTCAGCCAGACCTGCAGAATCCGAAGTTACCGGTTTACTACGTTACCCGTAATGGGGTGAATGACCAGCATGCTCGAAAGACTGAGGTAGAGGTGGCGATCGTCGTCATCGAAAATCTCGACGAGCCGACATTCCCCCATGCCGGAAAACAAGTCGAATTGCACTGTTGCTCCAAACCTCGTTTGTGGGAAGGCGTCACCGTACATATTCCGGCCAACCCTCTCTTTGCAGAGAAGGATGAAGTTATTGTGCATTGGCAGGGGTGTCTGGGACCGAACGGGACTAATCCTATTGTCGATGCTTATGACGAATTGCCAAAACAAATCGAGTTGGCGGATATCCAAAATGGCTTTGATCTGGTCGTCACTGATTACGAACGGCTTATAGCACCCATGGTGAATAATGCTTCTGCACTTGTTTATTATGTTTTGTATAAGCAGGACGGCACGATTGGCAGGTCACGACCTGAATTTGTAATTATCAATAGAACCATGCCTAGCGGCATAGTCTGTTCGCCGATGAATGAGGTTTATTGCCCGGAATAAGTTTTTTCGTGCAAATAAAGCAGTAAATAAATGACAGGCAGTAACGGGTCGGAGTTTCGATTCGGAGGTCATGTTGTGTCGAAAAATAGAGTTCAAATATCTGCTTTAATATCAGGAGAGTGACAAAATGACTGTCCATGAAAAAAATACCCAAGGCGAGCCCGGCAGGGCGGCAATGAAGGCCATCCGCGCAGCCCGGGCGTCACGCGCTCCAACACCACCGAAACTACAGGGCTTGCTGGATAATGTTTCAGGTGACGATGACAACAAACTACCGAAGGCTCGGCAGGGTTTTCCTAACGAAGTTATTATCGAAAACGTTCTGGAAATCAGTCCTGTCCCTCCACCTAATCGCGACGTAAAGTTGCAACTATTGTGGAATGGCGCGGAAGTGGGCGATGCCATCATAGCGAAGACTCCGGTAGATACTCAGCAGACACTGGTATTGCCGGGTCTTGAGACGACTGCAGAAGGTCGGTTTGCATTGAGCTATAGATTGACCTATGTCAGGGATGTATATGATTTTCCACTTCCGGAATTTATTCTGATTGATAAGGAGCCGCCGAATAAAAATATCGCTGGTGAGCCAATTGAATTACCGACTCCGTACGAGGACGGTCGTATAACAATAGAGCGATTGGCAACCGACCCTGATCTTGAGTTGACGATCCCGCTGCATCCCGATCGACGAACCGGGGATACTGCCCGTGTCTATATGGGCGATAGCATCCCGGGCACGATTGTCGACACCTATATTGCCCCCGATGCCGGTAGCGATGCTATGACGGTCACACTGACGAAGGCCCGGATCGAAGCCGAGGGTGAGGGGAAAAAAATCATTTATTACCAATGGCAGGATCGCGTTGGCAATGAAGGACCGCCTTCACATGAACTGGACGTTCTGGTTCTGCTGGCGCAGCAGCCCACTAACCTGAAGCCTCTTGAAGTGCCTGAGGCGCCAGGCCCCGATAACCTCATCACTATCAGCGATGCGTACCCTGATGTGGGCGTTATCATCCGCGAGTACGACAATGTTGGCGCGATGGATGAGGTAGCGCTGACGTGGGATGGCATTCCTCAGCCACGCAAAAGGTCCGTTGATGGTTTTCCGATGATCTTCGACGTTCCTTACCACCATGTGAAAGCCAAAGGACTCGGGGATAGGCCTGTCAGCGTCACCTACTCGATATGGCGTAGCACGCAGGAATATCCTGAAAACACGGTTGTGCCGGTGAACGTCGACCTTCGGCGTCCGGGTACCCTGCCACCTGATCCAGAAGATCCGGAAACAGGCAACCCGAACTTGAGCGTGGTAAGGGTTCAAGCGGCAATCACTGGCGAGCCCAATAAATTTGAGCTCGTCGATGCAGGGCAGGACGGCACGGCGAGTACAGTCATTGATGAAGTTCGACAAGTTGGTGACGTCTATCAACTCTACTGGGGGGACGTAGCTGTTCCCGGTCCTGGAGGGGTGTATACCGTGACCGGTAGTGAAAATGACGACGATCCGGTTCCGTTTACCATTCCACATGCATTTATTACTGCACAGGGTAATGGTCAGGCAATTCCCGTACATTACAAGATTACCAATCCCGCATTGCCCGACAATAATCCAAACCCGTCACTTCGACAGCCAGTGAGCGTTTACGTCATGCCCGTCACCTTGCCAGAGCCAAAGATCAACTTTACTTTCATGATTGGAAGTAGCGAATACTTGGACTGTGGGTCGCTGAGAAATATTGCCGGACAGGGACATGTAGCCCTTGTGACGGTTCCGGGCGGAGCGCCTTTGGAGTTGGGCATGGACTTGGAGTTTACCTGGACTGGCGTGGGCTGGGATGGAACAGATCCTGTTCCAATCACACCTTATGAATTTACCAAAAAACTTGCCAACGAAGAACATCGAGACGGATTCACTGTGTATTTACCTTACGACACCGTCTTGAAACCGATCATAGACGGCAGTGGGAGCATTGAATATTCAGCTTTAGTACAGGGTCGGTCTGAGACTTCTGATAAGCACGAAGTTCAAGTGATTGCACGCACAGGCGACGGAGGTATGTGCCCGATCCCGACTGTTCGTTAATCGGTGTAACGAAAAAGGAAGATGCAAATCTTCCTTTTTCATTTGTGCTGCAGGTTTTTATGATGTGGGGTTTCGCAATGGAAGCGATGTGCGGATTCGGCGCGAGCGCGGGATAAAACCTCATGCAATATGAGACTTTTCCTACATTTTGTGGGTGGCACTTCCTATTACTCTGCTTACATCAAAGAATCTGTTTTTTAACACTCATACCATCGGAGAGAATTATGAGTTGTAAAAAGTCGAGAGGGCATTTTCTGTGCGCCGGCCGAGTAACCCTTCTGATGTTTTCACCTTTGTTTTTTGTCAGCTCGCCCCTGATGGCATTGACCATCGTGGGGGCGGGGGAAAGTCGAAGCATAGACAACGCCACGCCAACTGATAATTACCTGGTGAACAGCGGCGGTATCCTGAACGCCCATAATGCCGGTACTTATGAAGTTCTCGTTCAGTCCGGTTCGACAATAAATGCGACAGGGGGCACTTTCGCCGGTCGCAATGGCAATAGTGGTATTACCCTCTCGAACAGTCAGGCAACGTTGATCGGAGTAACGCTCACCAGTGATGACGCCGCACTGACGCTGAGGCGCCAGGTGGGAACGCTTACCGGTTCTGCTGCCGTAGTGACAGACAGCGTCCTGCGCGGTGGAATAGCGGGTGTTGCGATTACAGGATTGAGTACCCTCGAACTTAATGGCGGTGAAGTCACGGGTACCCTTGCGGACAGCGTCGGCATCGAATTTTTTGCAGGTACGGTTCGGGCGAACGGCACAATTATCAGTGGTGACGCCAACGGTGTGCGGATGGCCCTGAGTGGTCAAGGGTTGGCAGAGACCGATCTGACGCTTGATGGCGCAACACTTGAAGGGCGGTTATCGTCAGCCATTCTTGTCGAGGAAGGGGTGCAGGCGGATATTCATGTTCTGAACAACTCGAAATTGCTCGCTGGCAATAACATCCTGCTCGATGTGCAAGGTGCTTCAACGGTTACCATGGCAGTTGCCAACAGCACGTTGCAAGGCAACATCAACATTGCGGACGGCAGCACCGCCAACCTCACTTTCGATCAGGGCCAGATGACCGGCGACGTGCTGGTCGATGGCAGTTCCTCAGCCAGCGTGACCTTGCAAAACCAGTCACAGTTCACCGGTCGCCTGGACAAGGTCGCCAGCGTCAACATCGACAGCCATTCGAACTGGACGCTGACAGGCAACGACTCGATCGGCGCCCTGGGCATGAATGGTGGCAATGTCACCTTTGGCGCCGCAGATGCACCCGCCACCTATTACCAATTGAATGTCGGCGCGCTGTCTGGCAATGGCACCTTTGTCATGAAGGGGGATTTTGCTACGGGAGAGCATGACTTCCTGAATGTGGTCGGCGCATCGGCGGGTGACTTTGCTCTCGCGGTGGCGGCGTCGGGCCTGGATGCGGTGGCGCCTCAGCAATTGACGCTGGCACGCACCAGCAGTACCAATGGTGCGCAGTTTGCACTGGCGGGCAACAGTGTGGTCGACGTCGGCACCTGGTCTTACAGCCTGGCCAATCGGGAAAACGGCGAAGGCGGCAGGGACTGGTTTCTTGACCCTACCACCGCCGTGATCAGCCCTGGCGCGCGTTCAGTGCTGGCACTGTTCAATACCGCGCCCACCGTGTGGTACGGCGAGTTGAGCTCGTTGCGCAGCCGCATGGGTGAGCTGCGTTTCAACGGCGGTCAGGCCGGTGGCTGGATCCGCACCTACGGCAACAAATACAACGTGGCCGACGGTTCGGGAACCGGTTACCAGCAACAGCAGCAGGGCCTGTCCCTTGGCGCCGACGCCCGGATCGGTGACAGCCAGGTGTTGGTCGGTGTGCTGGCGGGCACGAGCCAGTCTGATCTGGATTTGAACCGTGGCACCTCGGGCACGGTGAAAAGCTATTACGTCGGCCCGTACGTGACCTGGCTCGACAGCGACACCGGTTACTACGTTGATGGCGTGCTCAAGTTCAACCGCTTTCGCAACGAATCGAAGGTCAACCTGAGCGACGGCAGTCGTACCAAGGGCGATTACGACAACTGGGGTGTGGGCGGTTCGGCGGAATTCGGTCGGCATATCAAACTGGCTGACGGTTACTTCATCGAGCCTTTCACGCAATTGTCGGCGGTGCAGATACAGGGCAAACGCTACACGCTGGACAACGACATGGACGCCGACGGCGATCGCATGCGTTCACTGCTCGGCAAGGCCGGTGCCACGTTCGGGCGTAACTTCGGTTTCGGTAACGGCGCTGTCGCGCAGCCTTACGTGCGCGCGGCGATTGCTCATGAGTTCGCCTCGAACAACGAAGTGAAGGTCAACAACAACGTGTTCAACAATGACTTGTCGGGCTCCCGGGCGGAGTTCGGGGC
>NZ_JBYSZA010000027.1:0-83233 GCF_058786735.1 Pseudomonas sp. FW305-7
CTGGCCGCCGACGTGGCGCTCAAGTGCGTTGTGCCGATTTTCCGGGCGCCAGCTGAGGGCGAACCGAACGACGGAAGCACCAACGTACCGCCAGGCTTTCCGGTTGTGCAGCATGTGCATTCCAAGCAGCGGATGGGGCACGACAGCACGAAGATGGTGGAAGGCGATGAACGTCTATCTGAGTGAGAACGGCGACCAACTGCCCACCGACGTCGTGATCCGGTGGGTGAGCCGGTCAGACCTTACGCCGATCCCGCGCAGCCTGGAGTTCACGGTGAAGCTGGTCGACGGTTTGGAGGCCAAGCTGAAGCGAGGCGTCACCGTCTGGTCTGGCCGGGAGAACCTCGCTTACAAGATCGTCAAAACGCAAAAGGCGCCGCCGTTGGGTGAAGTACAGGGCAAAGAGCAGCAGCAGGCAATGAGCGTGATCGCATTGCTGGACAGCTGCGCGCCCTTGGCCGAACCGATGGCGCAGGCCGTGGTGATGCAGAACGCACCGTTCTCCGCCGTATTGCGAAGCTGCGGCGCTTACATGCGAATCGGCAGCGACTTTGCGGTACCGCGATTCAGCTGCTTTCGTGGCACTCAGCCAAGCTACGGCGTGGCCAGGGTGCTACAGGAAGAAGGTGCCGCGCTGGTGCTGGCCGGTGGCAAGTTGCAGGTGATGCGGTTGACTGACCTCGCCAAACAGGCGCCGGTTGATGACATTGGCCAGGTCGACTCAAGTGCGAAGGTCGACAGCGAGTTTCTTGAGCTTCAGCAAGTCCCGAGCTTTTACAGCGTTGATGACAGCGGGGCCATTGTCACCGGCCAGATGGGCGAATCGCGGGTAATCAATTTCATGCCGCGCGGCGATCAGCGCCAGCTGCGTAACGCCTCGTGCGTGCTGGTGCGTACCAAAACTGTCGATTCTCAGCAGTGCCAGCAGATACAGGCCGGTAATGTGGTGACGGTCGGCGGGGAAAATCTCGTGGTCATTACTGCCGCACACGCGGCCATGCAGAAAACCGGCGCGATGGAGAGCACCAGCCGCCTGTGGATGGGGAAACTGGTCAATGCTTCCTAACTTTTGCCCGGCCTTTGTGCGGGCGGTAGACGCCAACCGTGAACGGCGAGAGATCCGCGTCGAGATCCCGCCCTACACGGACGGCGCCCAAGAGCTGCCCGTTGCGGAAATGTGCTACCCGATGGGGTGTGATTCGACCAACACGGAAATCCGTATAGTCGTCGGCATGCCGGTGTGGGTGGCGTTCCGCAACGGTGATGAGCGTTACCCGATCATCGTGGGGCACCGCCCGGTGAACACTGGCAACGAGCAATCAACCCGGCGCTGGAACCACGATAACTTCGAATTCAACGCCGACAAGGTGTTTACCATCAACGCGGGCGAGAAAATCGCGCTCATCGTCGGCGGTACCAGTCTGGTGCTGACACCTGAGTCAATAGCGGCCATTGCCTCGGCGCTGAGCATCAAAGGGCCGGTGACGCAGACCGGTGGAGACATCACCAGCGACGGCATCAGCGTGCAGAAGCATCCGCACATCAGCGCCGCACCTGGCTCCAAAACCAGCGTTCCGCAGCCAAGCTAGGAGAGGACTACCGTTCGTCGGGAAGCGACGTAGATAGGGGGCTTCGCGGCCCCCGATTGTCCGGGGATAAACACGGATAGGATTGTGTTTTTATACAGGCTGTACAAACAGCCACTATGGCGCATTGATGATTCTCGCGGTTATTCTGCGCGCCAGATACGACAAGACCCGCTATAAGCGGGTCTTGAAGGGCTACGCGGAGGTGCAAACTCCCTTAGCCTTGAGTCGAGGGGAATCCTTTGCTGTGGAGGCGGGGGAACTCGACTCTGTAGGCCCAATTCTGGCGCGAACACGCGCCCTTGTCTACAGATCCGCCCCCTCACTCATCGAGCAGTCGCGCTTTTTCGCGCGCCCGAGCTGTTTTCGTGCGCCTGAAATGGACGTAAGCGTATGCGATTGGTGGGGTTGGATATCAAGCGTTTGTTACCCACTTTTGCGACTGTACGGCCCAATGGGGATTCATTGCACAGGGCCGACCGTGCGACGCGCTTCACGCCTTCCCGGGCTCGCAACCTGGGGGCATTACCATGTGGGCAAGGGGAATAGACCGGCACCACGTAAAAAACGCCGCGGGGATCGTCCCACAGGACAAGATCCGGTAATGCAGCAGGTCTATGAAGTGTCTACTCAGCGGGCAATGGGGGCAGGAATCTCGCCGATTCTTCCAAAAGTGAGTAGCAAGGCGAACCACTCGAAACCTTTACGGGGCCGGGAGGGCTTGCCTGTTCTGAAGCGCAGCGAAAGAACAGGCAAGCGGGAGGGTTTGCGGCGCAAAGCGCCACATTACGCCCGCGCTTTTCCGCTTCAAAATGGCGGGTATTTCCCCACTCCCGAGTATCGCCCCCATGCCCAAAACCAATACCCTGGACTTCTCTTCGCCCGCTGGTGCTGAAAAGGCAATCAAGCAGATCAGCCAGCAGATGGGGCGTGCGGGACAATCCGTTGTTTCGTCTGAATTCAATCAGAAACCCCGCCGCAGTTCTGATACGACCTACCGTGAAGCCTACCTGACCCTTGCCAGTGGCCAGATCATCACCCTACGAGTGAACGGTACCGGTGATATTTATCAGGTGCTGCTCAATGGATCGGTGAAGCCGCTCAAGGAACATTCCGACGTTGAAAAGGCCGTGGGCGAGATTGCCACGATGGCCGAAAAGAATCAGGCCGCGTTCCAGAAAGCCCAAGCCCGTAAAGCCGTAGCGCTGCCTCGCGGGATGTCCACGCCCAAACCCAAGCAAGTCGACGCGCTGGCGCAACAGGTGGCCGAGCTGGACACCCTAATCACCGAACGCAAATCGACCATTGCCGAACTGGTATCCAAGCTGGGCGGTGCTATGACCGATTCGGTACCGACGGAGCTGGCCAGCTTGGACGATGCTGCCCGCGACGTGCTGACCAAACTGGCCAAGGCTGAAGGCCAGGTGCTGGAGGATGGGGACGTGCCGAGCAAGGCCGGGCGTGACACGCTGATCGATCTCGGTTTGATCGACCGTTACACCGACAAGGGTGCCAATGTGCTCAACGACAAAGGCCGGGCTTGCGCGGCTATGCTCGACAGCGCAGAGCCTGAGCTTGTCACGCTGCCGGATGGGATCTCGTGGCTTGGCTTCAAGCTGGTTGATCAGGTGTTTGTCGACAAAACGTCGGCGTCAGTCCTTCCATCCGCGGAAAGCCTGGCGGGCAAAGTGCGCCTGAATATCTCGCTGGCCGACGGTGCGCCGCTGGACGTCGTTGGCATCGTGGTGGCGGTCAAGTTCAGTGCGCCGAAGGTTTACTACTCGGTGGCGCTGCCGGTGAAGACTGATGCTGACTCCGGCCAGACCATCTACGCAGTGCTGCACGACCTTGACTCCGTATTTGTATCGGGGATCAACGCCGCCATGATGGACAGCGCCGAGGCGCCGCAAACTATCGAATCGCTGGAGCCATACAAGGGTCTTGCACCAGATCAAATCCCGAAGTTTCTCACCCTGGCAAGCGCCTACGTGGCGGCCCGGGAAATCGTGGCCGCGAGCGGCACCATGCTCGACGATGCCGCTACCGCCGGGGCTATTGCGCATCTGCAAGTGGGGCTTGATGTTGTTGAGAACAACGGCCCAATCAACCTGGCAGAAGGCAACGTAGAGCAGGCGCTGCATGAAATGCGGATGGCTGAATCGTTCCGGACGGCCATTGCGATGCTCGACAGCGTGAAAGACCGTCAGATGGATGACAAAGCGCTGGATCAACTGGTGGCCATTGCGAAGGCAGACGCTGCGTCTGAAGATGAAATCGCCGATCAGGACGCGCTGGGCACGCTGCTGGCGCAGTCGATGCTCGACGTGGCCGAGGGCATCTACTTCCTGACCGAGAAGGGCCGCCAGTACCTCAATGAAAACGGCATGGATGCGTACGGTGAGCCGTTCAGTGAGTAAACGTGATATTTGATCCAATTTAACGCTACAAAACATTATAAAATTATTGTTTAATAATCATTGTCTTGTACGGGGATTATTTTATGCAGGGAAGAATAGGATTGTTGCTCGCAGCCAAGGCCAGCGAGGAAGATTTGAAGTGTGCCGATCAGATCGTGTACACCATGGAAGCGATTGAGCGCGGTCATCTGCCAGACGAAATGTGCCTGGTGGAGCTGGGTGAAGCATTCAACGTCGAAGACCCTATCCAGTGCCAGCGTGTGGTGCGGCATCTGCTGGACGTCGTGAGCAAGGGCAGCATTGGCCGCGCCGTATTGGGTATGCGTCAGCTATTCGATCCCCGTAGCGGGGTGCTGGCGCCGGACTCCGATGTGCTGGAGCTGCACCCGCGACTGGTGCAGGCACTGCATGGCGCGCAACAGGAAAAAGCCAATGAGTGGTCGGTACTGGCAGCGCCCGGACAGATTAAGCCCGGCGACTTTCTCAGCTTCACCGTGGGCGGCAAGCCGCTGTGCGTGAAGGCGAAGGATGTTCTATTCGCTGGTACCGACC
This sequence comes from Pseudomonas sp. FW305-7, assembly GCF_058786735.1. Lineage (NCBI taxonomy): Bacteria > Pseudomonadati > Pseudomonadota > Gammaproteobacteria > Pseudomonadales > Pseudomonadaceae > Pseudomonas > Pseudomonas sp. FW305-7. The sequence continues at coordinate 4,556 of NZ_JBYSZA010000027.1, forward strand.
GTGAGGAAGTTATTTACCGCCGCCGTCGTAACCAGTATTTCATCACCGCCATGGTGGTGGCCGGTACCAGCTCCCACAAAGGCGTACTGGTGCGCTCCGGCGCCGCAGGGGGTGCCCAATGAATCTGGCCGGTCAACAATTCGACGAGCGCTCACTGCTGGAAAGAGCGCTGCGCAACATGCGCCCGGCCAAAGATCAACCGGTGCGCGTGCGTTGGGCGCTGGTACGTGATGCTTTCGGGCTGGGCTCAATGGCGGCATACGCCATGTGCAAGGAGTTCCAGCTTGATCCAGAAGAGAAGGTGAAGCCGTGAGCTTGCCGCCCCTGATCAGCTCGCAGCGCTACCTGAACCCGAAGAAGGTGCTGCGCAAAGCCTTGACGTTCAAGACGTTCATCGTCAGCACGCTGACCATTGAACTGCGTGGCGCCAAGTATCGGGTGATGCTCGACGGGCACCACAACTTGGCCGCTGCCAAGCTTGCGGGCGTAGAGCCTGAATGGCGCGGCCCTTCACTCAAGATGCAGCGCTTGCTTCGGAGCATGAACAAGGCACAGGTGGCGCAGTTTCTGATCAACAACCTGACAGACAGCGACTGGTATTTCATCGACTCCGGCGAGCCGGTACCCGAGCTTCTGGCAGCAGCATGACCATCACGCAAAGTACACGGCGCCCCTCGGCGCCGTTTGTCTTTCTGGCTCTCAAATAACATTCAAAACAATAGCGAATAGCTGGTAATCTTGACCTATGATGTCCGGGGATAGTTTTTAATCCATGGTTTTCGCGTTTTTGGTGGCTTTTTGGGGGTTTTATGCAGCGGAAGCGGGTTTTGAGCCGCACCAACTACGAAAGTGATTCGGAGTTTGAGCGCGACGTCGACCAAGTGGCGAAAGTCTTGGGAGCAGAGGGTAAACGGCAGCTGCTGTTCTCACTGCTGCGCGAGTGCCGTGGCTGCGGCCAAGACCCGTCCTATGGCAGCACGGAATATGACCTGAAACATGTCCGAGGGACTTTCCAGCGGGCAATGATCTGCAAGGTTTGCGAGCGAGACGTGCCGATCAAAAGAGACGAATGCATGTCTATCGGCCGCATCGTGACCCTTTGGAACACTACCCCGCTGACGATTGAGGGCTGCCATGTCTGAGCCCCGAATTGTCCTGAACGCGCTGGCCACCCACTTAGGCCGTTACGCCTACCGCTACGGCGACGAAATCCAACTGCATGAGCGCATTGCACAGGTTCTGACCCTGCACGGTTTTGAGTTCGAACGTGAGCGCGTGCTGGATGCGCGCAATCGTGCCGACTTCTGGCTGGATGGCCTGGTGATCGAGGTCAAGGTAGGCGGTGGGCTGTCCGAGGCGCTGCACCAAGTAGGGCGATACATCAAGTTGCCTGACGTGACAGGTGTGATCCTTGCCGGGACGCCGCGCTGGGCTGGCGAAGCATTGCAGTCGCCGCCGGTATGGCTGGATAAGCCGTTTCAGATGCTCAGGCTGGCGAGACAATCCCTATGAGCTACGGACAAGTAGCCTTCGAAGGGCGCTATTGGCATGTCAAATGTGAGCCGCAAGTGCGGGCGCGACTCAAGCGAGTATTTCCGCGCGCCCCGCAAGAGGCCGCCGAGACGATCAAGTTGATGGCCACCGCGGAAAACAGCCGAGAGCTGCTGTGGTTTCTTCAGCGCTATCCAATGACGATGCCGCCGGAGACTGCCAACAAGTTGGATGGGCTGGCGTCCGAGCACGTACACATGGAATCGAGCTTGGCCGAGCTGCTGGCTGGGCGCGTAGAGCTGCCTCCCTTCGAACTGGCAAAACCTGCACGTGAATACCAACGCTTCGCAGCGGCTCAAACAGGCATCCGCGGCGGGCTGCTGGTGGCCGATGACCTCGGACTGGGCAAGACCGTAACCGCCATGTGTCTGATGGCGGCAAAGGGCAACTTGCCCGCCGTTGTCGTGTATCCGGCGTCACTCCCAAACCACTGGCCCGAGAAACTGGCGGAGTTCCTGCCAAACCTGCGCGTGCATCACGTCAACAGCGGCAAGCCGTATGACCTGATCAAGAAGCCTGGCCAACGCCGAAAAGACCTGTGGGACACATTGCCAGACGTGATTCTGGTCAGTTACCACAAGCTGCGCGGCTGGGCGGAAGTGCTGGGCGAGATCGCGCAATACGCCGTATTCGAAGAGTGTCAGCAGCTGCGCAACCCGGGCAGCGAGATCTATACGGCGTGTAAGTACCTGGCTGAAAAGGTCGATCTGAGAATGGGGCTCACGGCCACGCCGATCTATAACTACGGCGGCGAGTTCTTCTTTGTAGTGAACGTGCTGACCCCTGATGCGTTGGGCGGATGGGACGAGTTCCTGCGCGAATGGTGTGACCGTGGGAACGACGGAAAACCTCGACTCAAGGATTCCATAGCATTCGGTGAGTACCTGCGCCGCGAAGGCCTGATGCTGCGCCGAACCCGTCGCGAGGTAGGCCGCGAGTTGCCAGCCCTGTCGAAGATTGCCCACGAGATCGAGTTTGACGCCAAGGTGATGGAGAGCATCACCGGGGATGCCGTGGCGCTGGCGAAAACCATCATGGCCGCCAACGAACAGCACCGTGGCCAGAAGATGAAAGCGGCGGGTGAGCTGGACTTGCTGGTACGTCATGCGACCGGCGTGGCCAAAGCGCCTTACGTTGCCGAGTTCGTGAAGTTGCTACTGGAGACGGAAGAGCGCGTGCTGCTTTTCGGTTGGCACCGCGACGTTTACGAAATTTGGAAAGAGAAACTGGCCGCATACAACCCGGTTATGTACACCGGTAGCGAGTCACCCAACCAGAAACAGGCATCCAAAGACGCATTTGTCAGTGGGAATAGCCGGGTGATGCTGATCAGTCTGCGCGCTGGCGCTGGCGTCGACGGGTTGCAGCATGGGTGCAGTTCAGCAGTATTCGGTGAGCTGGATTGGTCACCGGGTGTGCATGAGCAGTGCATGGGCCGCCTACACCGTGATGGCCAGATTGACCGGGTGATGGCGTACTACCTGCTTTCCAACGAAGGGAGTGACCCGATTGTGTCTGACGTGCTTGGCATTAAGCGCGAACAGATCGAGGGTGTGCGCAACCCTACGGACGATCTTCTGCAACGCCTCGACGTTGGCGAGAACCACTTGAGATCGCTGGCGGAAAAATATTTGAAAGACAACAACGTGGTGCTGCCGAGCGCTGAACCTGCAACGCCCATTCGCAAGCAATTGGAGCTGGTATGAAACCGAACGCGGTGTTGATTATCTGCGGGCATTCAATGCCATGCAGAGTGGAGAATATTGAATGGCTAAACTTCGCAGCCAGCGAGGCGGTAGAGATCGTTCAGGGTGACCCGCTTTACGAAGAAACACATGTAGATGGGCCATGGATGCGAAGCTTGGCTGACTGTCGCGCCGAGCGTATCCGCGAGAATGCAGGGCAAAGTGACCCGCATCACCCACAACGTCGCAGCAAGGGCGAGAAAGCCCGTAATCGAGGGCGCCGAAAATGAAGACATTGAGCATTCGCCAACCATGGGCGTGGCTGATCATCCACGGCGGCAAGGACATCGAGAATCGCACCTGGCTCACCAAGTTCCGCGGGCGGTTGTTGGTTCACGCATCGAAAGGCATGACCAAACAGGAATACGCCTTTGCTGCTGAGTTCGCTCAGAGCATTGGTGTCACCGTTCCGCCAGCCGCTGAGCTGCTGCGCGGCGGCGTCATCGGGGAAGTCGAAGTGGTCGACAGTGTGGAGCAGCACTGCTCGCCCTGGTACATGGCTGGCTGCAAAGCAATAGTGCTCCGAGATCCGCGCCCGCTTCCGTTCTTCAGCATCAACGGGCGGTTGGGATTGTTCGACTGCCCTTACCCAATGACACCCAACAAGGAAACCCCGACACAATGAAAGCGCCCATCTACTGCCGCACCAGCGGCCAGCGTATTGGCGGTTGCACCTGTTACCGCTGCCGTCCTACGGGGCAGAATCTCAAGCCGGTTAAGCCTGCTTGAGCGTGTCCGTGGGATTCAATAGCTTTAACGTGTTTTATATCTAAGATTTGCCGATTGTTAATAACGGGCTTTGCCCCTTACAGGGCTTGCTTTTGCGCCTGTGTACAAACCTGTGGGTGGGTGGGTGAATTACTGAAAAGGGTGGGCAAATTACTGATATCGGTGGGTGATTTACGGCTTTGGGTGGGTGAATTACGCACCCAGCCATGTTGGGTGGGTAAATTACGGGTTTTAGCGGTTTTGCCTGTGAACAAGTGTCTCGACCTGACCGTTCATCCCCGTAGACGGGGCTTAAAGCGGTTATGTTCGCCACAGTTTCCGTAATTTACCCACCCACAGCAGGAGGGCGTGCGTTCTGCAAAACCCGTATTATCGCCATACGGATAGACTACGACGGGGGATTTCATGGCCGCGCCAAACAAAATTGCGCAGAAAATCGCTGAGATGCAAGCGAGAGCGGCCCAGGCTGATTTGCTTTCGTCAGATGATCAAAATCCCGTAATTAACCCACCCGCTACTGTTGCTGAGCCGGTCGCGCAACCCGCGAAACCAGATCGGCGCAAGAAAGCGATCCCCGCTGTTCAGGGGGACTTCTTCACACCGCTCCTGTACGACGTCGGCGCGCGTGACAACCGCGGCACCATGGATGTGGCTGTGTTCAGGTTGTCGAAGAAGGACAAGCGCGCGAACTCGGTTATTCGTTATGAACTGCCTGACGGCTTTGTAGAGGTGTCATCCGGCCCGTATGGCATGGCTTCGGTATGGGACTACGACATAGTTCTGATGGCGGTATCGCACCTGACGGAAGCGATGAACCGTTATCGCGACGGGAAAGGTGAAAAGCCTTCGCAGATATTCCGGCCCCACATTGGCGACGTGCTCAAGTTCTGTCGCAAGGATAACGGTGGCAATCAGAAAGACGCCGTGGCTGGGGCGCTCCAACGGCTTCAGACGACGTATGTGGGGATCGAGCGGACGAACATGCTGCGCGGTGAGATGCGCACGGTAACCGAGGGCGAGAACCTTATTGGCCCGAGCAAGATCATCAGCAACGCCAAGACCAAGAAAATCGAATACATCGAGATCAAGCTGGCCGATTGGATGTATGACGAAATTACAAAGGGAACGAAACCTGACGTGCTGACCGTGCATCCGGACTACTTCCTGCGTGAATCAGGCATAGGCCGGTTCGTCTATCGGTTGGCACGTAAAGCCGCGGGCAAGGATTCGGCGTTGTGGGGCTTCAAGACGATCTATGAGCGTAGCGGCAGCAACGGCACGCTGAAAGAATTCAACCGCTTGCTCAGGGAGCTGATCGCCGACAACGATCTGCCGGAATACTCCCTGGCTGAAGAGCCGGGCAAAGAAGGGCCAATGCTGCGCATGGTTCATCGGTCGCAAGGGGATAAGTGGAAAGAGCCAGCGCCTTAAACCATCACTACGTCAAACCACTCATCCATTGCGTCGTCCGCAGTGTTGAGCGCCCGCTGGCGCTGCTGGAAATGAACCATCGCCAGCACCGCCACCTCTCCGTTTTGCAAGTCTTCAGGAAGGCGGTATTTCTGCCCCTTCTCATCTACCCCATCAGTTTCCAGTCGCGGCGCCCAACGAGACGCGGCGTCAGCAATCGCGAGCGTCTGGCAGCCTTGGGCAATCACGTAATCACGGATCGCTTGGGCCCAGTGTTCCTCGGTGAATAAGCTGTCATAGGCCTCCGTTCGCGTGTTGGTCACGAACGCAAACCCCTCATCGCCGACGTCTCGGAATTTCACGCTCTTGGCGATGGCCAGGACACCCGTGGCCGGGTCAATCAGGCCTACGAGTGTCACGCTTTCCCCGGTGTAGCCACTGACCGAAGCCATGATTTTCATATCGAACCTCAAATAAACAATAAAACGCTAATGTTTTGCTTGCGGATAAAACAATAAAATTATAACGTTTCTCTTGCCGAAGGTTACGGCCTAAACGAAAGGGAAGAAGTTATGCGCAAGATTATCGAGTGTGTGCCTAAGCCGTTCATGGTGGGTTTGCTGATCGCTGCGGGCATTGGCGCTTATGGCTGGGTGGGCGAGTCTGATTATCAGGAACAGATCGCCAGCGCCGAGCGGTATTGCGAGATGTCGGCTAAGAAGTTGTGGCCGCCACGACCGGAGCTGAACTGTCCGGCACCTGAAGCTGAGCCAGGGCTGCACCTCGCGAACTTGTGAAGCAAAACCCTCAAAAAGCCCCGTAAACGGGGTTTTTTGCGTTTTTGGTCGATAAAAAACTATCCCCGTACCATTTTCGATGATTTTGGACGTGGTTTCGCTTTGGCGCCAAAGTGCCTTATCATAATGTCACCATATCCACAGTGTAGGGCTCGACATGGCAGCAGCTGGTAAAGAACAGGCGCCAAAAGGCGGTAAGAAAATGGGCAGGCCTGTCTCAAATGCCGAGCCTAAAGAGCGCATGACGTTCTATATCGCGTCTGATTTGGCGTACAAGCTGCGTGCGTTGGCGTTTGAGCAGAAGAAACCCCATTCCGCTGTGTTCAACGATCTGGTGCGGCCTTTGCCTACTCCTGTGCTGGAGCCCAATGCCCGCAGTGGCGCCGAGGAACCCGCAGCCAAGTATTCACGAGCCGATCAAAGCAACGTCGACAAAGAGCGCGTAACGCTTTGGATGGAGCCGGGCCTGGCATACAAGGTTCGGGCGATGGCGTTTGCTCAGCATGTGCCGCATTCGAAGATTGCCACTGACCTGCTGGAAAAGGCGCCAACGCCTTCCCCGCAAATGACCACCAGCTGATCACCGCTCAGTATCGAAGGCGCCCACGCGGCGCCTTTTTTGTGCCCGCAGTTTGTGAAAACCCCCGCCGGGACGCTGTTTTGTGCCGGGGTATCGTGAGGCTTTCCAGCGGAGCCCCGTAAATGACTGATCCCTATGCAAAGTTGAACGCTGCCGCGCATAGCGGTGCGTTCGGCCTTGGCGCCAAGCGCGCGCCGACTCCGGCACAAGTCCGGGCGGGTAACTACCAGAAAGGCAGCATGCGTCTGCATGGCCTGAGCTTCACCATTGAAACTCCGATGTTCACCCCGCGCACCGGTAAAGCGGATGGTGAGCCGTGGTCGATTGTCTGCATGGCGAACTATGGCTACCTGAACGGCTATACCGGCGCCGACGGTGATGCCTTTGACGTGTACGTCGGGCCGATCCCGGAAAGCACGCTGGTGGTCGTCGTGAATCAGGTGAAGAAAGACCGCACCTTTGATGAGCACAAGGCCGTGCTGGGCTTCCACGACGTTGACGGTGCTATCACCGCCTACCGCAACAGCTACGAGCGCGGTTGGCAGGGCATGGGCAGCTACGTGGCGTGCTCCGTGAAACAGTTCAAAGCCTGGCTCAAGTCAGGCGATCTAACCCGGCCCCTTGAGGCCGCCGATTTGATTCCTGATGAGGTGAAACCTATGACCGGCGCCGTTGTGGCCTGGGGCGAGGACAATCTGCCCGTGGGCATGACCTTGGGCGAGGTGATGTATGGCCTGCGCCGGAGTGACCCCGAGAAACTGCTGCTCGACAGCGCGAACATGGCCGATATCACTGAGCTGTTGAGTGATGGGCACATGCTCGACGCCATGGTGATCGAGTACGCCCAGTTTGAGCGCAAGGCCAACCAGCTGTTGCGCGTTATGCAAGCCGCTGCCGGGACGGTCAAGGTCGACGCCGTAGAGGTGAGCAAGCCATTCAAGAACCGTGGCACCACGCAGGTGGCCATGCTGTTCACGATGAGCGACGGCCAAAGCGTGTCGGTGTTCTTCCACAACCCGGACAGCACGCCCAACCGCCTCACCGCAACCGACGAGCTGATCAGCTGGAAGTGGGTGCTGAACAAAAAGGACATCACACTGGTAGTGGCGCCCGAGCGCGGCCAGGACATCAGCCCGCGCCAGGTGGCCCGCCGCATCATGAAGCTGGCGGAGAAGAACAGCGCGAAGTTCATCAAGGCCAGTGGAGCCAGCGCCGAGAGCGCGGCGAAGATCGAAGACCTGAAAGGCCAGGTGCAGAGCAAGGCCGCCGAGCTGCAGAGCCTTGATGAGCAAATCGCCGACCTGCAGGCCAAGGTCGACAAGCTCCCGGCGCCGGTCGCCAATGCTGCCGCCACTACCACCGCAGAGATCGCTGCTAAGGCATCTGAATACGCTGAGCAGTATCTGGCGCAGGCTGACGGCATTGCCGACAAGATCAAGGCCTTGGGCGGGACGCCGCTGACGCGCGATGAGTTCATGGCGCAGGTGGCGAGCGGCGAGCAGAAAGGCTTCACCCTGGACGTCCTGACCGCGAAGCTGGCCGAGCACAAAGCGGATCTGCAAGCTGTGCAGTCCGGCAAGAAGTCAGGCCGCTCAGTCGTCGGCAAAGGCGGTACCAAGAAAAACGCCATTGAGTGGCTGACCACGGCTATCGCTGAGACTCAGGCGGCAATCGACAGCGGCGGCATTCTGGCCACTATCAACGCCAGCAACTACCTCGGGCAAGTCGCCGAAATGCTGCGCAATCTGGAAGCGCAGCAGACCGCTGGCCAAGAGAATCAGGACAACCAGCCACCGATGCAAATCGACCGCACGACCTGGGACGAAGCGGTCACTCAAGCCGTCGCGGGGCTTCTGGCTGTCGACTACGGTGATGCGTCCGGTGTCGTTGAGGCGCAGAAGGCGCTCGCCGATGCCCAGTACCTGGCCGGTACCGCGCCGGAGGTGGCCGCACAACTCATTCATCAAGCTGCCGCAGGATCCGCCCAGCCGGACATGCTTGGCGATGACCCGGCCCTGCGCGACAACCGGACGGGCCTGGAGAAGTTGACCGCCGCACTCACCGCTGGCGACCCGATGGGCGCTCTTGGTGTGCTGGATGCAATCGACGACGTAGATGCGTTGCGTGAGCTGGTGCTGAAAGCAGGCTTCAGCCTGGGCGCCAGTGGCACCAAAGACGAGATCCTGGCCGGTGTCGGGCGCGATCTGGTGCGGGCGGCAAAAGCCAAGGTCGACGGCTTCGGCCTGCGCGATCTGGACAAGCAAGCCGCCGAAGCCGCTCAGGCGCCCGCCAGCGGCCTACCAGCGCCTGACGCCGCCGCGCGTGAACAGCGAATCGCTGAGTTGAACGAAAATATCGCGAAGCTTCACGAAAGCGGCGCCGACGCCTCCGATTACATCGCAGAGCTCAAGCAGCTAACAGAAGCGCCGCCAGTGCCCGCGAGTGAGCCGCAGAAACCTACCCCTGATATTGACGAGGATAACGGGGAGATCGCGCCGGAGGGCCGCGAGAACACCGTAAAAACCGCCAAGGGGACGAAGGTTGTCACCGGTTTCAAGGTGATTGAGGCGAAAAACCTGATCATCAGCCACGAATCTGACGGCACGGCGAACCCGGACTACCCGAGCGAGCTGCAGCCGCGTGATCGAGCACGGGCTACCTCGCAGGCCTGGGTGCAGAAGACGGCCCGCAATCTTGATCCGGATAGCCTGGGGCGCACCAACCGCGCCGACAGTGGCGCGCCTATCGTCGGTAAAGACCGTGTGGTGGAATCCGGCAACGGTCGCGCCATGGCGATCCGCGAGGCCTACCGCATCGGCAAGGCTGACGAATACCGTGAGTGGCTGCTGGAGCACGCCGATTACTTCAAGGTGAACGCCAGTAAGATCAAGAGCATGAAAGCCCCTGTGCTGGTGCGTGTGCGCGTCAGTGCCGTGGATCGAGCGGAGTTCGCTGTAGAGGCCAACCAAGACGACAAGCTGGCCATGACCGCGACTGAGAAGGCCCGCAGCGATGCCAAGCGCCTGGACTCGGCCATGATGGCGAAACTGGCCGACGGCGACCTTACCAGTGCGGCGAACCGCGATTTTGTGAGCGCGTTCCTGCAGAGCCTGGGTGATGCCGAGGCGGCGCAGTACAGCACCACCGACGGGCGCCCGACCGCCAGCCTCATCAGCCGAGTGCAGGCAGCGCTCTTTGCTGGCGCGTATTCGGATGACCGCCTGCTGGAGCTCACTGCCGATTCCAGCAAGCCCGAGATTGCCAACATCGTCAGCGCGCTGAACATGGCGGCGCCGGATTTCATGCGCGCCAAGGAACTGGACGCGGTAGGCGCGGAAACCGCTGGCGAGAAGGTCACCGACTCCCTGGAGCTGTCGCTGGATCGGGAAGCGGTAAACGCGATCATCAACGCCACCAACGTACTGCGCAAAGCCAAGGACAGTGGCCTGGGGCTGGACGAGTTCCTGCGCCAAGGCGATATGTTCGGCGACGTAGATCCGTCGGTGGCTGCAATGGCGATGTTCATCAGCAAGAACAACCGCAGTGCCAAGCGCCTGGGCGCGGCGTTCAAGGCCATGGCGCAGTTCGTGGAGTCGGAAGCACGCCGCAAGCAGACTGCCGGTCTGTTCGGCGATGATCCCGCCACCTTTGCCGATATCGTCAAGGCCGCCAACGCTGAGCTTGAAAAGGAATTCGGTGAAGGTGTGTTCGCCATCGAGCAGAATGACCTCTTCAGTCAGCCACCTGCACAGACGACTGAGCAGACCAACACCGACGAGAAGGAAACCGCCTTGCAGACAGCCAAAGCCTACCTTGACAGCATCATTGACGGATCCGCCGACTTGGGCGACCCGGACACCGTGATGAAAGAGCTGGAACGCATCTACGCAGACTTCGGTGAGGGCGAGTTGAGCGGTCTGTTTGCCGATGCTGCAGAGGCGTACAGCCAGCACGCACTGAAAGCCACGGCGGAGGCCTTCTAACCATGAACCAGAAGCTGATGAAGCGCGTGATGTTGGGGGCGGTGTTGGCGATGGTGCTGCAGTGCCAAGTGGCAATGGCGGCGTGTGATCCGATGGCGCCGCACGCCGGAGAGGCGGCGGAGAACCGCTGTCTTCCAGCGTAGAGATACAAGGATCTAGAATGTTCTATCAATAGATATCTTTTGGTAGAACATTCTAGGGAGTAGTAGAGCCCGCCCGCGAGCGGGCTTTTTTGTGTCTGCTATCAGGCTGGCAGTTCGGGCCTTCGGTGTTTTTATGATGTTATGTCAGAAAGTAATTGACGGGCTAGAAACTAGCCCATAGAGTAGGCGCATTGGAACGAACAACGGAGCAAGACGAGATGGCCAAATTCTACGAAGTGCATTTTGCTGGTGAGGAAAGTTCGGTTTACGTGGTTGCTGGCAGCTCTGTCGCGCTTCTTTGGGAGGGCAAGCTTGTGCGCACCCTGATGACCATAAAGGACTGCGAAGCACTGGTAAGCACTGGTCGCGCAACCGCACACGCTTAACCAATCCGACCCACCTCAAGCCCCTTAATTGGGGCTTCGTCAGTAGAAGCGTGCGGATCCTCGCGCAATGAAACAGATGGAATCAGTAAATGAGCCAGCCAGCAGTTTTGCCCCCGGTAGTGAGCTACGCGCCAGAACACGCGGCAGTTGGCGTGGATGACCGTGAATTGTCGGAAATCGTTGCGTGCTTCAATGCGGCTCAGCGTCAGATGAACTCACAGGAAGATCGCGTACACCACTTGTTCGATGCTCCGCAGGCTGACGAAGTGATTCGTTTGAATGACAAGGCGAGCGTGTACCAGAAGAACCACGGCTGGATGACCCCAGACCATGCCCGCCAACGTATTGAGGCGTGGAGCGAGCACTGTGCAGCACAAGGCATCAATGGCGGCAATGCCGACAAGGTTGTGCTGTCGTTATTCGATAAGTCCGGCGCGTGGTCACGCCCGTGGGAAGAAGCTGGCTATCAGGTTTATCGTTTCGATATCCAAGAGAACCCGGAAACCGGCGACGTGAACAAGTTCAGCGTGGACTTCTTTGGCGATTGGTTCGGCGACTTTGACGGGCTCGACATTTACGCGATTTTGGCCGCCTGCCCCTGCACGGACTTCGCCGTATCGGGTGCCCGGCACTTCGCGGCAAAGGACTCCGACGGGCGCACCGTTGCATCGGTGGAGCTGGTACACCAAACCCTGCGGGTGATTGAGTATTTCCGGCCAGTGATGTGGGCCATTGAGAACCCGGTGGGCCGCATTGAGCGTTTGGGCGGCTTGCCACCCTGGCGCCTGTCGTTTGACCCGTTCCATGTAGGTGACACATACACCAAGAAGACGCTCATTTGGGGCCGCTTCAATGCAGACTTGCCGGTCGCACCGGTTGATCCGGTGGAAGGCTCCAAAATGCACCGCATGTACGGCGGCAGCAGCTTGGCGACAAAGAACGCGCGCAGCGTGACGCCGGAAGGGTTTGCCTATGCGTTTTTCATGGCGAACAACGCTGTAGACCATCCTGAAATGGCGATCTCAGGCAAGTATGACCGGTTGTGCAGCCGGTTGATCGGAGAGGCCGTTAAGTGCGGCCTGACCGCGGATGACGTCGATAACCTCGTAGAAGACGCCTATTACATGGATTTGGACGATGAGGCCGCCGAGCAGCTGCTGCGCGACGAGCTGGCCGCCCGCGGTACCGAACTGCACAGCTACGCCGAAAACGATGGCCAACTCGCCATGTGGCTTTAACCCGCTTGTAACAGCCGCCCGGGTCGCTGGGCGGTCACTGGAGTGCATACGTATGGACAAGGTTGTAAAACGCAGGATCGAGGCGCACCGCATTCATATGAACCCAGGAGCACACAAGCATCGTTCCGTGGGCGGGAGCATTTGCATAACATTCGCCGAGTGTGGCCATACGGCGTACCGGAAGTTGTCGCAGGGATTACCCAAGACCATGAGTGCGCGTTGCGACGAATGCAGCAGCCTAGCGAGCGGTGTCCGCGTCAGAACCGGTCAGCCTGATGGGTCTTGGCTTGCATGGACTTGGGACGCTGAAACAAATCTTCCCGTCAGCCGAGTAGTTCCAGCCCCTTAATTGGGGCTTTGCCAGTACCAACACAAGGAGATTCACCCATGCCAGCACGTAAGCAAATGTCGTTAAAACAAATGGAAATCCATGCGAAAGCCTTGTGCTTCGACTGGAACGAAAAGTACCCAGAGGGCACTACCGTTGACTACGAGTCAACGCGCGGCAGCGGCGTGACCCTCCGCGCTGAAACAAAGGGCGAAGCGTTCGTATCAAGCTGCGAGGCGGTAATCTTCATCAGCGGCGTGTCTGGCTATGTATCCGTAGAGCATTGCAAGGCCGTCGAGTCGGATGCCGTAGTCGCCTGACCGTTGAGTATGTCGACAACCTCCTTAACTGGGGGGTTGTTTCGTAACGAAAGTCGAGGTATCCGATATGGCAGTAAAGCCTGAAGCTCGCTTTAAATGGATACGGGAGTGGATAGCTACGCACGGAGCAACTGACGTTCTGAATGCTGACTTTGTGAACGGGTACGTCAACGCAACACAGGCGCCCTACTTCGAACAAGCTTTTGGGGCGAACTCGTGTCGACAGCTTGGACGTGACCTGTCGGCAATGCACATGTCTGGTCAACTCACTCGTGGCCGGATCGGACTCACTGAGCGCTACACCGGCATGCCAAGCTGGGTCTATGTGTACAGCGTGCCACTTCAGGAATCCAATGGCCAATAAACCAATACTGAGCGCACCCGATGCCGCAGAGCACAACACGGACGCCGCCTACGTCGCCCAGGTTATCAAGCGTAGCGGCATGAGTCAGCGCGCTTGCGCTGCTCGTGTCGGCGTGTCGCACGCCACGCTCAAGAACTGGATAGCGGGCACGCATGAATGGTCATACCCGGCGCAATACGCGCTTGAGTGCCTAGCAGCGTTCACTGACGCTGAATGACCGACCTCCCCTCAAAGGCCCGCCGCGTGCGGGCCTTTTCATGGGTCAGCAAAAGATACGAATTAGTACGGAGTGATATCCAACCGTTGCAGGACAGCGGATAGCGAGAGATATCCACTGATATCACAAGGTAGAAAGTCAAAAGGAAATCAATTGATACCTACATATAACCAATAATATTTATGGATATCTAGAGATATCCATTGATACCAGATTGGTAGGGATATACAGTCGTACCTCGCAGTATCGAGAGATAACTCTTTCTATCTTCTTCTACTTAAGGTGTCGGATATGCCTACAACAGTTGCAGTGAGCCCCAAGGGCGGCGCAGGGAAAACAACGACCATGCTCAATTTGGCGCTGCAACTGGCCAAGAAGGGCGCCCAGGTGGCTTTGCTGGATGCCGACCCAAACAACCCACTCAAAGACTTCGCATCCGGTGGCCATTGCCCGGACAACCTGCTGATCATCCCGGACGTCAACGAGGACAACATCGGTGACAAGATCCGTGAGGCGGCGGAGAAAGTGCCGTTTGTTCTTGTGGATCTGGAAGGCACCGCGGCGAAGATCGTGGTTAACGCGCTTCAACAGGCGGATTACGTGTTGATTCCTATGCGTGGTTCGCATCTGGATGCCAAAGAGGCGGGCAAGGCAATTAAGCTGGTTACGGATCAGGAAAAAGCAGTTCGCCGTCACGTGCCGAACTACAGCCTGCCTTACTCCATCCTGTTCACCTGCACCTCCGCTGCCTACGAGACTCGCAACACCGCAGGTTTGCGCGAGGATCTGCAAAAGCTTGAAATACCGATGTTCGAAACAGAAATGAAAGATCGCGATGCTTTCAAGTCGATGTTCAAGTACCAGCGCCCGCTGGAAACTCTGGATCCAGCACTGGTGCCTGGGATTGATACTGCGATTATCAATGCTGAAGCTGTCACCGCTGAACTGTTGTTGAAACTCAAACCTATTCAGGAGCCCGCATCGTGAGCGGAGATCAACCAAAAGAGGCAGCTGAGGCTGCGAACGCCTTCGCGATCCTCGGCGACTTCAAGCCAAAATCCGCCACCGCTGCGCCGGTAGTTACCAAAGAGATAGAACAAGATATCTCTCAGGTAGCTAAAGATAACGGCTTCCATTCCCGCGAAGCCAAGCCCGAGCAGGCCGCGAAAACAAAGCGTTTCAACGCCGCGGAGCCTAAAAAGCAGCTGAACATCAAGATCCCCGTTCCGATGCATGATCGGTATTACCGCATGGCAGAAGAGCGTGGCATAAAGGTGTTGCACGAGCTGCTGGGTGATGCGCTGGACGCGCTGGAAGAGAAAGAAGCCAAGGCAGCCGAAAACAAGGAGTAAGCCGTGGATTTGTTCGAAGATGACAAGCGCCTATTCCTCAAGCCTGTGCTGGCCTTCGCTGACTGCCTGATGGGCGCCTTTGTCGCCGGGCCGTGCGGCTGCATCCGCTGCCTGGATGACGATGGAAGCCAGAAGGGCTACACGCACCTGCACACGGTAGATATCGGCGGGGGCGTGTTCAAGCGCCGCTTTGCCGTTTCGACCTACTCAGACGTGCGTGGGGCGCTGGCCAAGGCCTGGGAGTCTTTCTACAAAACCGTGTTGCCAGAAGGTGGCCGGGCCGACATGAGCGCCATTGCTGCGTTCGTGCAAGGATCCGCCGCCCGCCGCATTGAGCTGGTGCTGTATGCCGCTGGCGTGGTCAAAGACGTCGACGGCGCGCCGCATTTCATGGCCGGGGAAGTGTGACGGCCTCATAACGATAGGAGCGGGATTATGGCTGTTACAGGGCTTGGGCCTATTCAGGTCGGTGACATCACTCTTACCCCATCTGCCCACCTGATGGCTCTGGCCAAAGATGAGCAAACAGAGTTCAAGGTGGATGCCGAGGGCTATCCAGAAATCTGGCTTGGCGGGCGTCTTTGGGAGGTTTCGCCGAACGGGGTGCTGCCACCAAATACGATCCATGATCCGGGCGCACCTGGGCCGGTCGTGAGAGCAATGACGATAGAGGATCGAGCCTTTATTGTGGCTTGGCTGAGCCGACCGGAAGTCATTGAGTAACCGAGCAAATACCCTCCGGGGCGCCCACCGCTGGCGCCCCAAAATACGGGCCTGCAAATGATCAGGCCTGTACACCATGCAAATTTCCCCCATCGAGAAAGCCCGCCTGAGTTCGCGGCTTCTGGCCCTGCGCCAGATGTTGATCAGCGGCGCGCTCAAGGCGCTTGAGAAAGTCCGCGCCAGCGCTGAAGCCTTGGCCATCCGCAGCAAGTTGACCGGCCAGCCGCTGACGGCGCCGCAAGTCGATCCAGTCACTGCCGCCGAGCAGGCCGCAGACGACGGCCTGAGCGACGATCCCAACAGCCCCAACTATCGCTATGCCGACGTCGGTTATATCCCCGGCAGCCGCAAGGAAGAGGCTGCAGGTGCGATCCGCAAGGCGCGTGCCGAGGGCCGCATGCTGCGCGGCAGCGATATCGACTTCGATGCCATTGAAGAAACGCCACGCGAAGCCAGGGCGCTGGTGGTCAAGTCCAACCTGTTCGGCGTGGTCGACTGGGACGCGATGAAAGAGGGCGGTACCGAGCCCGCCGCCGCGTTCCTGATGGATCGCGTTTACGCCGCCATTGCCAAGGAACCGACTGAAGACAGCCCTGTGGCGCGTCGTGCCTACGTTTTGGGTCTGGAGACGCTGCGCACGCGCCTGGAGCTGTGCCAGACCCCGAAAGAGGTTGTGGCCACCCTGGACGAGATCCGCGACGAACTGCTGGGCTCGCAGCTGGAGGCGGACGAAGCGGAGCGCTACGAAGACGTTACCGACCGCGCCCGGGGCATGACGGAGCAGATCCGCACGCTGGAAGCCGACCAGAACAAGCTGCAGAACGCCATGTACGCGGCAAGTGGCGAGAACAACAAGGCGCAGCGTGACCTCGAAAACCGCGTGAGCCGCGGCTGGGGCATTCGTCCGGAACACGAGCAAGCGGCGCGTGACGCCAAGAAAGCCTACAACGATGCGATGAAAGCGTGGGCCTCTCTTCTGGAGAAGAACAAGCCCGCCATCGAGCAGCTGACGGCGGCGCGCACAGCGCTGTATCAGGAGCGTGCCGAGATCATGGGTGTGGCCAAGGCCCGCAACCTGAACTCGCCGATCAATCGCGCGTGGATGTCCATGGGCGATAAGTTCGTCAAAGCGCTGATGTTCCGCAGCCGCTCAGGCTCTGAGACGTTCGCCCGGCATGTGTCCAACGCGCTATCCGGTGACCCGAAGGAATGGGAGTGGGCTGACAAGAAGGGCGGCGAGGTTATCCAAGGGGCGCCCAAGGCGCCGACCAAGAAGCGCCAGACGTTCGCGCTCAAGGTCGTGGACAAGTTCGACCGCAAGGGCGGGCGCCCGGTGGAAGTCAATTCCACGCGCTCGCTACAGCAGCTGTGCGGCTTCAGGGCCGTGCAGTCCGGCAACTGGGTGCTGGATGACCGCGACAGCTCTAAGTGGCATGTGGAGCAGTCTGCGGGCGCCATGATGGACATGGCGGACGTGCTGGGCATCGACGAGAAACACCTGGGCTTTGACGGGCGCCTGGGGCTGGCGTTCGGCGCCCGCGGCAAAGGCGGGAAGGGCGCCGCCACCGCGCAATACGAACCTGTACTGCGCGCGATCAACATCACCAAGATGAACGGCGGCGGTGGTCTGGGCCACGAGCACTTTCACGCGATGGACAACATTTTGCCGGGCTTGCTGCGCGGTGAGGCTGGCGCCGCTGATGAGTTCGGCGTCGACAAGCCGGAGCTTGTACCCGAGGGGCCAATCCGCAACGCCTTTGTCGGGCTCAAGAAGGCGCTGACCGAGGGTGATCATCGGCTACCGGAGACGATCAAGTTCACGCCGCGCACCTTCGGAAATGCCCGCCTGAATCTCGAAAACCCGAGCAACGACATTGCCCGGCGCATCAAGGCCGCCGGTAGCGCTGAAGCGGCTGTGCTGGCCGTCGACGCCTATTTTGGCAATCGCACTGACACCCGCTCGCTCAAGTACAAAAAGAACTGGCGAACCATTGCCGCGGCGTATTTCTCGCCCGAGGGCACAACTGAAGTGCAGCTGAACACCGGCAAGGGTGTTTCCCGCTTCATGGCCGAAGCCGCAGTGCTGGACAACTTCAAGGAAGGCAAATACTGGTCGTCGACCCCCGAAATGGCGGCACGGGCGTTCCAGTCCTATCTGGAAGACAAGCTGACGGCCATGGATCGCCAGAACGATTACCTGAGCTGTCTGGCTGACAACAAACACCACTACTTCCCCGAGCAAGGCCTGCCGTTCAAGCCGTACCCGGAGGGAGAAGAGCGGGCGCGTATCGGCGCCGCGTTCGACGAGCTGTTCAAGACGCTGCGTGACGGTAAGGCCTTTGAGAAGGCGCTGGCCAACACCGCATTGCTGGATTCGATTTTTGGGGGTTTCGATGAGTAACCTGAGCCAACCGGGCGTGCTTTCGGCGATTGAGCGCGCGCGCCTGAGTTCCGAGTTATTGCAGATCCGTGCGGGACTGGTCAGTAAAGCGCTGTCGCCTATTGAGAAAGTTCGCGCCAGTGCCCGAGGCTTGGCCATCCGTGCGCAACTGGGGCAACCGGCGCCGCTTCAGGCTGGTGATGGGCCGGAAAACAAAAACGGCGTCTCCGATACGCAGGTAGGGCCGCATACCGGTGACGCCGCTAACGGGCCAGGCCAACAACAAGTGTCGGACGGCGCCGTCGCGGGCACTGTATCAGACGAACGTTCCAATATCACCCCGAGTGCCATCACGGGCCATCAACTGATAACCGGTCTACTACCGCAGAAAAACGGCGGCGTGCTGGTGATGGGCGACGTGGATGCGCTGGACGCCTACGCGCATGCCTATCTTGATCAGGCGAAGTACACCAAGACGTCGACGGGCTTGCTGCTGAGCAAAAGCCAAGCGCGGCTGGCGCAGTACCTGCCCAGCACGCAAGAGGCTTTGCCGTCGGGCGCGATCATCTACAGCTACGCCGAGGGCGGGGTATCGGTGGCCGTCGACGGGGAGCTATCCGGTATTGCCCGCAATCTGCCCGAGCTGAAAAGCCTGATGGCGCAGCGCTGGGGGCCGGAGAAGTACCGCAAGGTGTTCGGCGAGGATGCAGCGCAGAAAGACGTCCAAGCCTACGAAGACGAACAGGCCGCGATTGCCCAGCGCAAACAGGACAACATCGACACCGCTGCCCAGGCATTGACCGCTCAGCAACAGGCGCAGGATCTGGAAAAGGCTCGAAAGGAGGCTGAAGCCAATGAGACGGCGCGGATTGTGGCGGAGCGCCAGGCGCAGGAACGGGCCGAGTTTGACCGGACTATCGGCGCCGGAGTGTCCGAAAACCCGATTTATCAGGCCTATCTCGACACACTGGAAGAGCTTCCAACCCAAAGCAGCAACGCCGGGTTCCTCGGTTGGGCCGGGATCCGTGCGGGCGAGTTTGAGCGCCAGAAGGGCGGGCGCATATCTGCCAACAAAGACGAGTACCTGGCCTACGTGCGCCAGTGGGCTGACGAGCACCTGGCCGAGCGCGTCAAAGGTGCTTCAGCGGCTTCAGCGCCAAGGATAACAGCGAAGGGTAATCCGATCATTGATGAGGCGGTGCTGGCTGATCTTGGCCTTGTTCGCGAGGTGTTCGGGCGCTGGAAATATCGCTATGCGGTTGGGGCTACTGAGCTGTTCGCGACCACCAAAGAGGGTGCGATTGAGCAGGGGAGCGATGCTTATGCGAAGGCCGACCCGTCTGAGCTTCTGACCAAAGAACAACGGTGGGAGAAGTCGAACGCTGATTTTTACGCGGACTTTGATGCGCGTTACGGAAAAATGAGCATCGAGCAGGTGCGCAAGATCATGGAGTCGGCAAAACCTGACGCGGCGGGCCATATTGCCGCGATGCAGCGTGAGTTCGCTCCCGCCACCGGTCGCAGCAGCAGTGCAGCCATGACCACGCAAGGCAACCGCGAAGGTGCTGAGCTGGCGCGCAACTTGGAGCGCTACCTTGCTGAGCGACAAGCAAAGGAAGGTGCAAGCCAGGTCGAGCCAGTCACCGATAGTGCTCCGCCAGCAACACCCCAGCACGAGATCATTGAGTACACGACCAAACGCGACAAGGTGCTGCGCGGGATCATTCGCACCGACCTGACCCTGGCTGAAGCGAAGGAAATCGACCCCTACACCTGGCGTATGAATGGCGGTTACTTCATCCGTGAAAAGCATCTGACCGGCGACACGAGCGCGATTCAGGCCGCCCCGACGCCGGTTGTGCTCACTCCGGAGCAGGAAGCGGAAAAGCAGGAGCGTGATACCCGCGCGGCGCTGGAGCGCCAGCAGCAGGCCATTGCCAGCCAGGTGCAGAAGCTGCGCGCTGCAGGTGACAAGGCTATTGCCGGTGGTCAGGAAGGCATGAACGCCGACCGCAAGACCAACACGCACCGCCGGGCCGGGATGGCGGCGAGCGCCTACGCCCGAGCAGCTGCCGATGAGGCTGACGGCAAGACGCTCAACAGCATCGCCGACGCTATCGAGGTCGGCGCCGCCGGGCCGCTCACCAACCTCAACAGCCGTGCGCAGCTGCAGGAGCTGAAAAGCGCGCTGACCCGAGCAAAGTACGACTCAGAGCGCGAACTGACTTATAGCGAGCAGCTGGCGCGCCGTGGTCAGCCTTTCGGGGCCGAGATCCTGCAACACGTCAGCATGCCGCCGCGTTTGGTTTGGACGAGCTGGTACAAGAACGCCGCGACGACCATGGCGAAGAAGGCAGCGGCGGGCAACTCCAAGCTGATCGCCGCCCTGAGCAAACTCGGCGCCCGCACCGAACGCTGGGCGCTGGTGAATGACGGCGATATCGCCATCACCCGCAAGGCCTACAAAGTGCTGGGGACGGTCAAGGAACAGTGGGATCTGAAACAGCCGATGGAAATGCTGGCGCGGATCGAGCGTTTGAACCGCATGGGCATAACCAATGATGCCCAGCTGCAGGACGCGTGCCGGGCGCTGCTGCCGCACTTGGCCGAAAAGCAGGAAGAAAGCGCGGTGGTCAAAGCCGAGCGCGCCATTATCGGCCAAAAGGTGGGGATCGACTTTTTCCCAACGCCGGTTGCTGTGGCGCACCGCATGGCGCGCCTGGCGCGAATCAGTAAGGGCATGCGGGTGCTGGAACCAAGCGCGGGGAATGGCAACCTTGCCGACGCTGCAGCGGCTGCCGGTGGGGAAGTGGACGTGATCGAGATCAGCAGCCAGCTGCGCGACATCCTCACGCTCAAGGGCTATACGGCAGTTGCCCACGACTTCAACACCTTCACACCAGACGAGCCCTACAAGGCCATTCTGATGAATCCGCCGTTCTCCAAGCGCCAGGACGCCGAGCACATCATGCGCGCCTACGGCATGTTGGCCAGCGGCGGCACGCTGGTGGCGATTGCGGGTGAGGGCGTGTTCTTTGGGCAGGATCAGAAGGCCGAGCAGTTCCGCGCCTGGCTGGATTCCCACAACGCCGATATCGAAAAGCTGGAGGGCGGGACGTTCCAAGACAACGCGCTTTTGGCGCAAACCTCGGCAAATGCCCGGCTGATCGTGCTGCACAAGTAGCTGATCCGGCGGCGCGAAAACCATGCAAACCCCCGTCCGGACGGGGGTTTTTTACGTCTCAAAATCGTTGCTGACACAGATCGGGCGCAGCCCAAAAACTGGCAACGAGGTAAGACATGAGCAAGAGCAATATTTACGCGCCCGACACGACTCTGGCAGCGGACGAGCAGAAAGTCGGCGAGCTGTTGCGCCTGAGCCGCGCTGGTGGCGCCATGCTCGACAGCACGTCGGATACCGCGGTAAAGGCCATCGGCGAGGCCATCAAGAACCCTGACGATATGCTTCCGGCCCGTATGGCTCCTTTGATGGCTGCCGTGGACGAAAAGCACCGCCCGCAGGTTCTCGCCTCCATGCTCGACGGTATTCGCCGCTTTGAGTATGAGCACGGTTTCACCCCGTCTGCGGACATGATCGACTCGGCGCTGGCGCAGGGCCTGGCGGTTGCGGACGGCAGTGCGCCTATTCTGCCCGGCGGCGCAACCCTGGATAGCGTCAGCAGCTCGCTGCAATCGACGCCTCTGTCTCACCAGCCAAACCGTATTGCGGTGGCTATTTGCGGTGGCTTGGCCGAGTCTCTGCCGATTGGTGCTTACCTGCCGTCCGATATTTCGTCGAGCGAGTCGAAGCTGGCGATCATCAATAGCGTTGCGGGCTCCAACTATGGCGCCCACAAGGATGGCGACATTCTTGATGGTGTTAACGGTGGTCAGAGCTACATCAAAGCGGAACGCAGTGTGGAAGCGAAGCTGAGCGATGATCGCGCTACAGCGACCTTTGCATTCACGACCGACACGGCTGGTACCGGCGCCGCGGTTCCGCTTATTCCGACTCGCACCTATGTGAAAATCATGGGTTTCAAGGTTGCGATTGAAGTCAATCCAAACGACACCACCGCTTCGCGTCAAATCAGCGGCAAGGTAAAGATCAAAAATAAAGACACCCAGGCGGTGACTGACCACAACATTTCTGGCGACGTAACGTTTGCCCAGGGTAAAGGTGGTCTGGCCTTCACGCCTGCGCTTCCTGCGGGCACTGTGGTCAAGGTCGTAGGTTTCATTGACTACGAAGCCAAGCCGGAACTGACGCCTTCGATCAAGACCAAGGCAATCAGTCTCAGCCTGTTCTGCACCGAAGATCGTGTGCTGATGCAGACCACGCCTGGCGCCCGTAACCAGGGGCAAAACGAACTAGGTGCAGACTTCCTGACTGTCGCGGTGAACGCGGCACGTCGCCAGTGGGCACAAGAGCGTTATTTCCTGGCCCTCGAAAAACTGCGCGAAGTGGCGGCAAACACCGGTCGCTTCTTCGACTTCGACGCGGCGAACCAGCTGCTGCAAAAGTCGCGTGCTCAACGCTGGCGCGACTTTGCGGCCTTCATGGGCGAAGTGGATCAGGAAGTCGCCAACAACACCATGGAATACGGTATCTCCTACCTGTTCGTGGGTGCCAAGGGTGCTTCCAACTTCCGCACCATGGGGGCTGATGACTTCACCCCGTCGGGCGTCCAGGCACGTCCGAGCGTGTACCGCGTAGGCCGCTACAAAAATCAGTACGACGTTTACTACACCCCGCGCCACGTCAATGAAAACGACACCGATCTGGAAATGCTGGCTGTCGGTCGTGCGGCGCAGGTTGCGCGTAACCCGATTGTGTTCTCTGACGCTCTGGCACCAACGCTGATCCCGCTGGGCATCCTGAGCGACCTGAAATCGGGCGCAGCGCTGTATGGCCGCAACCTGACCGAGATCAACCCGCACGACCTGTCTGCAATGGGCTGCGCGCTGATCACCGTCAAAAACGTCGACACACTGGTGGACTGATAAGGGGGCTACATGGCTAAGGCAACTAAACCCGCCAGCGAAACGGAGGCTAAAAAGCCTCGGGCAACTCGCCAGGCTGCTGCTAAAGCCAGTGATGCCCTCGACACCAAAGAAACGGGCGCGAATGCGCCCGTTTCTTCACCCGTCGATAAGGCAGCAACTGGTGACACCTCAACCGTAACGAATCCGCCCGTTTCACCGGCTGCCGACGCGCCGCCGGTTGAGGGCGCTGGCCAAGCCGACCAACCGACCACGCAGCTTGTGGTGCGGGAGCGGGTTTTCTTCCCCGGTATGGGGCGATTCCCGGAGGGCTGGAAGCCGAAACCGCCGCCTGAAAGCGATGACGCTGACGACGCCGGAGGCACGCAAACCACCGACGAAGAGGGCGCCGCTGAGGCCGTACAGTCTTCGGTGTGGGGTTTGCCGGACATTGCCGAATTTCCTGCCGAACTGACCCTAGTGAACAACACCCGGAACATCCTTGTGGTGCGCCCGTTGAACACCAGGCTTTTGCAGTTTGGTCAGGCAGTTGTGCAGTGCCCGACGGCCAAGCAGTACGACGCAATCAAACGCGAATTCGCTGGCCGTGCGCTGCGAGAGCGCTGGGATTCAGACAAGGGCTTACAGGTGAAACATGGCGAAGATTGAGATCAAGAAGGGTGACGGGGATGACCCGAGCGAGTTGGCGAAAGCCATCTGTGCCATCGGGAAATTTCCATTTACCGCAACCCTCACCCACAAGGCGGTCAAGCCGTTGTTCGTACCCTCGACGGGCATGAGTGACGTGATCGCTCCGGGCAAGGAAGGCGTGTCGTTCAAGGTTAAGAACTTTGAGCAGGCCTGGGTGCTGGTCACCGATAGCGCGGCGTTGGCGTCCCGCTACAACAGCGACGAGGAAGGCTTTGTGGTTATCGAAGTTCCGGACGTCGAGAAAGAAAAGACATCGCCACGTAAAGCCGCCGACAAGGCTGCTGGCGTAACGACTGAGGGGGCTGCAAATGAATAACATGTCCCGCGCCATCAACAAGCGCTCCGGCGTCCAGCAGAACTACATCGCCGACAAGTCCGAGATCGGTTCTGTCGCATCGGATTACAACGGCGGGTTTATCGGTCGTTTCACCCGTGGCCGTGTCGACAAGGTGTTTGCTGTTTCGGCTGAACGCATTGACCGCAAGCTGGGCGCTGCGGTGAGTCTGACCGTCTCTGCATTGGGCGAAGCGCAGATTCAGATCTCCGAGGCGTTCCGCACCGGCATGCAACAGGCAATCGTTTCTCGCCTGATCGCGACGGACTCTGTGAACAAGCTTCTGATCGCGACCGCGACTGTTCCACCGGAAGGCGGTGGCGCGGTTCCGGTAGTGTGGAGCACCGGGCTCCAAAGCGAGGGGCTGCCGGAAGGCGCTCTGATCGCGTTCAAGCACCTTGAGTGCTTCAACGATGGGCTGGTCTGTGAAATTAACGCGCAAGCGGCTGAGGACGCGCAGGGCAAGGCTGTGCCGTCGAAGATTATCACTGTGCAGTTCGTGGATCCGGCGAGCGATAAAACCATCATCGGGCCATTCACCGGTTCCCTGGATCCTCGGGCCATCGACGAGTTCGGCAACAGCAACTACATCGCCGACGTCATCGACAAGGGTACCGATGATCTGGACGTGATCGAGGTCGCGGCGGATGCGTCAGTACCGGTGGCGTGTGGCTTCTACGGCAAGGCCAACAATCAGGACAAGTTCGCGTCGGCGAAGCTGGACTACTTTACCGAAGGCCGAACCGTCTACACCGCGGCGGAAATGGCTGCCGGTGCTGATCGTCTGCGCCGCTCCAAGCCGAACTTCACTTACCTGAACGCGGGCGGTACCGAGAACGTTGCACTGCTGTCACTGATCGCTGACCTGGGCAAAGAGCTGAACAAGCAGTTCCCGTTCGACGTGCCTGGGCGCTTGTCGCCGGAGGCTGCGGTGTCGTTTGTGCAGTCGATTGGCGCCAGCGTCAAAACCCTGTATGCGCAAGCCTACTGGGCACCGCTCAAGCGTGACAATCCGATTGCCGGTGGTAAGGCGTTCTTCGGCACTTCAGGCCAACAAATCGGCCTGCGCTGCGCGCGTAACGCTCAGGTGAACTCCAAGGGTATCGCGCCGCGTAACCGCGTGATTGCAGGCAGTGATTACGGCCTGAGCGGTACCAACATCACGCAGACGTATGACGTGAACGAAGTGGATGACCTGGAGCTGTTGGCGGAAAACCAGATCAACCCGTGCATCTTCAAGGACTACCCAACCAGCGGCGGCAAATACGCTTGGCTCGACTCGCTGACCGGTGCGCAAACCACTGGCGCCAGCAAGTTGATCGCCGTGGCCGAAATGGCGACGTTCCTCGACGACAAGGTTGCGGCCTACGGCCAGGAAACGCTGCAAAAGCCAATGAACGACGCCATCACCATGATGACGCGATTCATGGCTAAAAACCTGCTGCCTGCCTGTGAATCGGCGGGTTGGTTCAACGGCACCGCCGAGCTGAACGGTGCGGCCTGGCAAACACAGGTGAAGCCGGACGAATCGGCGCCTTACGACGTCATGTCGGTGATGTTCGACGTCTGCTACCAGGGTACGAACCGTATCACCAAAGCTCAACAAAGCATCATTCGCCAGTCTTAAGGGGGCTTATATGAACCTGCTCAGTGACATCTTGAAAAACTCGACCGCCATGGCGGACGCCGTGCATAAGGCCGCTGCTGGTCAAAGCGACACCAGCGCCAACATGCTCGACAACGCGAGCAACGCAAACAATGACGCCGAAGTGCCGGACATTGTTTACACCGAAGACATGCGCCTGGATGCCACGCGCGTGATTGCCGAGTGGGCGCAAACCGATGACCTCGACGGTGATGAGGGCTACGGTGATCGCCTGCTGGCGCTGATCGTCGGTACCGCCGCGCACAGCGACACCGACCTGACCGAAGATGAAGTGCAATACGCGGGCATGGTCGCCGAAGTCGTGGGCGACTATCTGGAAGACAAGGGCATTCCAGAAGAGGACATCGACGCGCTGATCGGCGATGCCACCTTCGACAACGACGTCGCCGAGCGTGTGCATGAAGCACTGCTGGACAAGCTGCCGGATGGTGAAGAAGCCATGCTGGATGACGCCGGGCGCTTTGTTGATGGCGATGACGACGACAAGATGCTGGATGCAACCTACCGCAAAAAGGTGGTGATCCGCGGCGGCAAGAAGGTGCGGATCAACAAGCGTATCGCGGGCACCATTCGCCTCAACTCCGCGCAGAAGGCCGCGGTTCGCAAGATGCAGCGCAAGGCCTTCAGTGGCGCCGCAAAGATCCACCGCGCCAAATCCATGCGCCTGCGCAAGAAAATGGGCTTGTAAGCCATGGACTTCAGCATCGACAAGGGCGTGGCGTATGCGTCCAACTCTCTCAAGGGTGTGACCGGCACCCTTGTGGGGAGCACGTCGAACAAACTGCTGGGGTCTGCCGCAAGCGCCGTAGAGCGAGCGGGTGAAGGGCTTATCACTGGCGTGGCCACGCAAGCGGAAAACAAGCTTGCGGGGTTCGTCGGTGGTAAAGAAAACCTGAACCTGCTCAAAAGCGGTGCCCAGAAGGTCACCGGCACCGTCTCGGCACTGTGGAACGGGGAAACAACCTTTTCGGAGGTCGGCGAGAAAATCAGCGGTTCCGTCGATGCGTTGCTTGACGGTGATAAGGCCGGGATAGCATTCGGTGGCGCCGTTGATTCGCTGCTGGGCATGAAGATGTCCAACAACGACCTGGGCAGCGACTGGGGGAGCATGTCGCCGCTGCTGATGGCGCGCATATTTGTGTGCGACTCCAAAGGCGTGGCCGACATCAAGGAATACGAAGGGGTGTTTGGCCCTATGGAAGAGGGTTCGTTTGAGGCAACCTTGAACTGGCAAAGCCCTTTCGAAAACATGGGGCCGGAAACCAAGGCTCCAGCGCTGACGGCAATGATTCAAAGCGGTTCGCTGGTGCCGGTGATCAATGCCCTGCAAGCAGTAAACCCCGACCCGAATGGCAAGGTCGGCAATCTTCTCGATACGGGTGCCGACAAGCTCAAGGCCGCGGTAAAAGAGCTGGAAGGTCGCACGGGCATGACCAAGTTGAATTCCCGCCAGGTGTTCAGTGGCTCGCCGCCTACGCGCATCAACTTCAGCATGGAGTTTCGCGCGACGACGGACGCCGCTTCGCAGGTGATGGCCCCGCTACAGCGGTTACTGGAGTGGGTTTTCCCGCAGGATCTGGCAGAAGAGGGGATTCTGAGCGAGCTATTGCAGACTGCTCGCGACGTGGACAGCTTTATCAAGGCGCTGTTTCCATCGTTCGCGCCGAAGCTGCTCGGGCTGACTTATGCAGCGCAGACCTATTCCCCGATGGTGGTGGAAACGATCAGCTACCCGCTGCACGGCCCGAAGGACGATAGGGGGAATTTCCTCAACCTGACGGTGCAAGTCAGTATGGCCACGCTCACAGCGCTGGATCGCCCGGACATCAAGCGATTCTTTGCTCGATAACGCTGCGTGAAACCATGCAAACCCCGCCACTGAGCGGGGTTTTTTATGCCCGATCATTGGCCTGAATACACACACTCAGGGGTGTCACCGATGACAGTCAATACGCATCAGGTGCTGTCCAGCACCTTCCAGAACACGCTAGACCTGGGGCGCAAAGCCTCGACCGCCGACGCGGTGCTGGTGATCCATTCCGCAGGGATGGAAAAGCTGCAACTACTGGTTAAGCAGTTCCCGTGGCCAGTGGCGACGGTCAAGGACGCCATGGAGTTTTTTGGCCCGAACGGTCAAGCGATGGCGCAGCCGCAGAACAACAAAACCAAGTTCGAAGGCCCAGTAGCCATTTACGAGGTGCAGGCAGGCACCGTCGGTCAAGAGCTGGTCAAGCTGATCGAGGCCGGTGCAGTTTTCGACGCGACGGCTTACGCGGGGCGTCCGGACGATCATGCCTACAGCTACGACATCAAGGGCGCCTTTATGGTGATGGATACCCCTGATCGCGACTGGGAAAACGATACGGCGCTGTTGCTGGCGGGTACGTTGCACTTCCACTGGTTCGCCAACCAGTAAGGGGCTGGCATGAAGATCCGCCAACTGACCGCGCAATATATGGCCGAGCTGCCGATTGGTTGCGTTCTCACCGAAGAACAGGTGGAGCGCAGCTTGCGGGATGCCGCGCGGCAGTATTGCGGATACGCCGACCTGAAAAGCGGCGTGGACGTGGACGCCGCAGCGCTGGTCGGTGCCAACGAACAGCAAGACGTCGACCTGAACACCAGTGAATTGTCGATCATCCGTCCACTGTGGCTGCTGTATCTGGAGAAAGAGAACAGCATGGCGCTGGAGGCGTCCCGCACGCAGGGCGCCGAGTTATTCGGGCGGTCGGTTGCCGAGGTGGAAATGGGAATCGCAGAATATCTGCGGACGCTGCCGCAGCTGTGCTTCTGTGAAGACTGGGTAACCATCTGATGGCCAGCATCTTCGAACGCCTCGGCAACCAGGCGATGGATAAAGCGCTGGGCGCAATCAGCGCGTCGGCGCCGGTCGTCAAGTTCACCAAGATTGCCGGGAACCTGCTTAACGGCAACCTCTCGGCAGCAGCCAACGGGCTGATGGATAACTTCCTTGGGCCGACCAGTTCATACGGCGCCGGGAACGTCGCCCTTGCGGGCACCTCGTGGGCGACCTTGTACGCAATGTATGAGGAATCCATGGGCGTGCTGCGTGAGCGTTCGAACCTGTGGCATGTGCTGGTGGAGCCGATTGGCAAAGTCAGCGCGCCCCGGGTCAATTTGCTGGCTACAGAGTTCAGCTACAACGGCGTGCAGCTCGGGTATGAATCCAAAAAGATCGGTTCCGGCTTTGTGCAGGTGCCGAGCGGCGCCGACCCGGTGGAGCTGACCCTGACTTGCTACGACGTCGACGGCGAAATCAAAACGTGGTTCGAAGAGCTGAAGCGCCAACACGCGCATCCGGATGGCACCTTTGGCCTGCCTGGCGACTACGCCAACACCTTCACGATTACCCACGGCGCCATTGAAGAGGGCCGAGGTTATGCAAACTCGTGGGTTCTTGTCCCGGTGAGCTGCCAAGTGGCGCAGAACCGGGGCGTCGAAGAGTTTTCGGCGCTGAACCTGACGTTCACTCAGTACGAATCATTTGGGGCTCTATGAAGTCAATCCAACCCGTGCATTCGTTGCGCATTTCCGTACAGCCCCGAGAGCTGACAATCGGCCAGGTACAGGAGTTGTGCACGATCCCTTACCAGTACGCACAACGGACGATCACCGCGTTTCTGAATGCCGTCTGCGAACACCTGCCGCGCCCGCCAGGCCACGAAGCAGTAACTGATCCCTTGTTGTGGTCGGTTAATGAGCGCATGAACGTCACCATTTTCTACTTGGCGGCGATTCTTGATGAAAATCCGGACTTCAAGCTGGGGGATGGTCATCTGCATGACTATCTGCTGGGGGCCTCGGACTATGTGGAACATGTGGAATTCGAACATCGTGGAGAGCCTTATATCTGCACGCCGTTGCACGGCTACCAGGCTGAAGCGATTGAATCGTTGGTAGAAACCGGTGCGTTACCCAAGACTTATTTCAGCTGGCAGCTTGGGGTCATGTCGGCCTGCATTCGGGGGGCCGAAGAGGCCCCGATTGTGTACGTTGATCCGAGCTCGTATCGGAAAGCGCTGAAGGAGCGCATCGAGCTGCTTCGTACCGCTCCGGAAAGCGAATTTTTGGAACTGTTTGATAAGTATTTTGAGGCGGCGCAGAAGCTCCAGCACTTTGTCCATGCCGTCTTCAATGCTCACGGAGTGCTGGCAGCGCAAGTCACTGAGCCGGGCGCTGACCTCGGCGACGGAAAGGAGGTACCCAAACTGGGGCCTGCCCGATTTCACCCCCGTTCCGGAATCAGCAGAGGGGCGTGTGAACTACTGGAAGCAAATGACGAACACCAGGGCTGACCTGGCCCTGTACTTCAATCAAGACCTGATAACGGCCAGTCGCCTGCCGCAAAGTGAAGTCGTCGCACTGTTTGAATCCCCGAGCTATCAGAACTGGAAGAAAAGCCAGGAAAACCAGAGCAAGGGTCTGTCTGCCGTCATCGGCGGCATCAACAACGTCATCAAGGGCCTAAACATGCTCGGCAACGTGCTCGGGCGACGGCGCCGATAGCGCAAACCCCCTCCCGGAAAACCCGCATGGCCATCGCAAAATGATGGCCATGTGCTTATGGGTTATGGGATCAGGATATGACGGCGCAAGTATCGCAAAGCCCGGTGATGAAGGCAGTGATGAACGGCTTGCAGGTGCTGTTCATCACGTTCATTTGCTGGCTGGGGAA
Organism: Pseudomonas sp. FW305-7; assembly: GCF_058786735.1. NCBI lineage: Bacteria > Pseudomonadati > Pseudomonadota > Gammaproteobacteria > Pseudomonadales > Pseudomonadaceae > Pseudomonas > Pseudomonas sp. FW305-7. The sequence continues at coordinate 35,192 of NZ_JBYSZA010000027.1, forward strand.
CAACATCAGTTCTTCGGTTAAAGGATCTGTTACCGACTTCAGCAACAAGTTGGACGGGGTTGTGAAGTCCATCGGTGAGATTGCCGCCAAACAGACCTTGACCGACCGCGACGTGGCTGCGTTGACGCTGCGCGTGGGCAAGCTGGAAGACAAAAACGAGACGTTGGCGCAGGACGCTGCTCGCCTCGGCTTCAAGGTTGAGCAACTGGAACGGGAGCGGGGCAATGGCCGATAAAGAATTGGTAACACTGGCGCAGCTGCAAGCGGTCTGCACCACGCAAAAGGGGCGCGATGCCTGTGCCCAGTACCTGGCGCCGCTCAATGCGGCCATGCGTGCGCGGCAGATCAACACCTTTCACCGCATCACCGCATTTCTGGCGCAGATCGCCCATGAGTCGATGGAGTTCACTCGGGTGACCGAGGGGCTGAACTACAGCGCCGACGGTTTGGCCAACACTTGGCCAAACCGTTACGCCGTGCCGGACGGGAAGGGCGGTTATGTGAAAGTGATGATTGACGGCAAATTGCGCAACAAGCCAAACCCCTTGGGGCTGAAGCTGGCGCGCACCCCGGAAGCCATTGCCAACAACGTCTATGCCAATCGGTTCGACAACGGGCCGGAAGAAAGCGGCGATGGCTGGCGCTATCGCGGCGCCGGGCTCAAGCAACTGACGTTCAAAGCGAACCATCTGGAATTCGGGAAGGCTGTTGGTCTGGAGCTGTCGCTGGTACCGGACTATTTGCGTCAGCCAGAAGGTGCGGCGCAATCGGCCGCATGGTTCTGGCACAGCCGCGGGCTCAATGCGCTGGCCGACGTCGGCAGCTTCAAGCTGATCACCGAAAAGATCAACGGCGGGTTGATTGGCTATGACTCGCGTGTGGCTTATCTGGCGCGAGCACAAAAGGCGTTGCAAGCATGAACGAGCTACTGCGCTGGCTGGGCCGATTTGTCGAAGAGGGTACCACCGGCAGACCGTCGGTGAAGCGCTTCGGGTTCGCGCTGTGCGTGACCGTGCTGTCGGCAATCATGTGTGTGTTCGGCGGCGTGATGGGCGGCGTGGTGTGGATGGCGCAGGGCAGCCCGCAGGCCACTGAGCTGGTGCGGATCATCGCCGGTTCACTGGAGGTCATTTCCGGCATGGTACTGGGGGCCGTAACCACCGGTTACGTCGCGGGTAAAGCCGTCGAGCGCCCGCGCAAGGAACTGGCGCCGCGCGATGAGCCGGACAAGGCATAACTGAGCGCCGAGGCGCCGAAGAGGTAGGCATGAACGTATACGGCTTGTTTGGTGGGGCTTTGGTCGTGGTGGTGGCGCTGTGGGCTGCTGACCACTACCGGCAGAGCGAAAACGCCGCACAGCAGAAGGTCGACACCCTGGCCAAAAGCGTCACCACGCTGACCGAGCACAACGAGCTGCTGGCTCAGGCGCTGAATGACCGCACGCTGGTGCAGGAACAGCTGGCGCAAGTCAGCCAGGCGACTCGCCAGATGGAAAGCACGCTGGCCACACAGTCGGCGCAGATAAACCGCAACTTTGATGAGCTCAAGCGCAATGACAAAGAGATTGCTGATTACCTCCGCCAGCCTGTGCCTGCTGCTCTCGGGCTGCGCTACGCAAGACCCGAAACCACCGACCCCGTTGCTTATCGCGCCGCCGCCACCGGTCTGCGCGAGTCTGGTGCCGTGCCGTCTGCCGGGGCGACCGCCGCTCAAACTCAATGAGGATCCGTATCACGCCATTGATGAAACGGAAGACGCGCTGACGTCTTGTGCGAGCCAGGTGATCGACTGCATCAACTTGCAGAACGCGGCGAAGGGTATGCAGGGGCGTGGCCCGCTGTCCGTGGAGAGCAAGGTGGCAAAGTGACACACCGCGTCACTTTCTGACAAAAAATGTCCGGGGATACTCTTTTTGATGGCTAAATGCCTTCAAAACGACCCAAAAAGTACATTTTGTAGGTTTTGGCTCAGGGTGCGGAGGGTGGTGTAAGGGAAAACCCGGCGGCGAGGATGCTGCCGGGTTTTTATTGCGTCACCGGTTACTGTAGGCGCGCGGACTGCTCGGGAACGGCTTTTTTCGCCATAACCGGGTGCTGTGGGGTCACCCGTTCCATTGCGTACTTCGACCAGCGCGCCATCAATGGACGGCGTTTTTCCAGCTGGTTGCCCCGCACATAGGCGCGCGACGTAGTGTTGCCGACAACGTGGGCCAGCGAAATTTCACACAGTTCGAACGAGAACGCGGTTTTCTCATCGGCCCAGGTGCGGAACGTCGAGCGGAAGCCGTGCGGCGTGCAGTGTTCGCCCAGCTTGCGCAGCAGGCGGCGCAGTGAGTTGTCCGGCAGCATCGACGTCGAGCGAGGGCCGTGAAACACGTACTCGCTGCGACCGCGGGAGCCGGTATCGCGCAGTACCTGCAACGCCTCTTCACTCAATGGCACTTGATGCTCTTCGCCGTTCTTCATCCGCGCCGCTGGAATCGTCCACACGCGGTTGATCATGTCGATTTCTTCCCACTTCGCGCCCAGCGCTTCGCTGGTACGGCAGGCGGTCAGAATCAGGAACTGCAAGCAACGGGCGGTGCGCGAGTCTTCGCCTTCCAGCACATACATGAAAGACGGGAGGCGGGAAAACTCCATACTTTCCAGCTGCTTGACCGTGTTCTGGTTTTTCGGCATGAGGTTTTGCAGATGGCCTTTCAGCCGCGCCGGGTTTTCACCGTCGCGACGCTCATAGGCCTTGGCATGATCAAACACGCGCTCCATACGGTTACGCACACGCCGCGCCGTCTCAGGTTTTTCCAGCCAAATAGGGTCAAGAACCTTGATCACGTCCGCCGTTTCAACGGAGCCGATTGGTAATTTGCCGATGACAGGAAAGGCGTATTCGGTCAGAGAGTTCAGCCATTGAGTGGCATGTTTATCCGACCACCCTGCACGATGGCGCTCAATGAAAGTGAGCGCTTCGTCTTCGAAGGTTACCGATGCATTCGACGCTTCCTTGCGTTGCTCAAGAGGATCAATCCCTTTGTTGACCAAGGCGCGTAGTTCGGTCGCTTTCTTCCTGGCGTCAGTCAGGCTGACTTCAGGGAACGCGCCTACGCCCATGTCATGGCGTTCGCCATCAGAGGGTGATGTGTAGCGAAAGATCCAAGATTTTGAACTGGCGGATCTGACCTTTAGGCTCAGGCCGTTTTTATCCTGGTAGACACCTGGCACTGTTATCGTCGCGATAACCTTTTGATTGAGCGGCATAGTTTTCGACCTTTTTGCAGGGTGTAACGGTATGGGTTCGCATTGCTTGCAGCTTCCATTCTCGGACTGAGTGACAGGGGTTGTGGGAGCTTTCCCAGTCCGTACTTCATTGGGGGTTAGAGGCGCAGATTTTACCGAAAGCTACGGGGATGGTGTATCCCCGGCAGGATCGGCCTGTAGGCCTTGTGGAATAAGGGTTTTCCGGATGTCCGGAAAAGCTGACCCCACACTGCGCCCCACACTCGCTAAGGTATCAAGCGAAAAGCTAAGTTCCAATAGCACTGCAATTAGACGACGGACGGTAGTTGTCATTTACCATTATCGTCAAGATTGCTGCTTTCCGTGTAACAAATTGAATTATCAGGAGAAGATGTGACAGGCGTTGCCTGTCCGCTGGCTGAACCGACCTGAAAATAAATATTTCTGTGTGCCAATTGGCTCACATTGTTCTGGATCAAACAGAACAGAACAGTGGTCAGCGTCAGCGAAGTGACAGCTGCAAGTGTTCGCACTCGCTTCATTACGCTCGGCGTAGCGTGCTGGTACCGGCGCGCAAGCCATATGACGTGAAGCAACAACGCGGCGATCACAGGTATAGCCATATTTCACCCCTTGTATGTGAATTCAATAAGCCAGCACCACGGGTTAGAGTGTTCGCTCAAGTCGGCAGCAGCCTGGTGCCAGTAAGAATTAAAGTCCTCTCGACTGGTGTAGCCGCATAACTTCCAGTGCTTTGCAGTTATATCAAGTAGGCGTGTTATGCCCATTTGTCGCACTATCCCCGTACCAATTTTTGAACACTTTTCCGGTACGAATTCATGTGTAAGTTCAAAGGCGTATCCCATACGAATCGGTGGGGCGATAAACCCCCAGCTGAAGGCCAATCGCGCCGCTGACAGCAAGTCGTCTTCCGAAAAACTCTCGAGCCCAAGACGTTCCAGTGAGCTCATGCACACCGACGGTTGTGGGCGGAATGGCAAGATCATCAGGCTCGCTTTGCCGCTTTGAATCCGGGTGCCAACCTGGGGAGAAACCAGAAACTGCGGTAGTCGCAGGTCGGCGCCTTCTATCTCGTAATGTCTCATCGCGTCGTCAGTGTGAAAGCCGCCTTGCGGATAGGCTGTTTGTGTTGCTCAAAGAGCCGCGCTTTCATGCTCTCGATCACTTGTTTGGCGCGGTTACGAGCGCCCTGATAGTTCATGCGCGGGACGCCGTTGGGTTCCCATAGCGTCTCAAGGCTATTCCCGGACGCATCTGTTACGACAAAACTGCCTGTCCATTTCACTGGCTTGTTCGGTTTATCGCCGCTGGTGGTATCCCGGCGGCCATCAAAATTCACGATCATTTCGCTAATCCTTGGCGTTGCGGCGGGCGCAGCGGCCCGCCTGGCAGTGCTGTTACAAGATGGTTCTGGCGCCTTTTTCGTTCATCGCGCTCACGATGCCTTTGACCTGCATGCTCTCAATGAGGCGCGCGGCCCGGTTGTAATTGATCTTGAATTTGCGCTGCACCGCGCTGGTGGACGCACGGCCCGATTCGCGGACGAAGGCGATTACTTCCACCAGCAGCTCGTCGTCGCCGTCGATGGTCATCGTCACGCCCTCCGGGGTGCTGATGGTCATTGACACGCCAGCAGCGGTGTCTACGGCGTAAACACCTTCAAGGGTCTCTTCGCCGCCCAGCGCTTCCAGCAATGCCGGGATGAATTTGGCGAGGGTCAACATCATCAGGGTGAAGCTTGCGTCGAGCTGGCCCATGGCATCTTCGCCACCGTCTTTCTCGGCCTGATCCTTCAGCAAGTCTTCAAACTTCAGTCGCTTGATCACCATTTTGTCGTCGAGCACGAACGACAGTTTGTCCTCCCAAGCTATCGACAGCTGCGTGACGACCTTCCCGGTGCTGACGTGCAGCTGCACCTCTTCGCCGGTCATGTCTTGGCGCTTGCAGCGGACAATCCCGCCATCCTCGTGGGTATCACGCAGCTCGCAATCATCGAGCACGTAGAAGTCATCGGCTGCCTTCTGCGTCCGTACCCAGTCGGTCAGTGTGGCGGTAGGCGACATCTTCACCGTCACCGGGCGCACCGGTAGCGTGCCCAGCACTTCGCGCAGCGTCGACAGTAGATCCTCGGCGCGCTTGGGGCTGGAGCTGTTGATGATGATCAGGCCCAGCGTCGGAGCAATCGCGGCGAACGTGCTGGAGCGGCGGACAAATGCCCGCGGCAGAAAGGCCTGAATGATCTCGTCTTTGATCTGGTCACGTTCTTTTTTGTAGACCTTGCGCATCTGCTCGGCCTCGATCTCTTCGACCTTTTCCTTCACGGCATCACGCACAACGCTGCCCGGCAAAATGCGCTCTTCCTTGCGGGCGCTCACCAGCAGGAAGTCGCCACTGACATGCACCAGCGGGGCGTCTTCGCCTTTACCGAATGGGGCGCTGAATCCGTAGGTGGTCAATTCTTGATTGGCACAGGCGCGGGCCGGTTTGGTGGCCAGGGCCGCTTCCAGAGCATCGGCAGAAAGATCGATGGCTTGGGTGATGCGGTAGAGCAAAAGATTCGTGAAAAACATGCTGTTTCCTTACTGATGGTGGCTGCATGGCCTTGAGCCGCGCACGAACTTGACTGGGAATGGCCCCTCTCAATCGGAGCCGTTCTTATCTTGTCCTGTCCTGAATGATCCCCGGACGGCTCTGTTTGCGGCTCGCTTTTCCAGATCGCGCAGAGTAAACAGGTTTCCCAAACTTTAATAGCGTTTTTATGGGGTTGCGCGTAAATTACCCACGGTTTACTTATGGAATCTTGAGCATGAACCTAGAAGTGTTTGAAGGCGCCAGCACCGCGAAGGAAGCGGTTGACGCCGGGAAGCGGGCACGACAACAGCGATTTAGCCTGTACGCAGACCTGCATAGTCCGAAGGGAATCCGCGCGCTGTTCACGCATCTCCCCGAGACGGAATGCCACTCCCTTGCTAACCAAATCACTCAGGCGATGCAAGACAGGGGAGGCTTCCCCGAATTCCTGGCGCATAAGGTCGAAGAGGCCGCGGGGCTGCCGTTTGGCTATCTGGATCAGCCTTATCCTTACCCGGAATTGCGGGCGTCGTTGTATCGAGCTAAGCGCCTGAAGCGTATGGCTGATGCGCGCGGAGAAGCGGCGGTAGAAGCGGTGGGAAAGCGCAACTATGCACAGCTGGAGCAAGCTTGTTTAGGGCTACGGGGTGTGTCGGAAGCGTTCTATGAAAAGGCGGTCGCGAAGCTGAAAAAGCTTCCTCGGGAGTCCTGATCGGGGGAGGGCTGTTCAAACGAACAGTATTTACATTGTCCGGGGATACGGGATTAATTGGCTGGCAATACGCCTGTATGGTATACAGCGCGCAGCTTATCCAAGATTCACCGAATTAGAGGCAAAAAAAAAGAACCTATCCCGCCTGCAAGCGAAGGTTCTTTTTTTAGACGCATACGATGTTTAGACCATTTGCACCACAAAGCCTTCCATGCTTTAGGCCTGCTTTTTATCAAAGCTATCAGCCGTGGGAACTGCCGCATCGCCCAATAACATCAGGAGATGTCGAACACCGTGCCCCGACTTTACCATAATTGCTTCCATAGCAAAGCCTCCCTGTGCTTTGCAATCCTTCTTTTTGCCAGTTTTGAGAGGCGTTCGCGCCGGATCAACGCAATCAGTTCGCCTATTGCTCATGCAACCTGCCAATTCGGGGGGTGCCTGTGAGCATCATTCGCGCCGCACGTAAAAGCCAGTTCTACGTCCTACCGACCACCACTATCGAAGACAACCGCTTGAGCTGGGAAGCTCGCGGCATGCTCGTGTACCTGCTCAGCAAGCCAGACCACTGGGAAGTCCGCGTCGAGGATCTGCTGGCTCGCACTCGCAATTGCCTGGGCAAGCGTTCGGGCCGGGACAAGGTTTACGGGATCCTCAAAGAGCTGCAGATGTCCGGGTACGTCATTCGCCGGTACGACCGGCAGGGCGGCACCTTCAAGGGTATGACCTACGAAGTATCGGAAACCCCGGATCTGGCCGCGGGCGCGGCCTTCATCGCCAGCCAGAAAAAGGACAAGGCGCCACCGGTTACGGCAAATCCGGAAACGGTCGCGCCGGTTACGGATTTGCCGGATACGGTTCAGCCGGATCCGGCAAAGCCCGACGCTTTAGTTAATAATAAACAAGCAGTTAGCACTGAAAGAGCAGTTAAAAATCTCACAGCCAACCCTGTGGGAGCGGAGACTGCACAATCGGCGGCCAACTCGCCGATTCCACTGGGTGACACTGTGGGAGTGGGCGCACTGAGCGACGATGAGCGCAAAGCCTTGTCGCAGGCGCCGGACAACTACCCCCAGAACCCGGCCAGCAAAACGTTCCGCACCTGGCTCGCCTATGCCATGGCGTTCAATGCCAAGTACCGCCAGTGGCCGATCTTCAACGCCACACTGGGCGGCCAGATGGCCAAGGTGGTCGAGCGCATCGGGCAAGACATCGCCCCGCTTACCGCCCGTTACTACGTAGAGGCGGTGAAGACTCCCGCCATTGCCGACAATTGCCACCCCATCAGCTCATTGCTTCGCCACTGTGAATCCTACGTGGTGAAGGCGCAGGCGCAGGAAAAGCAGCGCGCCCGCCGTGCAGACACAGAGCGTGTCGTTGAGGCCGCCGCCAAGGCCGCCGCCAAGGCCGCGCCTACGACCGTCGCGCCCGCCATCGCTCCAAAAGCTGGCGCCAAGTCCGAGATTACCAACGTCGCCAAAGAGGCCAGAGCAAAGCTCGGGCAGCTTGTGGGCGGCCCGATGAAAGAGCGACTGACCGCGTAGGGGTGGTGAGACATGGCAATGGACGGAAGAAGCAAGACGATTGGCGAGAAGCAATGGCACGACACCGTAGCGGACGTGTGTGGCTGTATCTGCTGCATCTTGGACGGCAGGCGGCGCAACTACGAAGAGCAAGCGTATGTGTCGATCCACCACTGTGACGGACGCACCAAAAGGCACGCGCACTGGTATGTACTGCCGCTGTGTGCGGGTCATCACCAGCCCGGTACCGGCCCCATCAAAACGATGAAGGCTGTTCACGGCAACAAGGCCGAGTTTATCGCCGAATACGCGCGGGAGATCGTGCTGCTGGAGGCTTGTGTGCAGATGGTCGAGGTGGCCGGGCGCGTGGTGCCGGTGGAGGTTCGTGCGCTGCTCAGCAAGTGGTACGAGAGCGAGCAGTATCAAGACCACGACAACCGGGGCGCTGCTTAGCCTCGTGGAATTGTCGAGCGCAACAACATAAAAACGCTATTGAGTTATTGTGATGTTGTGTCATTATGTCGTGGACGGTTAGCCATCCAGGGCTTTGACGATGAATTCACCAATGCTTATCAGCCGGGTCGCAGCGGGTGTTCTGCTCGACCGGCTTCGGTTCCTGTCCACCGCTCAGGTGATGCTTGAAACCTTCCAAGCGGCTGAAGAGCCGTTGTTTGGCGCAGATGTTTGGGCGCTCGCTGCCGCCGAGCTGGCGCAGCGGCTGGAAGCGGGTCTGGCGGTGGAAATGGATCAGATCAACACGGTGATTCTTGTGGAGGCACTGGAGGGCAGTCGGATCGGCGCAAAAGCGGGCTGGCAGGAATTGGCCACGCTGCTGGCGCGCCGTCTGGAACCGTTCATAGGGCGCCGGGTGATGCTCGACATCGCTCACGCCGCCGACTGATTTTCACGAGTGTGAAGTAGGGAGTAGCACTATGTGTGCAGCATCGAAGAAAAAGACGCTGGAAGAGGTGCTGACAGAACATGTCGTTGCCTTTGCCAGCAGCGACCGCCCCGGCGAGATTATCCAGTCTTGCGTGGAGCGGTTGTTTACCGAGGCGTTGAAAGACGCTTTCGCCCCTCACGGATCCTTCAGCGGCAAGATCCGCGAAGAGATCGCCCATGCACTGCCTTCGAATATCGCCAACGTCATCGAGCTGCCGCGGTACAACGACCTAATCATTACAGCACTCAAAGACCGCTGGATGGATGCGGGCGTGACCGGCGACATGCTTCGGCGCGCAGAGCAGGCGATTAATGAGGTTCTGCACGACGACATGATCCCGGAGTTCATCAGCCTCAATCAGCTGCTGGATGCGTTCGTCGAAGCGAATCAGGAGAAGGCCGCCGAAAAGGGCTGGCACCTTCCCCATATCACCATCAGCGAAGGCGACGGCACTCGTCAGCGCTACATCCACATCCTCTTCGATGCCGAGCCAGAAACCAGCTATCGCGCCGCGCATGGTCTGCACGAGCGTCCTCGCTCAGATTTTGACTATGCCAACCGCATCAGCGTTCGCATCACGGGCCATACCGACCGCGGGTTTGAATACGGCGAAGTGTTTGCCGCCCTGTTGGAAGGTGAGCCAATCGGCCGCCACTTCGGCATGACATCAAAGTGGAAACGGTACATCGCGGCCATGTATTTCGGCGCGGCGAAACTGATCATCGACTGCCGTGAAGGCGACCACACCTACGGCCACTGAGCCGCTGGCGCACCGCTGTAGGTGCGCCATCCATCAAGGAATCTGAATATGCCACTGCGCCACGCCATCGTTTTCCACATCGACAAGAAGCCGGACGGCACCCCGGCCATGCTGCACACCCGCGACACCGAGCTGGTTGTATCGGATGCCACTGAGAACCTGCTGGGCGACTTAAACGAGGCCTACAACGGCAAGCAGGGCAAAGCGTGGGGCTTGTTCCATGCTGAGTCTGGCGCCTTTCCGTTCAGTGGCTGGCTGAATCGCTACCTGTCCGGCGGTTATGGGTTTGTCGACTTCACCCGGGACGCCGTAGAGCACCTAAAGCGACTGATGGAAGAATCGAACCTGTCCGTTGGTGGCCACGCCCTGTTCGCGCACTATCAGCAAGGCCTGACCGATTATCTGGCCATCGCGCTGCTGCATCACAGCGACGGCGTGTCGGTCACCGATGAACTGGACGTGACCCCATCGCGGCACCTCGACCTCGGCCAGTTGCACCTGGCGGCGCGGATCAACATTTCCGAGTGGCAGAGCAACCCCAAATCCAGGCAGTACATTTCCTTCATCAAGGGTAAGAACGGACGCAAGGCGACCGACTATTTCCGCGACTTCATCGGATGTCAGGAAGGCGTCGACGGCCCCGGCGAAACCCGCACCTTGCTCAAGGCCTTCAAAGACTTTGTCGAAAGCGAAGAGCTGCCGGATGACTCCGCGCGCGAGAAGGCCAAGACCCTACTCGACTACGCCAGCAGTCAAGCCAAGATCGGTGGACTGGTGACCCTCGACGAGCTGTCCGAGGTGATCGACGAAGAGAACCCGAAAGCGTTCGCCGACTTTGCCCGCGCTGCCGCCTACGGCTTGTCGCCGGAGATCCCCGCCGACAAGCGCACCCTCAATCAATTCCGTCGCTTCACCGGGCGCACTGAGGGGCTGTCGATCAGCTTCGAAGCGCACCTGCTCGGCACCAAGATCGAATTCGACGAAGAGAACGGCACGCTGACCCTGAAGGGGTTGCCGACGGCGCTGCTCGACCAATTGAAGCGGGCCAAGGCCTGATAACTGGAACGGCGCCGTCCTGAGCATGGGCGGCGTTTGAAAGGGAGCTTCAGCAATGAGCATAAAAGTCAAAGAGAGACACCGCTGCGGATCTTGCCGAACAGTTCACGACAGCATTGAAGACGCAAAGGAATGCTGTGCCCCAACCATTACGAGCGTCTATGTCTGCCCGGCCTGCAAAGGCTCTCACGATGATCCAGACAAAGCGCTGGAGTGCTGCGGCGTAGAAGGGATCCGCTGCCCCTCGTGTTATCGAGACTACAACTCAGCGTCGATTCACTTTCAAGCCATCAAGGTGGCCGGGCACTGCAACATCTGCAACCCGCTGCTCACGGTTGATCAACAGTTTGCAATTGAAGACATGCATTACGAGCAGGCGGGCCAGCGGCTGTGCTTGCACGACGGAGCGAAGGAAGAAACTCATGTGTGAAGTTCTACTGAAAGCGCTGGGGCCGCGTCCGGATGGCCCTGTAGATGGTCTGTTTATCGCTGCACAACTCGCCCAAGTCATCAATGACGGAACACTGCCGGTCGGCACCAAGCTGAATCAGCAGGCTATCGCCAATCACTATGGAACCAGCCGCATGCCGGTGCGTGAAGCGCTGCGCTGCGTCCAGGCTCAAGGGCTGGCATACGGCAAGCCGCACCACACTCCGCAAGTGGTGGAGCGCGCGGCCAATGATGATTCGGAGCTGGCCCAGGCTCTGCGCTTGCTGGAAAAGTGCCTGCTGCGTCTGGATCGCCCAAATGACGCCCTTGCACCCGCGGTCGCCGCGTTCCTCGCCGCCAATCAGAGCCAAGGCGGTGACCAGTGAGCGCTGGCCAGCAGAAATTCCCGTGGAAGGCGCACGGGATCAACTTCACCAGCCGTGTCCACCTTGAGCAGACAGTCGAAAAGCTAGCAGCTGGCCAGACCGCTGCCCATGTCGATGCTGCACAAACCCTGCTGCGTGACGCAATTCACCACAACAAACTCAGCGCCGATCAGTACACCGAGATCAAAGGAAGATTGCACCTATGAGCCAGAAGCCCGAATTCAACCTGAACACGCCCGATGGCGGGCGCGGCTATATCGGACACCTGTTCAAGACCGTGCTCAAGCGTCACGACTTCCGCCAGTACATCAAGATTGGCGACGATGAAGCGCAGCGGCGTTTTGATGCACATCAACGCGACACCAAACTGGCGACAGCTGAGGGTGAAATTGAGCGGTTGCGCGCCGAGCTTGGCGAGGCAAAGGGCGAGTATGACCGTGCTGTTAACCGGGCGAGCGCTGCGCGCGATGAGATTGAAAGCCTCCGCGCACAGCTGGCCTTGCCCGCTGCTGTTGGTCGACTGATCAATTCGCAAGACAACCGCCACACTGATCAGCCGCTGTTCGCCGTCATGGAAAAGCGCGCAATGGTCACCCTCGACACGCACGACCACGACCGCATTGAGTGGTACGACGCCGACAGCGGCACCACGGCAGACGAGCGCACCACCCGGCGTCTGGAGGCGATACACGCCGCCGGACGAGAGGTGAAGGGCTGGCAGCGCTACGCGGTGAAGGACGTCGACGTGTTTGTGACCGCCTGTTTCACCGAGCAAGGCTGTATCGACTTCTTGGCTCGTGATGGCCACAACCACACCAAGCCATTCACCTACGCATTCGGCAGCTATCGCAACGCGGAATATCAGTCGCTGCGCAACTGGCTGAAAGCCTTGCCCGCAACTATTCAAAAGCCGGAAGGCCACAAGTGCCCGAATTGCGATACCGGAACCCTGAAAGAGAACAACTACGCATGGCACTGCGACTCCTGCGAGTTCATAGCGCCTGAACAGGATGGTGAGCTTGATGAATAACCCAACGATTGACGGATTGTCGCGAAAGGCTCTTGAGCAAGCACTGCTCGCCATGAAAAGAATTTATCAGGCGGGCTATGACCAAATCATAGAAGCGGGCGGCCAGTGTGATACGCCCGAATACATGATGGCGGGTGACCCGACTGCACGGGAGTTGCGCGCCCTGCTCGATGCGCCTGCGCTCGCCCGGCAAGATCCGGTCGCGATACCTGATGGCTACTGCATCATGCCCAAAAGGCTGACTGCGGAGAATGGAGCTAAAGCGCTTCTGCTGGGGGAGTTCAAAGTAGAGGTGACGAATGAATGCCCCGACTGCGGCGAGCTTGATGAGCCGAACGAGCATTGCGAGATTTGCGATGGTGAGGGCGAGTACAGCCAACGTCACACGATCTCGTGGGATCAGATTAAGTTCATTTACAGCAAGGCGGTCGAGGGGCTTCGCCTCAAGCCCCATCAAGGCATTTCAGGGCAGGAGGGGCTGACCTTCAAGTATCGAGATCCAGCCAGCAGCGAGGTGCGCATCGTCGGGCTGACAAAGGCAGAAGTTGAAGAGGGGATGCAAGACACGTTGCATGAAAAGCTGACAGCGCAGTTATGCCAATGTGAGCCTGTCGGCGAAACGAATGTGGCTGACTGCAATTGCAACGACTACGCCGCCGAGTTTGAACGGGTTGCAGACCAGGCTGGCCAGCGTCCGCCAGTTACAGTGATTTTGCCCGATAGGAAAGGCCCGCACGAATACCGTGATGCTAGTTATACGCAGACCTGCATGGCGAACGAGTGGAACGCATGCATTGACGCCATCACGTATCGCTGGGGTTGAACATGAGCGCGATTATCAGCCCGTGCGGGCAGTACCGGTACCGCCTTGACCGTGATTGCGGCCTACCGTTTGAAGGCAGCAAGGTTATTGCCTACTTCGGGATCAACCCATCGACAGCCGACGCAACCCTGGACGATCAGACCGTGCGTAAGTGGCGCGGCTTCACCATCCGGAATGGTGGCCACCGGTTCATTGTCGGCAATGTCTTCGCTTACCGAGCCACCGACGTCGACGAGCTGGTGCGTGTTGACGAGCCCTTCGGATTGGAGTGGCGCGAGCACCTAATCCAGATCATCGCCGAAGCCGACATTCTGGTGCCGTGCTGGGGGCGCCTGAGCAAGATCCCGCGCGCGCTTCGCCGTGCTCCCCCGGAACTGATGAAACGCCTGATTGATTCCGGGAAGCCGGTGCTGCACTTCGGCGTGACCAAAAGCGGCGACCCATTGCACCCGTTGTTACTCCCCTACGAAACACCACTAACTCCCTGGAGCGCGGTATGACTGAGCAAACAATCGAATTGCCGCTGGCGCTCACTGAGCAGCAGCGTACCGACGTCCTCCGGTTCCACGAAACCTGTGAAGACGACCAAGGCTACGACGTGCCCAAAGCGCGTATGAAGTCGCTGGCGCGTGTAGGCCTTGTTCGCTCGCTCGGTTTCGGTCGCTACGAAATGACGGATGTCGGGCTGGCGCTGGTTGAAGCGGTGCGAGAGGCTGAAAATGACGATGACGACGTGCAGGAGCTTCGAAAAAAACTCGAGCACGGCACCGGGCTTTGCCAACTGAACGTGCTGTGGAAAGACGGACGTTCGGCGGCAGATGCAACCATAAGCCGCGATCAATATGGGCAGCTGCTGCGGATCATCAACCCGGATGTCGCTGGCATCAGTGCGGCATTTCATGCCGCTGTAAGTAGCGCTGCGCCGGGGATCGGTACAGAGCCTTTTGCCTGGATAGCCGATTATGCAGCTTACGGTGGTGGTCTGAGCGTGTTCACTCCCGAACAGGCCGCCAACAACATAGACGCCCTGTGCGCCATAACCCCAGTATTGACCATCGACACAGTGTCGGCGGCCACGGCGGCGATCAAAACGCTGCAAGCCAAGGGTTACACCTACAACGGCGCCGAACTGTGGAAGCCACCGGTTGGCGCTGCGCCGGACTTCAACCTGATCGACGATCTGCACGAACAGCTGGCCAAAGAGCGCGCGAGCAGTGAGTGGATGCTGCACAACGGAGGCACCATTAACGAGTGGGCAATCAATTGGGTGCCGGGTAAACACAAGCCACTGATAGAGCATCTGCGCGATCTAATAAGCACCGCCATATCAGCGAACAAGGGCATGGGGGCGTTTGACGATGACCGACAATAAGCGGGTCGAACATATGAGCAAGGATAGTCTGTGCAAGCGCTGCGCCGGTTATGGAACGGTCGGAACCGGCATTGATGAAGCACCGACGACTATTTGCGAACCTTGCAATGGGACGGGTCGAATAACTGTGGCACCTGAACTGCCAACGAAGGAACTCACCATTCCCGATTGGCTGGCGTCGGACTGCACGCACACTTTTCTTGATTTTGTAGCGGATGGTGGGTGCCAGAAATGTGCGCAAGACAAGAAGAAAATGCCATGACCGCCGCCCACGACGGCGCTGGGTTGCTGAGCAAGCAGGCGCTGGTGACTGATCAGGTAGTGGGGCGGGTGTACCACGATCCATTACCGGTGCGGGCGTACCTCAATGCTGCTGGGCGATCCTTGCCGGATGATGCACCACTGTACGCCCGGCCAGCAGACACTTACCTGCGCTACGTCCGCGTACCCTCCCGCAATGATCCGAAGTACCACGAGACGTTTGAGGATGTTGACGGCGGGCCAGAATTTAATGGCCGAGCGTATGTGAGCGATCTATTTGACGCGCTGAAGCAATACGGCGTGATTGTGGTGGAGACGATGCCAGAGGGGGCTGTCGATGAATGAAAAACTAAGGAGCGTGCTGGGCATGGTGCTCAATGCGCTTGATCGTGACGCCAAAGAGGGCCGGGCGGTGCGCGGTGAAATGGCCGACGAACTGCGGTCAGCTATGGGCTTGCCGCCGCAGGGGGAGGCTAAGCACACCTATTTGGTGGGCTACGGCCAAGCGCGCGGATCCGGGCGCAGCTTTGAGACCTTCCAAGGCACGCCCACGGCGAAAGATATCGAGGCGCTGGAAAACCTTATCCAGTCGAGAAACAACCTAGGGCCGGTTTCTATCACGTCAATCAGTCTTTTAGGTAACAGCCATGAGTAAGCAAGCATGAGGATCGTAGACCTCAAGACGTTCCTGGCGATGCCAGAGGGAACGGTCTTTTCAAAGTACGACCCTGCAATCATCCGTGAGCCGATGGTAAAGCTGGAATCAATCGACCACCATGGTGAATTAAAGGATTTTCGGTACACAAGCCTTACCGACGAAGTGGACGCCAGCGGATCGGCTGAGCGTGACCACATCCTGATCACCGCCGAGGACGAAGGTGTGTCATTCGCATTGGATTTCCACACGTCGATGCGCGACGGCGAATATGATCTAGATCAGCTTTTTGCGGTGTGGGAGCGGAACGACGTGAGCGGTTTGATAGAGCGGCTGCAAGAGGCTTTTGCTCAGGCCTATTCGTCAGATTCGGTAATGCCGAAATGAGCGTGGTTGAGGTGGAGCTGCGCGACTTGGAAGGTTGGGCGTTGGGCTGGGCGGTGGCGCAGGTGTTGGGTGTAGAGGTGAAGCTGTCGGCCCCACACAACGGTACCTACTGGCGTGTCGCCCTGGCATCGACCGGCTACGCCTACCGGCCTTCTACGGACTGGAATCAGGGCGGGCCGCTGATGGACAAGTATGCGAAATGCTTCGGCATGGTTACCGACAGCGAGCCGCCGAAGTTTCGCGCCTTTGCCCACGATGCAGGGCCGGTGGGTTTCTGCCGGATTGCCGGTGGCTCAACGATCCTTGAGGCGTTTTGCCGGGCGCTCGTGCGACTGCACCGTGGCGACGTCGTGCTGGTACCGGAGGTGCTGGTGAAGCCGGTGGAGGTTGCAGCCAATGCAGCCAGACCTGTTTGAAGAACTGAAGCCCGCACCGCCGGTAGATTCAAAGAAGCACCTGTATGACCAACTGATCAAACTGGGTGACATGCTTGGCGACGGCCTTGGCCACGAGCCGGGTGAAGAGTGGATAGCGCAGGATTACCGGCGGGTCTGCAAGGCGCTGGGGCTTACCCGCCCGAGACGCAACAACGGTGCCGCGATCAACGTCGCGGTGTCCAAGTATCTGGAAGCCAACCGTTGCGAGTGCGGTGGCCAGCTCAAGCAAACCCGCTCCGGTGCCATGCGTGTGTTCTGCACCGCCTGCTGCCGAAACTACCGGCTCAAGACCGCCAAGAAGCCCAGGCCCACCGCAGGCGCCTGATAACCGGCCCTGTCCCTTTCATAGTATCGTTCGGCGGAATAACGCCAACACTGATACCGAAAGGGACTTTCCCGATGTCTAAAAAACTCATCGCGCTCGCGCTGACCACCGGCCTCGGCCTGCTTTCGGGCATCCCGAGCGCATCGGCGGGCGTGAGTCTTTTCAAGGACTACACCTACGGCACGCCCATCGACAAATATACGCGCTCGGCGGGCTACTACGACTGTTCGAACCCTGAGCACACAGGGCGCTGCACTGACAACGTTGAGTTCGTCGGCCAGAAATTCACCGTTGCGCTGTTCTTTCGTGAGAACAAGCTGGACGCTGTTGCGCTGATCGCGCCGTACCAGCAAGCCGGGTACCAAAAGGTTACCGACGCGCTGGCCAAGTCCTTCAACATTATTTCGATGGAGAACACGAAGTCGTTTATCGACATGGTGACGCTGCGCAACACAGCGAAGAGCCAGGACGAATACATGCAGAAGTTCATGGCCTTTGAGAGCGCAGCGCTCGCCACCGGGGACATCACCTACACCTACCTTGAAGTGCCGGAAACCCTTGGGTACCCGAATATCGACGCCATCATGAAGGCATCGCAGGAGGACGTTCGGCGCGCATCCCTGCGACTGGTCAACGACGGCAAGTCGACGGATCTGATTGTGCGCTTCGAAGCGCCGAACGTGACCTATGCGGGGGCGACGGCTCAGGCTGAAGAATCGTTCTGACCGACGCCGAGCAGACAAACACAAAAGCGCTATTGTGTCGTAGTGCTTTTGTGTCATTATGTCGCTAATGAATTTTACAGGGCTCGTCATGAGCGAATGCACGGATTACACAATGACCCCGCGCCAGGCGAATGATATGGCCGTGTTGGCCAACCTGCCGTTTGCCGGGCGAGTCCAACTGCTGACCGAATACAGCGCGCAGCATGGGGTTGAAAGCCTTGTCGAGCTGTTCGCCCAGTTCGTAGGAATGGCGAACTCTGTCGCGGACAACTGCCGGAACATGACGGATCTTGTGCTGATTAGTGAGCTGGGAATGCACCCGGATAAGTTCGACAGCGTGAACCTGCCGACGATATTGGGCGCATGTCAGGGCGTGGCACTTGCTGCGCAGTGCGATCCTGCTGGCGCCTGCGAAGGCTGCGCCTACCGGCTCGGCTCAATGGCGAACCAATCGCCGATGGCCACCAGTGACGCCGCCTACATGTCTTTCGACCAGAAAGGCTTCATGTGCCATGCGGAGACTGATGACAGGGGCAACCCTACAAAGGTGTGCGTAGGGCACGCGAAGGCGTTCAAATGTGTAGGTGAGGCGTAGCCATGGCCAAGAAGCTGACAGTCAAACAGATGGAGGGCCGCTATGAAGCGCTTAACGAAGCCGCTGAGCACCTGCTGATGGATTGGACGAATGTTCCCAGTGAATTCACTGAAGGCCGAGTAGTTTCCGACAAGCTGAAGAAAGAGGCCGCTAAGTGGTTGGCCCGAGCGGAAGCCGCACGGGAGGCCGAAAGTGAAGAAAACCGTTGATCTGGCGCCAGAGCTTCCGACCGCTCAGGAGTTGGCGGAATTGCGCCTGTTCGCTGATCGATACCGGTGGCTGCGTCAGCGGTCGGTGAGAGTTCAAGGCAGCGAAATCTGGTACTCCGGCAGTGCTCTGGATCTGCGCGTCGATGTCGGCCTTGGCCACGTACACGGCAGCGAGGTCGATGAACTGCCTGAAATCAACCCAAATAATCGGAAGCTGACTTAGATGAGCGCGCATATATGACTAGCACACCAGATCCTGTACGGGCTGCTTTTCAAGCTCAATGCCTAGCGCTTGCTGTGAAGAACTACGGCTACAGCCAAGGTGATGCACTTTTGAAAAGCGTACTTGAACGCCGTGGTGATGGGCGTTACGTCGTGGACTGGGTAGAGGGCGCCTGGAACGGCTGGCAGGCTGCCAAAGAGCCTCAACCGAAGCCCGACAGTATGCTGTTGTTGACCACGCATCAGAAGGTCAGCTGTGAAGAGCGAAACAATATTGCTCCCCTTGAGCGCAACGTCGCTTTCGCCACTGCCCTGCCTTTGTGTGAGGCGCTGGCCCGAATCAAGAATTACGAAGCGGCGTACAAGAAAAAATCCATGCTGGACGTTGAATACCGGCTGTTGTCTGTTGCTGATATTGAGGCGCAAGTGCCGGAACTGCTTGAGAGCTTTGGCGTGTTGATAGTGGAGCGCCTGATGCAATCACCAGAAGACTTTGACCGGGAAGAGCTCAGGGTAGCCGCTCGCGCTCCGCATACATCAGCGCCTGGAGCTCATGCAGAGCCGTGAGATTGCCGCCATTGGTGTCACGCCAAGCCTGATGGGTGATTTTGTAAAGCCGATCGATCTCGGCCAGCACGTTGCGGTACCGGGCAACCTCAAGCGCCAACCGGCGAACCTCGGGGTTGGGATACTTGACCCATAGGGTGCGCAATTCGTCTTGGGTCACCGGTATGAACGGTGGTAGTGCCTGGGGCATGGATGGATGCCTTTAAACTGTATGTATAACCAGTATGCTGGCGAGCGGCTGAGATTGCCAATTTGCACAGCCAACCAGAAGAGAGTGCCTGCCATGACTTTGCAACCGATTACCGATGTCGACGAATACAGGGCAGTCCTCAATGTCGTCGTAGCTGCCGAGAAGGAGGGCAACGACTTGCTTGCACGGCCACTGCGCGCATTGATTGATGCGTCCCCATTTGCGGGTTGCTGGTGCAATGGCCACGCACGTCGCCCACATGAACCTGCGTGCTCAACCTGCGGCGGGGAAGGCTTTGTGCCGATGGCCACTACCGAGCCTGCCGGTCTTGAATTGCGAGTTGCGCGGGGCGCCGAGGTGGTGACAGGCTCTGTCGCGATCAGCGAAGCATTCACTCTTACCGAAGTGGTGGACGCGATGTTGGGCGCGGCATATCCAATGACCGTGCAGGCGACGGCGGGGAAACGAGGTGTGCCGCTATGACGGGTGACGGACTTGATGAGGCGCGCAAGGATCTGGCTGAAGTCAGAAGGCGCCTAGAAGACACAATGGCGATGCTTGAGCTGGCCCCAATGAAGCCAGGCATTCGTGAGAGCGAAGCCAAGGCGAAAGCGCTGGCGTCTATCAAAGAAACGCTGCAAAGCGTCGACGCGCTGGCGCAGAACATAGGCGGCATTCCAGCGCCTATGCGCCACTGAAAGGAGTCCCCACCATGATGACTGAGCGAGGGCTGAGCCAATGAGCATGGAATATGTGCGCAAAAGCTACGGCGTCCCGGCCAAGCGCGGCATGCGTGTGCTGTACACCGGTTGCGGTCGGCATGAGTACGGCACGATTCGCAGCGCGCGCAATGGACGGCTGATGATTCGGCTGGATGCCAGCAAGCTGACGATGCCGTTCCATCCGACGTGGGAACTGGCGTATCAGCCTGCCGAGGGTGCGTGACTGTCAGTCATTGATAACTCTTGTGACCTTGCTAAAAACCTGACTGAAAGGAGGATCTGCGATGGATACCATTGTTCTGTACGGCTCGGATGATCGGGAGGAAAGCCTCTCGCTGCCTGCCGGGCCGATGGAGTTGGTTGAACCGGAAATCGACCGGATCATTCGAGACCCGGCCAATGCCTGGGCCGAGCGATACGAGTTCTATGGCCACGGCAGCCAGGTCGACCAGTACGGCTTTCCGATCTACGCGGGCCGTCACCAATAACGAATTCAACCGGGAACAACCATCTTTACACCAGGTGTAAAGACGGACATTTGAGAAAGGAACCCCCGCCATGCCCCTAATCCAGATTGAGCAAGACAACGACCAATTGCTGTTCGACGTCCGCGCGATGATCGTGCAATCGTGCGAAAGCATTCGCCAGAGTTATGGCCTGCCGGAGCCGCGTGGTGGTACTGAGCGCATCACTGAGCTGGCCGCCGTCACCGCTTACCTGCAAGCGCTGGCCAAACATGAGCTGCTGAGTCAGGACATGTGGCAAGTGCTGCGCGATGAGTGGGAGGCGAGCCGAAGGGCGGCGCTCGCCCAGGCGTGAGTCCGCGTTACCAATGACGATGTTTAGGTTCAACGACAGGTAGACAACGATGGCCAAGCAATTGCCGTTGGCTGAAAAGACCTATCACCCTGAGCGTGACCAGACGCATTACGTTGGTCGCAAGGGATACGTGACGCTGTGCGGCGTGAAGCATGGCGACATCGAGCAGGGGTTGCCCACGGATGCGCTGGTGGACTGCCCGGCCTGCATCGATCTCGCCAGGTACGTGCAGACACACAAATTCGATGAGCCAGGACAAACCCGACATGGCAAAGATTGACACTGTGGCCCTGCGCCAATTCATCAACCCGGTGAACGACGCCAGCGCCGAGCACCGCAAGGCCATGAAACCACTGGAGCAGCTGACCAGCATGACTACCCGCCAGCGCAACAAGGTGCTGCGCGAGTGCGCCAAAGCCGAGGAAGCCTACAACACCGCCGTGGGTGAGTTGATCGGGGGCGTGAACAAGCTGGTGCAGGACGCTGAGGCCGAAGAAGCGGCAGCGGGGTAGACCGCCACAACGACCACTGAAGAGCCCGCCGCGTGCGGGCTTTTTTGTGTCTGGCTGCCGGTGGAGCGCAAACAGCACAAAAACACAGAAACGCTATTGTGATATATTGTTGTTATGTCATTATGTCGCATATCAATTCAACACGTTCAGAGGTTCACATGACCGGCCAGGCACTACAGCGCCACGAGATCGTTTTTTCTATGACGTCGAACAGCTTGGCGCGGGTCGAGAGCCTGCTGAAGCGCTGCGGGCATCAGAACATGAACCTGCTGCTGGCGCGCGGCCTGGAGTTGGTCGAGTTCGTACTGGATCAAGTCGACCTTGGGCGTGTGGTTGGTAGTGTCATCGTCGGAGAAAGCGAGTTTATGCCGCTGCGCGAGCGTCCGGAGCTGCTGAAACCGTCCAGAGCACGGCAAGCACCTGCATCAACTGTTGGCGAGCCTGCGCAAAGCTCCACTGATGCCGTTGCTGGCGCATTTCACCCGAAACTGGTGGCAAGGCCGCGGGTTCCAGTAGAAGAGCCGACAGAAGAGCGTTTGCCGCGTGCGCGCCGCCTGTTCAAGCATGCAGCCTTTGCAGTAAACGATGACGCTGGCCCTGTGCGGTCACTGGCGTTCCATCTGGAGCGCAGCGAATCCATGGGGCTGGAGCGTCCAATCGACTACAACGGCCATGCACTGCCCGGCGAGCTGCGCCCGCACCATTTGGATGAGATTCAGCAAATGATGGACGCTGAGTCGATGGCGACTCACTTCCTGCTGTGCGAAGCCACTGAAGAACTTTCCTACTTCGGCTACTTCCCGAACACCGGCTGGCACCGGCTGAATGCGGATACACGTCATTGGACGCTCGACACCGCGATTCAGGCCGGTGAGCGATCCCTATACCCGATGGATCTGGCCGCGTTCTACCTGCGCCGTCAAGCCGACAAGCAGCCCGAGCAGCAGCTGCAAGCCTGACCCGGAATCTCTCCCTGATTGATGCGAACACCTGCAAACCCTGCGGGTGGCGCAGCCGTGCGCGCCATTACATTGGCTGACGCCATTCAGGGGCCAGTTTTGTACCCCGTTTGATCATCTGGAGGCTGTGCAGTGAGCGTGTTTGAAGTGGCCGATGAGGCTCGCAGTGATTTTGAGAGTGACAACGAAGGCCCGTTTGAGCGCAAGAAAGGCCCGATGGGGCGCGACCTCGACGACTACATGGATGAACGGGTGCAGCGCGAATACATGATCTGGCTGCGGGCGCGTGGCTCTGTGCGTTCCTGTCATTGCTGTAGCGGCGCGGTGGCCTGATGAGCAAGCGCATTTTCTCAGAAGAGGATCTGGCCAGGCTTCCACCGGACATGACTCGCCGGGCGCTGGGCAAGCAGACCGGGAGCAAGTCGGTACCGGAGCACTTGCGCATGGCGGGTGATGAGGCGAAGAAGCCAGCCCGTGGCGGGGGCATGAAGGCTATGCAGGCGTTGGGGCGCCTGGAGAAAGGCGAGCTGAACAAGACCGAAGAGGCTTATCGGGCTCACCTTGAAGTGCGCCGCATGGCCGGTGAGATTGTTTGGTACCAGTTTGAGCCGTTCCGGCTAGTGCTGGCGGAGAAAACAACCTATGCGCCGGACTTCTTGGTGCAGCTCGCCAGCGGTCATCTGGAAGTGCATGAGGTGAAGGGGCACTGGATGGAAGACGCCCGGATAAAGATCAAGGTGGCCGCCAAGATGTTCCCCGTTTTCAAGTTCATCGCCGTGATGAAAGAGGGCGGGAGCAAGGGTCGGGATCCATCGTGGAAGGTAGAGGAATTCTAAGTGCAGCTCGACGACGCCACGTTTCAAGCGCATGAGGGGTACATGAATCACGTCCTGCGCTGCGGCTCGTGTTATCCACCAACAAATCGCTATTGTTCAATTGGTACGGGGCTGCATGATCAGTACACCGGCCAGTACCTGATGAGCCAAGACCTTTACGCCAGACGAACCTACCTTGCCCGCCTGGAGTCGGTAAACCCTGCCCGCTGTGAGGCGCTGAAGGCCGTAATGCTGGCAATTCACGAGCGCGCGCAATCGCTGTATAGCCCTGAAAATGCTGCATAAAACCGGTTACATGCCGAATCGTGCAGGGATGCCCTGACAGACGGTCAATAGCGGGTATTTGATTGGATCCACGCGGGAACATCGTTAAAAAGGCGGTTAATTCCCAAGACGGTTTAGGCCAGTAATCCAGAAGTTGGCAATTTCCTCGTGGGTGAGTGGGAACTTTTTGGGCATTCCGGGGTTGCGAATGGTACGGGGATACAATCTAATGGCGCTCTGACAGCAGTGGTCGTAAGGGTGACGTCAAAGTGTCTGATATCGGTGATAACGAAAACGCGGTAATGCCGGTGGAAGGTGCGCAAGCAGCGGCGCCTGAAAGCATGCTGATGTTCGATTCTGAGGAATGCGGGGAGGGCATGAGCCCGGCCAGCCGTTCCAAGGAAGAAGAGCAAGCGCTGCGTGATGTCGTCGCGGCTCGCCTTGTGAAAGCGCGCCGAGCCGCAGGCCTCAAGGATCTTGAGGTAGCTATGCGACTCGGCCACTCCAATCTGACCATGATCAGCCTCTTTGAAAATGGTCACCGCTCGCCAAGCCTGAAGAACCTTCAGATTCTGGCCGACCTTTACAGCGTCACCACCGACTACCTGCTGGGCCGTACTGATGATCTCGGGCTTGCGCCTGAAGAGGGCAATCAGGCGCTCATTACTGGCGTGCTCACAGGGGTTCTGACCAAATACAACCAGACCTACCTAGAACGGCTGGCCCAGGTAATGGCGATCAGCGTCGAAGGCGCGAGCATGGATCGGGTGCTGCTGGGTAAGTTGGCAGGCATTTCCATTGAGTTGAGCGATTCGCTGGGCGTCATCCGCAAGCACCACGGCGCTGTGTTTGAGGGGCTTCGCGGCGGCGCCGGGCTGGAGCGTCTTATTTCTGAGTTTTCTGTGGTGATGAAAGACCACATTTCGCGCAAACAACATGAATCTGCCCTGATTGAATTCGAGCATCCTGTTTGCACGGTGCAGCAGGTGCGGGAAGCGGTACAACACGCCCTGTTTTAACACCGGCTTGTAAGCCAGCCACCCGGCATAGGGTGGCCATGCCGGGCTGTCGTGCGCTAGGTGCTGGGCGGAGGGGATTGTTCACACGGTTCCGCCGTCATTGGAGGCTTTCGACAGGGAGTCGCCATCAGGCATTCGAAGTTGGATAACGGTCAAAATTGGGGAAATGGTCTCGACACCATTGCAGCGCCAGCCGTGGCGGCCCCTGTACGGTATTGGGGAGCCCGTTTCGGCGGGCTAGTCCTTTCAGGATCTGGCCCGCAGTTGCGGGTTTTTTTGCGCCGAGCGCGCAGAAAGTTGGCGTTTTTTACGTGGCCGATAGCCAAAAGACTTTGCATTTAAGGTTGATGACCAGTGGCACGGAAGAAGATCGAGGGTACCGAAGAGCGCGCCAAGCCAGCCGAGGATAATCAATCCCCGGACAAGACTGGCAAACGTGTGTTTGCACCCCCTAAAACGCCAGAAGTTAAGGTGAGGGCCGGTCGAGTCCAAAAAACACCCCCTGCGAAGACACCCAAAAAGCCTGCAAATCCAGCCAGAAAGCCGCGTGCCGCCAAACCTTCCGCTGCTGCAACGGATGCCCCGGCACAAGAGAAAAAGCCCCGCGCAACCGGTGGCAGCACCCGCGTGACGAAAGCGGTCAAGCTGAAACAGAAAGAGCTGGAAGCCTTGCAGGCCGGGAATCTGCACGATCTCGACGCACGTCAGGCGAAGTTTGTCGACCTTTGGCTGGTCACACAAAACGGCACTCAGTCTTATATCGATGCAGGCTACGAGTGCAAATCCGATGCCGTGGCCGCCGCTGCCGCCAGTCGCCTGTTAAAGAAGGTTAAGGAACACCCATACACGCTGGCCAAGCGTGCGGAGCTGTTTGCCAAGACTGAGGAAATCACCGGGCGGGTAATTCAGCGCATCTACGGCGCCGCGATGGCCGACCCTCGGGAGTTAGTCGAGTACGTTTACCGGTGCTGCCGGTGCTGCCACGGCAAAGACTTCCGGTACCAGATGACCCCGCGTCAGCTGGAAGAGCGCAGGGCCCGCCATGAAGAGGCACTGGCCGAAGCCAAGGCCGCAAAGCGCAAGCCGCTGCCGGTGCTCGACGAGCTGGGTGGCCTGGGCTTCGACGCCAACCTCGACCCACACCCGGAATGCCCCGAGTGCAATGGCAATGGCGTTGGCCAGCTCGTGCTCAAAGACACCCGGCACCTTTCACCTGGCGCGCTGGCCCTGTACGGCGGCGTGAAGGAAACCAAGGATGGGCTGGAAATGAAGATCCACGACGCCCGCCCGTACCTCGAAATGCTGGGCCGCATCTTCAACATGAATATCGAACCGGCGGCGCCTCCTGTGGCCGTTGTAGATACGGCTGCACTGAATGATGCCTACGAGAAAGGCATGCAGGCCACCCAAGCGCAGAGAGACGCGATGGCCCAGCGTATGGCCGATATCGCGGGACTGGATGAAAACGGCGGTGATGCATGACGCTCGCCGCTGATCGCCAGCCGACCCCTCAGAACATCCGCAAGGCCCGCAAGGCTGTGAACCTGAGCGAAACCGCTGCTGGGGAGCTGATCTACGTGAGCCGCGAATCGTGGCGCCTGTATGAGAAGGGCGACACCAAAATCAAGCTTGGACTGTGGGAGCTGTTCCTGTTCAAAACGGGGCAGCTGTGGCTCAAGCCTGTTGTTGAAAAACGTCCCCCGGCCATCCGCCGCGGGAACACTAAAAATCTCAGGCCATTCACGGCCAACCCGCTAGGAGCAGAATGATGGCTAACCCCGCAGCAAAATCGAAAGGACAATCGCACGACACCGACCTGCTGGCGGCCTGCAACGTTGCGTCATTCAGGCAGTGGCTCATCACTCAAGGCTATAAAGTGACGGCGCCAGATCGCGCCAACGCCGCCCGCGGTGTGCATTACTGGGTAGAGCTGCCGGGGTGTAAGCCCGTATCGGTTCAGGAAGGCTTTGGCCGCAAACAGCGCTACGCGCAAACACACTCCCGCCTGCGCCCGCTGTTGAGCAGCTACATGGTTTCCCCTGTGGCGTCTGCCATCAAAGACGTTGTGCGCCCGCAAGGTGGTGGACAGCTACAGGTGGTGGTTCAAGGCAAGATCCAGCCTTCGGCCAAGGTAGCCAGCTGCGACGGGGTAGCGATTCTCAAGGCGCCTTCCCGCGCCGCTGGCCAGTACCTGCTCAGTGATTCCGATATCGCCCAGGCGCTGACCATCGAAAGCCCGATTCCCGAAGGTGTCGAGGTGAAGCATGTAATCGGCGTCCGTCTCGGCGGTGTGCATCGTGGCGGGATGACGGTTGCCGCCCACATGCGCGTATACGACACCCCTGATGCCCGCCGACTGGTTGAGGTGGGCAGCTATCCAATTCACACTGAAAGCGGTGATCTGAAATCCTATGGCGATACGTTGCTGCGGCACGTCGAGGCGCTATCTGCTCCTGCGACCATTCTCGTGGATGCCCTAGGCGAAGGCGTGCAGTTGCTCCATTACCTGCAACATGTTGTGAGTCCACATGTCAGGTGTTACGGCATGACAATGGGCCAAGCCCTGCCAAAAGGTGGCAATGGCAAGCGATACGTGAACCGTCGCACTGAATGCAGCGTTTTGGCCGCTGAAGCGATCCGAAACAAGAACATGAAGCTGGCACTACCATCCGATATCGGGTTCAGCGACCCAATGGTACTGCTCGGCTCGAAACTCCCTTTCCAGTTCACTGATGAAGCGCGCTATCGGGTTGCCAAGCCTTCGGAGATCGCTGACGCCCAACTGCCGACCGCAGACCTGTTTGATGCCATCTGCATGGCGTTCCACAGCATGGAACTGCCGTTAGCGGTCGAGAAGCCTGCACCATCCTTCGATCCGGCGCCCGCGCCAGAAGCGCCAGCGAAGAAGCTGGATCAGTACCTGACAGACCTGCGCGATGACTTCGCGATCAACTGCCCACTGAAGCAAAAACCGGAAGAAAGCCTGGCCGCATTTGCTAATCGCCGATGGGTGTACGCGCAGGCGATGATCGACGCACGCCCCGAATAGTCCGGGGATAGACCGGGAAAGGACTGATGAAGTGTCGTTTTTGCGAAAGCAATCGCGTCATCTGGCGGAGGCCGCGAAATAGCCCCGCCTACACCTACTGCCGTGATTGTGAACGCCGGAACTGTGAGGCCCTAGCCCACAAGCTCCCGCACGGTGAAAACGAATGTGACCGCGCACAGATGCGGCTCAAGATTTAGGGGATGGACATGCAAGCAGTAACCGCGCAACCGGCGCCGCTCACGGCAATCACACTGACCGAGCGCCAGCAGTACCGGCTCGACACTGCGAACCTGATTTTCAAGTCGCTGGCGGCTGCCGGGCTGCACACGTTCGGCAGGAAAGAGCGGCTGGCGCGCCTTGAGCCCAAGCGCCTCGGCGGGTTCTACCTGCTCATGCCGACGGCTGATGCGCGCCCGGTGGATCTGTCGACGTCCGTGCGCGGTCAAGCACGGTTGCTGCCTGGCTTCAGTGGCACATATGCCGAGCAGCGTCTGGTGCGGAGCCTTGCTACCTACGTGATCGAGGGGCGCAGTGTCCCCGCGGCCATGCTGGCGCAGGCACTGATGGCCGAGAGCAATCAGTATTTCGACCGGGTGGAAAGTAATTTCAATCAGGTGATCGCTAAATTCCGGTTCTCCCGCGCTTTCACCAAGCCGACCGAGATCAACCGCAAGACGGGGGAAATGGCGTGAAGGTGAGCCAGACCTTGACCAATCTTCAGACCGGCGAAGAGTTGATCGTTGTCCGTGTGCAGGGCGACGAGTTGTGGCTGCGCAATGAGGCTGGCGAGATCGAGCACGCCCTGCGCGACCACCTACCCGCCGAGCGCTGGCGCTTGAACGACGTCAGCGAGGCCTCACTAATGGCGGTGGTTTTCGAATTTCCGGCGCCGCCACCCGAGCTCTTTCAATTCAAACCCAGGGCGAGATCCGCACCATGAGCCTATTTTTCAGTCGTGAACATTTTGAGCGCTCGTGTCGGCATGCGGGCATCAGTGACCTGGCTTTCAACGCCGAGACGGGCGAGTACGTGAACGCCCACACACAGAAGACGTTTCTGGTGTGGGAATCGCTGGCGCAGTCCCGCCAGGCAGCGCAACAACCGAAAGCGTGGCTGCTGGTGCGCCGTGGGCGTGATCAGGGTATCTCCGTGACGCGGCCATATGCGCGCATGACCACGACCGAGTGGGCGCAGCGGGCCACCAATGGATGGGAGCAGCCGCTGGCGCTATGGTCGGCCATGCCGGTGACTGGCCCGAGCGAGAACGCCATTTTGAGCGAGCGCCAGCGCCAGCTGCTGGTGAAGGGTTACCACCCGGAGCGCGACCTGCGCTATCGCGATGACGAGCTGCTGCGTGCGGCGACGGGTTATCTACTTCAGCTATTGATGCCGGACTACGCCCCAACCGTGTGGCCATGGCCTCACGCCCCCATGAAACAAGAGTCACGCCTGCGCGCCATCGAGAAGGCTGGCGCGCTGCTGATCGCCGAACACGAGCGGCAATCGGCGCAGCTGGCCAGCGAGGCCGCAGCATGAGCCAGCGCCTGATTCAAGATGACGAGCGCTGGCCCGCTTTCGTCCGCCGCTACGCCAATGACTTGGCCGCATTCGCGCGCGAGGTGTGCGGGATGGACGTTGACGACTCGCTGGCGCGGGCCTTCGAAAGCGTGCAGATGCCTGACTGCCAGGTGTCGATGGCTTCAGACCTGAATCCGATGGAACGGGGAATGATCAGCCCGCTGGCGCCTATCGCGTTCTGGCGGCTGTTTTGCCGTCCCGAGTCGAGGACTATGGTGGCCGTGCCCTTCGGCGACATGCTTCGCTGCTGTGAGCAATACAGCAAGCTGGTCAAGCGTATTGAGGGCGAGCACGCATGGTTGGTCGGTTACCTGCGAATCACCATCAGAAGCATCAGGCTTCGCCAGCATGCGGAGTATTCAGGCTGTGGCGTGCTCTTTCTGGCCGCGAGCGCGCATTCCCCGGAACACATGGCCGGTTTCGGTGGGCGCGATCCCATGTGGTTGATGGAAGACGCCAGCACCATGCCGGAGGTGAGCTTTCAGGTGGCGCGTGAAGGGCTTGCCCGCAGTGGTGGCAGCATGGTGCTGCACTCTGGCCAAGGTCGACGCAAAGGCTTTTTCCGAGCTACCCAAACCACGTTGGGCTGTTGGGCGTCTGGCAGCAGCTGGAAAGCATTCGTTCTGAACAGCACGCAAGACCGCAAACCGTCTCTGAAAGTGCGCCAGGCGTAGCCGTAGAGTGACAGGGGCCGGGGAACTGGCCCCTATGTGTTTAAGGATCATATGGCCAAGCCGAAAGCCCAGCGTCTGCGCTTAGAAACAGACCCGAGGTGGCCCGCTTTCATCGAACGTTACGCCTTCAACCTGTACGCCTTCGCGGTTGAAGCCTGTTTGATGGACGTTACACCGCAACAACAAGAGCTCTTTGATGAATCCTCAGTCTACGGCTGTCGGGTGTCGGTATCGTCTGGCCACGGTACTGGTAAAACCCGCAGTTTCGGGGTCATCTGTCTCTGGCACCTGCTGTGCTATCTCAATTCCAACACCTATGTGACCGCGCCGAAGCTCAAGACGGTGCGAGAGGGTGTGTGGAAGGAAATCACCACCATGCTGGCGGAGATCCGCAAAGGGCCGCATGCGTGGATCGCTGACTACGTGGTTATCCAGGCTGAGAAAGTCTATGTAACCGGTCACAGCGCCACATGGTACGTCACCACCCGTACCGCACCACGCGGCTCGCCTGAGAACTTGGCAGGTACCCACGGTGAGTACCTGCTATGGCTGGCGGACGAAGCCTCCGGCATCCCGGACGAAAACTTTGGCGTCATCGGTGGCGCACTGACCGATGAGCGTAACCGCTTCATCATGGCGAGCCAGCCGACGCGCTCTACCGGTTTCTTTTGGGAGACGCACCACGGCCAGTCCATCTACCGCGGCGGTGGCTGGGTACCGCTGGTCTTCAACTCCGAAGAAAGCCCGATTGTCAGCCTCAAGTTCATCAAGGAAAAGCGGCTCCAGTACGGCGGCACGATGGAGCCAGAATACCAGATCAAGGTGCGGGGCATGTTCCCGACCAACCTCAGCAAGTACCTGCTGAGTTCGGTGCTGATCGAGCGGGCGATAGAGCAGGCGAGCCCGATCCTGCCAGGCGAAGAGTGGGGACACATCATCGTTGTCGACGTTGCGGCTGGCGTCGGGCGAGATAAGACCGTGGCCACTCACTTTCGCGTCACCGGCAAGGGCGACCGGATGGCGAACGAGCGCCGCCGCCGGGTGGAGGTGGTCGACGTGCCGATCTACAGCGCGACTGAGGACTGGACGCCGCTGGCGGTCAAGCTGCGTGATTACGCCATGCGCCTGCCTAACGTCACCATCGTGATTGACGTCTCGGCCATGGGTAAGCAGTTCCAGCGCCGACTGGAAGAGCTGCAAGAGGGCAGCATGATCATTCAGGGCGTTCTGTGGGGCGCTAAGCCGCATTCCAACGAAAACCGTAAGCGATTCATCAACCAGCGCGCGCAATGCACCGTGCATGCCACCGAGGCAATCAAAGACGGCGTGGTCAAGCTATCCAAGAAACACAAGCGCGACCTGATCGACCAAGGCTCACGACTGCCTTACTCGTTTGATGAGCTGGGGCGGTACAAGATCGCCAGCAAAGAGAGCATGGCCGCCGACGGGCTTTCATCCCCGGACTTGTTTGACACCATCTGCATGGCGTTCCTTGAGGACGTCAACTACGTCGCATGCAGCGAAGAGACAGAGGCGGCGCAGTCTTCGCGGGCACAAGCAACCCTCAGCAAAGCCGCTGACCTTCTTGCTGACGTCGCTTAAAAACATACATTTTATTGTTTGTTGATGTATATTCTGCGGAAGTCAGGAAACAAACCCCGTGTTTTCGGCCGTTTCAGCGCTAAAAAGCGCCTCACATTGTCCGGGGATAGTTTGAGGTAATGCCATGAAAATCCGCCGCTACAGAAAGAACTGGCACCGCCGCCCTGAGAAAGTGGACTCATCGGTGTTCGTGGCCTTTTGGGGCGATCAGAAGTTTGTGTCGGCCCTGGACGTCGACGGCGTTGAGTGGATGCTGGTAGGAACGCACACGCTCAAAGAGATCGAGGCGGGTGACTCGGGCCTGACGCGCATTCACCGCGGGACGCTGGTGCGGATAGAGGCGGTGCAGGGACTGTCGGCACGTAATGAACGAATCCAAGGCGTGCGCAGTCGGGCGCGTGATCATTACTGCCAGATTGGTGGGCGTGAATTCATCGTGTCGCGTAGCTGCAAGTCTGTGGTGTACACCCGATACGCCAGCTACCTCGGCCAGCAAGAACTGCCGTCGGCGGTGGCAGCATGAGCGCCAAACGCAGTCGCCACGATGAGAACCTTGAATACCGGTCGCGAATGGGGCTGCTGAGCAAAGCGGCCTATTCCAGCGACCCGATAAAATCTCGAGACTTTGGCTACAGAAAAGCCCGCCCGGCAGGCCCAACGCTCAAGCCAAGCGACGTGCCCGCGCTGCTGGCGGCGGCGCTGGCCAGCGGCCCAATCAAGCAGGGCGAAGCGTTTGAGCACTTTCTGGCAGTGGTGTGCGACGACTACCGGTTTCATGCCGTTCACTTCATCGTTGCCCCGGCGCGTGGTGCTGGCGGTCGGCGCCGGGCTGTGATGCTCAGCGAGCGCACCGTTAACGGCAGTGTCGACTTCGGCAAGGACAAGGCCTACGCGCAGCAGCTGGTGGACTATGCCGCGGCACTGGGTTCGCCCCGGGTGATGGTTCACGGCCTCTCGTTTTGCAGCACGCTGATCCGTCATCTGGTGCGGTTGCCGTCGAACGGGATGAACTGGATCAACGTCAACCTTCAGCACCCGCCAGAGTGCGAGAAACAGCGCGACAAGTATCTGGATGGCTACGCGCAGGCATTTGACCTTTACAAGCAGGGAGCAATCAAAAAGGCCATCAAGGCTCCCGACACAGAGGCGCTATCGGCTCAAATGTCCCGCATGGTTTCGCAAGTCGACGAACGTGGGCGCGCCATGCTGACGAAGCCCGGCGACCGTATGGAGCGTGAGCTTGAGGCGTTGTGCCTGCTGTGCTGGGACGAAGAACGCGAGAGATTGGCGGGCACGTACACCGCCGAAGAGCCCACCGAACTGCTGGCGGTTTGACCGTCGAGCGATAGACCAAATACCCCGCCCTGTGCGGGGTTTGTTTTGTCCGGAGCATGCAAAGTGCCCCATAAGCGCCTGTGCTGGCGCCGGGATAATCGGCCAGTGTTCAAAGAGGTCGCCCCATGATCCCCGAAGCCCGGTTTTATCTGGAGGTGCGAAAGTTCGCACTGACTGAACCGTCGTATTCACCCCGCCGCCAAGTAGTGCGCAGCTTCCCGAGCGAGCGCTACCACCTGCCGATGATGGCGCTGCGTGTTTACGGCGATCCCACTGAGACGCTGGCAATCATGGCGGCGGCGGGGCTTTCGACGGTTGACTCTGAGCTGATCGAAAAAGACGTGGTGCTGCCTACGAAAGAGCACCTGGCGTACCTCAAACAGAAATGCGGGATCGTCACCGCCACAAGGTCAGTGCGCTGATGGCCGCCAAGAAGGGGGCGGGCGCCCGCGACCCGCTGGTGGTAGCGGCGAACAAGTTGACTGCCGAGGCGCGCAAGCGCTATGAGGCTGACCGCGCGCGACGTATTGGCGATCAGAGCTCAATTCTGTCCGCCGACGACATGGCGGGGCTGTACGACCACAAGCGAGGGCTGTTCACCACCCTCGGAGGCGAGTTCAGGCCGCTGACTGTCGACGATCTGATTGCGTTCCGGGCGGCGGTGCATGACATCCAGCGGCGCCATGGCCAGCGCAAAGGCAACGTGCCTGTGTCGGGCGCCAGCGGCGGCATCCTGGCCAAGCAGGTGATCAACTTGTCAGCGCCTGACGACCGGGCGCGCGCCACGCGAGAAATTCACCGAATTATCCCGGTCAGCAACAGCGGCGGCGTGGTGCATATACAGACCAACGCCAGCGCAAAATCAAACGTGGCGAGGCACCACGTTTATGTGCAGTTCCTCGACTACGACATGGTGCTCGCCGACGGCAACAACGCGCTTGAGGCTGCGCGCCGCATGTTGGCGGGCAAACTGAAGTTCGATTGCGACTGTGGGCGGCACACGTACTGGTACCGCTACATCGCCAGCATCGGAAACTTCAACTACGGACGCCCCGAGGACGGTTTCCCGCGCATCCGGAACCCGACAATGAAGGGCATCGCCTGCAAGCATGTCATTCGCGTGATGGCGACCATCACCGCCGGGGCGACGTTCAACCTCTACGCCAAGTCGATGATCGAGCGCGGGCGCCGGACGCTCAGCAACAAGAAGTCGATGGTCACGGTGGCCGAGCAGCAAAAGTTCGTTGAGCAGGCGTTGCGAGACGCGCAAAAGAGCAAGCGCGGTTCTGTCATCCGCACGGCTGAAGAGAAGAAAGCCCAGCGCCAGGCGCAGCCGTCGTACCAGCGCCAGCAAGAAGCGCGAAGGGTGAAGGCAGCAAATGACAAGCTACGCGCCAGCAAGCCCGACAAAGTGAACAGGAAGGTGTCCGCCGTGCAGCACCAGGCACTGACCGCGGCCATGAAGGCTCAAGGCTTCAGCGCCAAACAGATCGCCGCAGCGCTCAGCGCCGTAGAAAGGACTTAGGGGTAAGACATGCTCAATAACGTGGCCATTCAAATCAACCGGGCCAACCGCCAGCGCACGCTGCGCGAGCCCAATGCTATCCCCTGCGTGCTCTTCGACAAGAAGGTCACCCGCACCAGTGACGACGAAACGGCAGACGGTTATCCAACCATTGGCCCGCTGGGCGTGATGAGTGATGAGGACGAAGCTGCCTATGAATGGGTTGAGACTGGCGAGGCAATGATTCACTTTTCACAGGGCTACGCCGCGCCCTTGGGCAACACCTCTGACGATGGCAGCCGGATGGATTACGCGGATGGCATCCTTGAGGCGTCCATTGAGCCGCTGGCGGATCCCGGTACCGAAGGTTATGTGCAGCCGGGCAAGCGCATGCTGGTAGCGGTGCTGATGGGGGGCGGGGTGATCGTCAACTTTGAGATTGTCGACGTCACCGGTAACGTGAACATTCCGCCATACACCCGCAAGTACCTGCTGAACCCTCGGCCAGATGAGGCAGTGAGCGAGGATCTAGACGAGTAAAGCCAGCCGGTGGCATGGTGGGCGCATTATTGTGGCCCACTGGAGAGCGCCCTATGCCCCCTGAACAAGAACGCTGGAAGGCAAAGATCATCATTGAGATTGAAGCCGCCGAGACAAAGGACATCGGCGACATGATCGATAACGCCGTTGATGCCATCAAGTTCGGTTCCGCAAGTGGCAATGGCACGCTGCTGGGCGGCAAAGGCAGTTACACGTATGTGGTCGAAGATAACCTGCCGCGCAAGCCGATGACTGCGGACGTGTTGTTTGAAATGTACAACGAGCAGCGCGAGCCGGGCGAACCCACCTTAGAGACGATCATTGACCTGTCCATGCAGGGCGGCGATGAAGCGGCGCAATGGTGGCAAGAGCTGACAGAGCAAGAGCGGTACCAGTGGCTGACAACTCATGAAGGCGTGACCACACCGCTACAGGCTTGGCAGAAGCACAGCAAGGGTGCCCGATAAGCCGTCGACCAATGCCAAATCGATAAGCCTCGACGCGAAAAGCATCGGGGCTTTTTTGTGTCCGGATGACGCGCAAACCGGCGCCGGGAAAGGCGTTTTTGCGCCTGTACGCTGGGGGTTAATTCAAGCCTCTGTGTGTACGTGAATGGCTAATTCAACTGAACCCAAAAAAGGCCTGGCATCGCGATTTATTGGCGGCGCTCGCGATCTGATCATGGGCGGACAGCTCTCCGACATGACAGCCAGTCAGGCTACTCAGCAAGCTGAGCACCGGCTGGCTCAGGTGGACACCTTCGATGCGGATTATGTCGGCGTCGAAATGTTGCTGGGCAACTCCGGTAAGCCGGTGCGCACTCGCTCGCAGATTTACATGAAGTATCACTTCATGATGCAGGAAGGGCTTATTTCTACAGCCCTGCGCAACAACGTCCAGATGGCACTTGGTGGGCACGAAACTACAGGGGAAACCGTCTTTCTTGAGGCGAAGCCGCATATCAGCCGTGCCGATCAGAAGATGGTCGACGAGCTGGCGCCCGTCATCAAAATGTTGAACGACAGCTGCCACTCCATGGGTTTCAACGCCGCCGGGTTTGGCGACTCTTACGCTCGCGCCTACACCGTCAAGGGCGAAGGGCTAGTGGCATTCGATCATGAAACGCTGTGGACGCCGTTGGTGCAGCCCTATGAAGAGCTGGGGCGTACCGTCGGTTATGTGGTGAGCTTGGGCGAGAAGATGCAGAGCAAGCTCAGCCATATGGATATCGTGCGCTGGAAAATGCCGCGCATGCTGGTGCTGCCGCAGACGAAAATCATTGAGAACGCGCAGAAGATCAATCTGGAAGCCGCCAATCTGCGCGACATCATGCCGCTCCCGGCGTTGGTGGGCGGTTCATTGCTGGAAGCCGCTGAGCAGGACTTTGACAACCTGTACTCGGCGCTGCGTGGTTTGGTGGGGCAGCGTATCGCCAGCTCTATCGAAGAAGTGCTGCTGACGATTGACCTGGCAGACACCACCAAGGAACAGCGCGCTAAGACCATTGAAAACCTGACCAAAATGCTCACCGCCATGAAAGAGCGGGCGCACAAGCAGATTCAGGAAGGCGTCTATTCCACTTCCCGCAATTTCAACGTCATTCCGGTTTCCAATAACAAGCAACTGACCCAAGTGAGCAGCATTGCTTCCGGCGCCAATGGCCAGAACCTGGGCATTGAAGACGTGATGTTTCACGCCAAGAAGCTGGCGGGCACCCTCGGCACTGACATTTCTCAAATGGGCTTCGCTGATCAGCTGTCGGGCGGCCTGGGCGACGGCGGATCGAACCGCACCAGCGCAATGGGTGCCGAACGCGCCCGGATGATGCGTACCAGTTACACCAAGACCTGCAACGACACCATCGACCGCCACATGATGGCCAAGTACGGCAAGTGCTGGCCGGACACCGAACGCCCTTACACGATCAACTTCTACGGTGGTATCGCGGCGCTGGAAGCCGAGAAACAAGCCAGCTCGGAACGGGCGATGAACAAGGCCGCAATTCTGGTGCAAGTCTTGGCGCAGCTTCGTGAGCTGGGTCTGCCGCAGGACGTCGTGGCCTACATGCTGGCCAAGGTCGCGGAAATGGACGCTGAAGGTGCGGAGATGTTCGCCAAGGGGCTGGCCAACGCCAAGCCACCGGTACAGCCAGGCGGTGGCGGCGAATACGACATGGATCTACCCCCAGGCGCGAACGCTGGCGGCAACACAGACCAAGAGGACAATCTAGATGAGTAAGCGCACGGGCGTGATCCGTTACAACCTGAACGATATCAAGCGCAACTTCACCGGCCAGAAGCGCGCAATCGACATTGATGCCGCCATGCGCTTGTTCAACGGTGCCGCGCTTCAGGAATCGATCCGCAAGGGCGATATCTACGGCTACATCGGCCACCAGTACCGGGAGAAGTACACGCTGGACGTACCGGAAACGGTCATGGTGGACGGCGTGCCGGTAGTGCTTGAGCCCGCGTGCCGCACGATCTACCTCAAGTGCTACCCGACCGGCGACGTAGAACACGAGCAAGAGTTTCTTGATACCGCGCCGGGGCGTGTTGGCGCGCGCCTGTGGGACAGCAAGGCCTACGGTTTCAGCTCGGCTATCTACGCGCCTGAAGAGAACGGTCTGCGCGTGCCCAAGGGCTATTTCGGCATGGATCTGGTGCGAGCGCCGAACTACGACAACAACCGTGGCTATGCGGTGATGCTGGACAGTGTGGCGCCTGGCGTGTTTACGGCGGTTGATACCTTCCCGACTGAAAGCGCTGCGCTGCTGGACTCGGTCGACAACATGATCAAAGAGTCTGACGCCTTCGCCGCAGGCCTCAGTAACGACATCCTGAAGCAATACAAAATCAACGATGAGCTGAACGAATACAACGCCAGACTGCTGGAGCGCCTGCACCAAGCCAAGATCGAGGCGCCCATGCTCGACAGCGCACCCAAGGT
The DNA here is from genome assembly GCF_058786735.1 of Pseudomonas sp. FW305-7. Lineage (NCBI taxonomy): Bacteria > Pseudomonadati > Pseudomonadota > Gammaproteobacteria > Pseudomonadales > Pseudomonadaceae > Pseudomonas > Pseudomonas sp. FW305-7. The sequence goes on from NZ_JBYSZA010000027.1 coordinate 72,986, forward strand.
AATGGAGCGCGGTATCAACATGGATACCGGCGCCACCATGCTCGACAGCGCCCAGCGATTTATGGCGAACGAAAACCTGCCCGGTTATCAGCCAGCGCCGGAGAAAGCAGAGGAAAAGGGTGCTGTAGACGTTGTTGTGGGCGGCGTGAAGAAGGCCATGGCAATGGTCGATTCTGTCATCAGGGGGCACTGATCCATGGCCCAGCTTGATCATGATGAAACAACCGGTTTTCTGCGCGGTGAAAGCATTGCGGCAGAGATTGAAAAGCTGGCGCATGAACTCAAGTTGTTACGGCAGATCGCCGAGAACACCAGCAACATCGCTAAGCGTTTAAGTGAGATCCACGGCCTTCCGCCCGTCACGCCCACTCCGCCCGGCCCATTACCAATTCCGGACTCCTACCGCAGTGATGCGGTTAATGATCCTGCGCTACCACGCCCGCCAAGCCAATCCGAAGCCGACAGCAGCGGCAACGGTGACGCTGGACGGCGCAATAGCCGGGGGCCGTCAGACGACCGTGTGAACTCGCCTCGCCCACCAGGCGCGCGCGATGAAAATGGCCGGTTTATTCGTGCTGGAGCGCCAGCGGGCGGGGACAGAGACAGCGGCTCAATGGACACCAGCGCCGCACGCGCTATTGGCGGGTCTATTGTCGATGCGGCCAAGGACATGGGGAACAAGCTGACCGCCGATGTCGACAACGTAGACCCGACCGTTCAAGCGGCGAAGGAATTGAGCGGGATCCTGTCGCCAGCCTTTGCGCTGTTCAAGCCGCTGGGACGTCTATTCGGCAGGGACAAGCAGACCAAGGAACACCGCGAAAACATCGGGTGGCTGCGCCGTATCTGGCGAACTCAAGCCGACGCCAACCGCGGGCGCGGACGTAGCGGTATGGGCGGCATGCTTGGGATGCTGCTGGCGCTCGTTGGTGCGGCGCTGGCGCCATTCAAAGCGCTGGGCAAGCTGCTGGGGCTCGGTCGCGTGCTCGGGGCCGCCAGCAGGCTGATCCCGGGGCGAGCGGGAAGGGCTGGTAGGTCGGGCAGGGGCGGTGGGTCAGGAGGTGGCGCAGGGGGGCGCAGTGGCCGGAACGCGCGTAACCCTGATGGTTCTCGCACGCGGATCCGCTCAGCAGCTGATGCTCCGCCTGGCGGGGGCGGCTCAAGGGGTGGACGTCCGCCTTCGCCACCGCGCGGCGGCGGCTTGGCGGGGATGGGTAAAGGCCTGCTGAAAAAGCTGCCGTTGATTGGCGCGCTGTTCGGCGGCGCAATGATCGCCTCGTCGGCGATGGCTGCCGATGACCCGAACCTTTCGCCGGAAGAAAACAAGAAGAACAAGTGGGGTGACGTCGGCAGCGGTGTCGGTGGGCTCGTAGGTGGCGTTCTCGGGATGCTCGGCGGGCCTGCCGGTGCAATCGCTGGTGCAATGATCGGTGATTCGCTGGGCGGCATGGTGGGCGAGTGGCTATCGACTGTCGACCTGGGGTCAATTCCCGGGAAGATCGGCGATGCATTCACCAGCCTGAAGGATGGCGCGCTTGATGCGGCCACCGCGGCATTCGGCTTTGTGTCTGACGGTTTCAAAGGTTTTCTGGACGTGCAGGCCAAGGCCTTCACCGCTGTCGGGCAGTGGATCAAAGACGCTTGGAGCAAAGCAACCGACGCGGTGCTCGGCGTCAAAGACACCGTGATGGACAAGGTGCAGGACGGTAAGGATTACGTGGCCGACAAGGCAAGCAGCGTTGCCGATGCCGGGTCGAACATGCTTTACAAGGCGACAGGCGGGAAGTTTGGATCGAGCAGCTCCAGCGCCGCCAAGGATCAGCTGATTCAGGCGATGGACGCGGGCGGTATCACAGACCCCAAATCCAAGGCCATGCTGATGGCCAACGTTGACCACGAGTCGGGTGGTTTCACCAAGAAAGAAGAGAACCTGAACTACAGCGCCAAGCGTTTGCAGGAGGTTTTCCCGAAATACTACAAAGACGCCGAGTCTGCGCGCGCCGATGCCAACAACCCCGAAGCAATCGCCAACAAGGTCTATGGCGGGCGGATGGGTAACAAGGATCCGGGTGACGGCTACAAGTTTCGCGGGCGTGGTGCGCTGCAACTCACCGGTCGCGCCCAGTATGAGGAAATGGGCAAGAAGCTTGGCATCGACCTTGTGAACAACCCCGAGCTGGCGGCAGACCCAAAGTATTCGGCGCAGATCGCTGTGCAGCACTGGAAAAGCTCCGGCGCCGACAAGGCAGCGCAGGCCGGGGATATGGTCAAGGCGCGCAAGCTCACAAACGGCGGCACAAACGGCCTGGCCGACGTACAGAAGAAGTACGAAGAAACCTATCTGGCTCAGGCGAAGGCGGGCGACCTCACGCCTACCCGGCGCGCCGACGAAATGAAGGTGGCGGCGCCCGCGGCAGTCGGAACGGCAGTGGCGAGCACCATGGCGGCTGTGGCGTCTCCCAAGACGCTTGCCGGTGCTCAGGCAGCCACGCCCATTGGCATCATGGCGCCCTCTCAGGCCCGCCCGGTGACTGTGGCAAACAACGCGGTACCGACAACACTGGCGGCCCCCAAAGTGGCGAGCTATGCGCCAGCTGCGGCGGACGCCAGCCAGGTCAAGATCCCGAGCATGGCCGAGGTCAAGGCCCCACCGCCAAGTGGTGGCGGGGGCAAGGAAGGCCCGACGACGGTAAACCTTGAGTCGCCGCTGTCGCAAAACGTTCCAGACAGGGGCATTGCGCACGCATCTTCGGGCGGGCTTGGAATGACACCGTTTTGACCTGCAAACCGCTGCCGAGAGGTGGCGGTTTTCTTTGCCAAGATGCGGCAAAGCATTCTGAGCGCGTCTGTCATGGCCGAAACGTTAAACACTGACCTGATTTTTCGCATGATCGCGCACTGGTGGGCGACCAAGCCGAACACCTACTACGGCAGCACCTACGGCAACCCCGTCGAAGAAATGCTGCAAAAGCCGCTCAACTCCCCATTGGCCGATTGGTTTCTGGCCAAGCTGCTCAAGGACATTCCTGTCTTGGGTGCGTTCCCGCCGGGGACGGTCAACCTGTATGCCACGTCCGAGGGCATCGAGCTCAAGAACGTACATATCGAAGTGGCCGGGCAAATGCTGAGCCTTACCGACTTGTCAGAGGTATCCCGTGGCAATTACTAAAGACCAGCTCATACAGAGCGCGGTGGACGAAATCACCAATTATCCGACCTTGGCCAAGCGGTTCCAGATCGGTGATCCACTCATTACCCAAGGGATGGCGTCCATAGCGGCCATGCTCGCCGAGGTCGCCACGCAGGTGGAGGTGACAACCGGTGAGTCATACCTGAAGGCCCGAGACGTGACGGTGTTGGCGGATGCATCGGTAAAGGGTGTTCTGCCGTTCGGCAGGCCGTGCATTGCAGCCATCACGGTCAAGAACGGCGGCGACAAGCTGCTGAAGATCCTCGGCGGGCGCGTACTGCGCGATCAGAATGGGCGCATGTGGCGGGTAACGACCGGCGCCCAAGTGGCAGCGGGCGCCACCGGCAGCATCATCGCGCGCCAGGTGGAGCTGCGAACCGTGACGCACACCGTGGCGCAGAATCAGCCGTTCTACCCGGTCGAGCTGGCAGAGCCTGAAATCGGTTATATCGCTGAGGTGATGGTGACCGGCTGGGAGCACGCCCCGGAGTTCTGCAACGTGCTCGACGGCGATCTGGTCTATCACATTCAGACCGATGAGAATCAAGTAATCAGTCTCGTATTCGGCGTAACCGGGTTGGCCGGGATGCAGCCAGCCACCGGAACCAAGCTCAATATTTCAATCTATGACACCGAGGGCGAAATCAGCCCCAGTGTCGGTATGGCGTTCTACTTCGAATACACCGATGCCACTGAGAAGGCGGCCATGACGCTGGCGGAAGTCAGCCAGTCGGGCGAGGCGCCAATGAGCATCACAACCATGCGAGAAATCTGCTCGTTTCCGGGGATCTACAGCGAGAACGCGGTTTACCGGGCCAACTTCGACTTTCTGGTGCGCCGCAAGTTGGGCGCGGTTACGTTCCTCAACGTGTGGAACGAGCTGAAAGAAGAGTCGGTGCGCCCCGCGAGCGTCGAGAACATGAACAAGCTGTTCGTGTCCGTGCTGAAGCGCGGCGTCACTCCGGAGGCGTTGCAAAGCGAGATTCGGTTGATCATCACGACTGCCGATAACAGCTACCGCATCAAGTTCGTGGAAGCTATTGAGAAAGCGGTACCGCTCAAGCTCACCCTCTACGTGCCATCGACTTACGACTCTGCGGCGACGATGCAAGCGGTTCGGGCGTTGATTCTGGATAACTACGGTCGCGAATCCGATTGGGCCAAGCGTGGCGAAGCCAAGATGCTGAAAAAGGATATCTACGACCTTCTGCGCCAGAACGTCCCGGCGCTGACTCAGCGGGTTGCTGATATCTCGGTCGACATGATCGGCGATGACACGGCAGATCTGCCCGAGCACTTCCGTTATGTGACGGAAGAGAGCCTGGAAGTCTTCACGGAGACAGCCAACTGATGGAGCTCAAGCCATTACTACGCAGCGCCGAATATGACGCGATTGAATCCGAGTTCAAGGCGTTGTTTGTCAGCCTCTACCGCAAGAATCTGGCCGGGGACGTGATCGACGCCAACACCCTCGGGATGCCGCACTTGGGGCCAGACGCCTTTATCAGCCGTGGACTCAACAACGACGGGCTGGCGCTGCTCAACGACACTACCAGCGACAAGACTCGTATGCTTTTCAAGGCCTGGCGCTACCTCAACCCCCAGCGCGGCACTCACTTCCTGAAGTTCTACCTGCGAGCGCTGTTCGGCGACGTCTTCACGATTGACCAAATGTGGTGCCTGAAGCCTGAAAAGGATGGCGTCTACCCGGTCGACCTGATGACAGAGCGTGAAATTGAGCTGGCGGGCCTTGAGCTAACTGACTACTTCCTCACCAGCCGCTTGCGCGTGGACATCGAGACGGAAATCGTCCCGCAGCGGATCCTGACGGCAGCCCGCACGGCTGTGGCGGCGCGGTTCGTGCTGGATCTTCGCGCCGCCCGCCGCGCCAGCCTCAAAATCCCGATTGCCTGCATTGCCTACGGGGTAAACATCGGGCGCATCACCGGTACCGCGCTTTATCACCAGCGCCGCATTGAGTCGTACATGACTGTCGGCCCAGGTATCAAGGTGCGCGGCACCAACTTGCAATTCAGCTCCGGCGAGCGTTTAGACATGCAAACCTTCACCAAATAGGCCGGATTTTCGGCCTTACGCTTTGCCATAAATAACCGCCGGGGGCTTTATGGCAGATCCTTTAATTCTAAATCCCACCCTGACCCTTGCCGGTCAGGCTGCGGCGTTCAACGCCGCCAACACCGGGATTGAGCTCATTCTTGATGCCGTCTCGTTCGGTCGCGCGCACTACAACCCGACCGGCAATGAGACGGCGTTGGCCGCACCTGTAGGGAGTCGCGTTCCGTTCGCTGGCGGAAGTCGCCCAACGCTTTACCAGCTGCGTATCAGCGCGGCCTGGAACGAAGACGTGGGCGAAGTCGGTATTGGCGAGATCGGTTTCTGGTCTGGTGATGTGCTGGTGTTCGTCTGGTCGCTCGCCAACGGCACAGTAGCCTCCTACAAAACCGACGGCGTAGCCTATGTCTTGATGGCAGATATCGGCTTCGCCCAGGTACCGGCGGGCAGCATCAACATCGTTATCGACTCCAATATTGACGCTGCGCTGGCGGCCCTGTCTGAACACGAAGGCGCCGCAAACGCCCACCCGCAGTACATGTTGCGTGCGGACGTGGCGAAGGATGCCGGGCCGCTGATGGGGCTGGTGCATTCCGCAGGCAGCACCGCGAACGCCTTGAAGCTTAAACTTGATGCGCCGGAGTCGAAACTACCGGCCTTGGCCAAGTTTCAGCGCTTCCAGTTTGTGGCCAAAGACACCAATACCGGCTCTGTAACTGCCAGCATCCAGGGCTTTGGCGATGTTCCGGTAAAGCGCGGTGGTGACACCGGCCTAATTGAGCTGGACGCAGGCGACATCAAGGCCGGATCCCTGTACGACCTCAACTACGACGGCGCCAGCTTCCAGTTGGGCGGTGGCGTGGGTAGCGGTAAGGCTTTTGAGCGCTTCGCGTTCAAGGCGTCGGTGGCGCAGAAGGTTTTCGCTGCGCCACATGTTCCTGGCAGCATCATTGTATTTCTCAACGGTCGCGAAATCTTCGATTACGCCTCCGCCGCGGACGGCTCGAAAATCACCCTGATCAATCCATGCAACATGGATGACGACTTAGTGATTGTGGCGCTCAAGTCCTTCAAGGTCGCCGATGGCTACACCAAGGCCGAAGTAGAGGCGCTGATGAAAACGGCGTCGGGGATGCCAGTGGGCGCAATGCTTCCGGTACCGAAAGGTATTGTCCCTGTCGGCTATCTGGAACTGGATGGCAGTGTAAAGAGCATCGCCACCTATCCGGATCTTGCCGCGTACTTGGGCACGACCTTCAACAAGGGCGATGAGGGCGCTGGTAACTTCCGCCTGCCTGATTCGCGCGGCGAGTTCCTGCGTGGCTGGGATCACGGGCGAGGTGTCGATGCAGGCCGGGTGATTGGCAGTTATCAGCTTGACGCCTTGCAGAATATGACCGGCACCATCGACGGCAACCTTGATATAAAAACGTCCACTGGTGTGTTCGCCCTTGGCAACAACGTTGGGGTTCCGTCATCGGCCAACGCCACAACGGGCTATCACTCCGCGAATTTTGACGCCTCGCGTGTAGCGCGCACTTCGACCGAAACCCGTCCGCGCAACTTGGCGGTGATGTGGTGCATCAAGGCGTGGAGCGCTCCAGTCAATCAGGGTCAGATTGACGTGGCCGCGCTGGCCGCCGAGCTGGAGAAAATGAAATCGGCGGTGCCGGTGGGCGCTCTGATGCCGTTCCCGGCTGGCGTTGTCCCGCCTGGCTATCTGGAAGCGGACGGCAGCCTTTTTCTCGACGCGCTCTATCCAGACCTGGCCGCGTACCTGAAAAAGACCTACAACCTTGCGGGAGACGCGGTGGGATCTACCCGGCTGCCAGATACTCGGGGCGAGTTTCTGCGTGGCTGGGATCATGGCCGTGGAGTCGATGCAGGCCGTGCCATCGGTAGCTTTCAGGCTGAAGAAATTAAAGAACACATGCACTACATGGGGGCAAAGTACGCTGGCGGTAGTGGTACGTCTGTGGCAGCCACGGTGCAACTAGGCTTTTCTGGTCAGCCTGATACGAATAGTAAAACCGCGGGGGTAGAAGCTCTAAACGGAGATGCATTAGGGGGCGCGGAAAACCGTCCGCGCAACTTGGCGGTGATGTGGTGCATCAAGGCCTGGAACACACCGGTTAACCAGGGAACGATTGATGTCGCCGCGTTGGCGCCGCTGGCACTGCAGGCAACTGAAGTCGACCAAGGCACAGCCAGGATTGCTACGCAGGCGCTGACTGATGCGGGGGCGGACGATGCCACGATTGTGACGCCGAAAAAGTTGCGATGGGGCTTCTCGATTATGAAGGGGCAGAACGGCTGCATCGCATTCCCGTCATGGTTGGGCGGGCTGGTCATTCAATGGATGACCAGCAATACCGGGCAAATATCCGCAGGTTCTGCCGAAACGGTTACAGCTCCGTGGCCTATGGCCTTCCCAAATGCCTGCTGGCACGCAATCGGAAGCACTGGTCAGTCATCGAACGGCAACGGTTTCGCAACCTGCCGCATTGATGGCGCTTTTACCAACAGCGTGACATCGAGCACCTTTGCCCATATCACCGGTTGGGTATCTCGCAAAATTTTCGCCATTGGAAACTGAGGCCCACATGAAACGTTTTTACAGCCAAACCACCGGATGTACTTATTTACTGGGCCTCCACCCTTCAATGCCAGCGGATGCCGTCGAAATCAGCGACGAGCTATGTGAGTCGGTTATCTGCAATCCAGCCCCCGGAACACTTCGATTACACGACGAGAATGGGTTGCCTTATCTGGTCGACGTAGTAACGCCGGTTGAGGCCTTGGCGGTACAGGAACGCGCCTGGCGTGATGCAGAGCTGTCGGCAGTGCTGTGGTTGCGCGAGCGTCACCGCGATCAGCTCGAACTGTCCGGAGCAACCACGCTCACAGGCGAGCAATTTCAAGAGTTGCTGGTTTACATGCAGGCGCTGCGCGATTGGCCTCAATCGCCAGAATTTCCGGCCTCACAATCGCGACCAACCCCGCCGCAATGGCTTGCCAGCGCACAGGAAGACAATCTGGCAGGGTCGACCACTCAAACCGTACAAGGCGGTGCTGAATGAGCAGAGCAAGCGTACTCGCACAAAACGATCAGAAGGTGCAGGACTGGGTTCTGGCCTTTATGGAGCGCGCCTTTGGGGCAACCGCCGCGCAGTTCGACAAGGGCGACACATTGACCACTGCTGCATTTGTTCAGCGGGCACTAGGGAATTTTTCGGACTACCTCGAACTATCCGTCAACACGGTTCTGACGCCAGCTGATGTCGGCAAAGTGATCAAGGCGAGCGTGGTTGATGTAACGCTGCCCGCGCTCGCCAGTGTTCCTAACGGCGCTGCCGTCATGATTCGCACAGGCCAAGGTGGCCGGTTGCTGGTTCAAGGAGGTGACCAGCTATTTAGTCAGGTTGGTGTGCTTCCCACTCCCTATGCAGTGGTGCAGCCGCAGGTATTCCATATCATCAAAGTGGGGAACGCTTGGCAGATTCTGTCGGGAGACGGGGCTTTGCCTTCTTCTGCGCTGTTCGCTTCATTGCTCAGTGCTAACGGCTATCAGAAGTACCCATCGGGCCTGATCGAGCAATGGGGAACTGTATCTGTAGCGGACAACTCCGAGCAGACCGTTTTACTGCCCACCGTTTTCCCTAACGCGATTCTCGGGGTTTCGGCCTCAGTAGCCATCTCGGCAATAGCAGGGGCTTCGGAGTTCGCTACCGCTGGGGCGAGAAAGGCCGGCAGCAGCCTCAACTCAATTTTGGTAAACGCGAATACGGGGCCCACTACTGGGGTGATTCAAACCGTAACTTGGCGCGCATGGGGGAATTGATCTTGATCTTTTTTAGTAAATTAAATCCTGGCTTCTACGACACCGCCATTGTCAACGTTATTCCTGACGATGGCGTTGAGGTTCCACCCGAGATTCTTCGCGCCCTTCTGGATGGGCAATCTGCCGGAATGGTCATCACTGCTGATGAAAACGGCCACCCTGTTCTGGTCGATCAGCCGCCGCCGAGCCACGAAAGGCTGGCCGCCGTGGAGCGTACTTGGCGCGATCTGCGCCTGGCAGAGACGGATGGAGTCGTATCGCGCCACCGTGACGAAGTGGAAGCGGGTGGCGCTACCACGCTGACCGCCGAGCAATACACCGAGCTGCAAGCGTACCGCCAAGAACTGCGCAAATGGCCGCAGGGTGAAGAGTTCCCACTGGTGGATCATCGTCCGGTGGCGCCGACGTGGCTTGTGGATGGTGAGGTGCTGCTTTGATGCAGCGCCAACACCCGCAGACGCCGGGCAATCTCGTGACGAATGAGGCTCCAAATGGCTGAAATGAATGGCAGCTTTATCCAGCAAAAGGAGGCCTTTGGCTGGTACCTGCTCGACTGGTTTAACACGCTGTACACCGATACTTTGGCAGTACAAGAGTTCCGCAATCGGCGCCCAGCTCAGGCCATGCAGTGGGCGCCGGGGCGCATGCTCGACAAGGTTGAGTCGATGCTGGCGCAGTACCGCAAGAACGAGAACGGCCCACCTGGCGCGACTACCAAGCTACCCGTACTGCTGCTGGCCACCGATGATGATTTTCTGGGTACTGGCGCGGACTGGGGAGGCCACCACACCGGATTTGAGCGCGTGCAAATCTACAAGGGCGGTTCATGGTACGACTACCGGCAGGACATGCACGACCGCCGTATACAGATGGTCATCGTCGCCAGTGACAGCGACAGCGCCAAATCACTGGCGGCGCAGTTGAGTGCGTTCATGCAGGAACCCCACCGCCGTTACATCGACGCCAAATACAAGTTTGGCCAATACGAAGTTCCGGCGGCGATGCAGCTGGAGACAAAGCGTATCGACTGGATGAAGGTCGAGGTCGATCAGAAAAACATAAAGATCCTGGCCGCCGACGTGGCGCTCAAGTGCGTTGTGCCGATTTTCCGGGCGCCAGCTGAGGGCGAACCGAACGACGGAAG
>NZ_JBYSZA010000028.1:0-80806 GCF_058786735.1 Pseudomonas sp. FW305-7
GGAAAACCGCAGTGATGCTATCGCTGGCAAGCCAGCTCCCACAGGGGCGATCGAGGAATTATTCGTACTGGCTGAGCAGCCGCTCCATCCGCGCGTCGAGGCGGCGTTTGATTTCGGTTTCGATGTGCGGGGCGAAGTCATCGATCACGTCTTGCATGATCAATTGCGCGGCGGCGCGCAGTTCGCTGTCCAGGTGGAGCAGGGCGTCCGGGCCTTTGTCGACGGTTGCGGCAGGTTGCGCGGCGGGTGTCGGGGTTGGCGCGGGAGGCGGTTCGACGGCGGGTGGCTCATTGCCAACCGAGTCGAACAGCATCGGAATCTGTTCCTGTTCACCCTCATCGACCGTATCGGTCAGCAGGGGCGGTTGCAGGTTGTCGTCGCCGAGCAACTGACGGATCGATTCGAGATCGTCCAACAGGTGTGCGGACTTTTGCTGCGGTTTCGGAGTGTCCATTGGAGTGCTCAGAGTCGCTGTAAACGGTGATCTTGCAGAGGATAGCCCTGTTCGCGGTAGAAGCGAAAACTCTCCCGCGCTGCGGCTCGAATGGTCGGGTCTTCCACCACCACTTCCGCCACCCGGGCGAACTTGTTGGCAAAGGCCGGGACTCTCAGGTCGAGATTGACCAGCAAATCCTGATGCTCGCCGCAGTCATCGCCCAAACCCAACACAATCAAACCGTCCGGTTCGCTGTCGGCGGGGCCGTGGGGCACGAAGCTTTCGCCCTTGAACGCCCACAGGCGCGCATCGAGGTCGTCACGTTGGGCCGCGTCGCTGCAATGCAGATAGATGCGATGGCCCATGCGCCAGGCTTTCTCGGTGAGCTTGCAGGCAAAATCCAGGCGTGCCGACGGATCGGCGCTGGGCAGGATATAGAAGTCGACTTTGGTCATTGCGGTTCCTGAGCCTTGAGCAGCGTCACTGCAAAGTGACGCCGCCCAGGTTCATCGGTTTCAGGCTTTTGCGCGGTCCAGCAGGTATTGGGTCAGCAGCGGAACCGGACGGCCAGTGGCGCCCTTGTCCTTACCGCCGCTCGTCCATGCGGTACCCGCGATGTCCAGGTGCGCCCAGTTGAGGTTCTTGGTGAAGCGCGACAGGAAGCAGGCAGCGGTGATGGTGCCGGCCTTCGGTCCGCCGATGTTGGCGATGTCGGCGAACGGGCTGTCCAGCTGTTCTTGATACTCATCGAACAGCGGCAGTTGCCAGGCACGGTCGTCGGCAGTCTTGCCGGCGCTGAGCAGTTGATTGATCAGCTCGTCATTGTTGCCCAGCAGGCCCGAGGTGTGAGCGCCCAGTGCAACCACGCAAGCGCCGGTCAGGGTGGCGATGTCGATTACTGCTTGCGGCTTGAAGCGTTCGGAGTAGGTCAGGGCATCGCACAGTACCAGACGGCCTTCGGCGTCGGTGTTGAGGATTTCCACGGTCTGGCCGCTCATGGTGGTGACGATGTCGCCAGGACGCGACGCGTTGCCGCTCGGCATGTTTTCCGCGCAGGCGAGGATGCACACCAGGTTGATCGGCAGCTTCAGCTCAAGCACGGCGCGCAGGGTACCGAACACGGAGGCAGCGCCGCCCATGTCGTACTTCATCTCGTCCATGCCGGCGCCCGGCTTCAGGCTGATGCCGCCAGTGTCGAAGGTGATGCCTTTGCCGACCAGTGCGTACGGCTTCTCGGATTTCTTGCCGCCGTTGTATTGCATGACGATCAGGCGCGGCGGTTGGGCGCTGCCCTGGCCAACGGCGTAGAACGAGCCCATGCCCAGCGACTTGATCTTCTTCTCGTCGAGCACTTCGACTTTCAGATCCTTGAACTCTTTACCCAGATTCTTGGCTTGTTCGCCAAGGAACGTCGGGTGGCAGATATTCGGCGGCAGGTTACCCAGATCGCGGGTGAAAGCCATGCCGTTGGCGATCGCAGTGGCGTGATTCACAGCGCGTTGCACTTCGGCTTGCGCAGCCTTGATGGTCAGCAGGGTGATTTTCTTCAGTGCGCGCGGCTCGGCTTTCTGGCTCTTGAACTGGTCGAAAGTGTACTCGCCGTCTACCAGGGTTTCTGCCAACAGACGGGTCTTGCCGTAGCTGTCGCGGTTTTTGACAATGATTTCATCCAGTGCCAGTACGGCGTCGCTGCCGCCCAGGCCTTTCAGCGTGTTGAGGATGGCGGCAACGATTTTGCGGAATGGACGGTCGCCCAGTTCTTCATCCTTGCCCACGCCGACCAGCAGCACGCGTTCGGCTTTCAGGTTAGGCAGGCTGTGCAGCAGCAGGCTCTGACCGACCTTGCCGGCCAGATCGCCACGCTTGAGTACAGCGCTGATCGCGCCGCCGCTCAGTTCGTCGACCTGCTTGGCGGCGACACCGAGTTTGCGGCCTTCGCCGACGGCAACCACCAGGGTGGCGGTTTTCAACGTTTCTGGGCTAACGCTTTTTACAACCAGTTCCATGTCCGGATCCCTGAATGAATGGTCAACACACAGGCGTTCGACGGTGTCCGCAGTCGCCTGCTTATAGATAGAAGAGGCGCAGGCCAAAGCCTGCGACAAGGGCCGCAGTTTGAACCTCGCTCCCCGCGCCTGACAACCCTCGGTTGTACGATCTTCAACGTAATGCACACGCCGATGAGTGTGCGCAGTGACAGGCGCCCCCAATCACAGGATAATGCCGCATCTTTTTTCGACGGCTCTGCGTTGCGGGCCGGTCGATGTGTTTGCTTGTTTGGCCGCCTTAGCCTGACAACCCTGGAGTGTCTGGTTTGATCGTCTTCCGTTATCTGTCCCGCGAAGTCCTGTTGACCCTCAGCGCCGTGAGTGCGGTGTTGCTGGTCATCATCATGAGCGGTCGCTTCATCAAATACCTCGCTCAGGCCGCCGCCGGCCAGCTCGATCCGGGTTCGCTGTTCCTGATCATGGGCTTTCGTCTGCCGGGCTTCCTGCAACTGATTCTGCCGCTGGGCCTGTTCCTCGGGATCCTGCTGGCCTACGGTCGCCTGTACCTGGAAAGCGAGATGACCGTGCTCTCGGCCACCGGCATGAGCCAGCAACGCCTGCTGCGCATGACCCTGTTTCCGGCGACGCTGGTGGCCCTGGTCGTGGCATGGCTGAGCCTGGGGCTGGCCCCGCAAGGCGCCAATCAGTTCCAGCTGCTGCTGAACAAGCAGGACGCCCTGACCGAATTCGACACCCTTGAGCCAGGTCGCTTCCAGGCCCTGCGTGACGGTACCCGGGTGACCTACACCGAGACCCTGAGCGACGATCGCGTCAATCTCGGCAGTGTGTTCATCTCGCAGAAGAACCTCGGCGCCGATCAGAAGGACCGCGGGATTTCCGTGCTGGTGGCCGAAAAGGGCCGTCAGGAAGTCCGCCCTGACGGCAACCGCTACCTGATTCTCGACAACGGCTACCGCTACGACGGCAGCCCGGGACAGGCCGACTATCGCGCCATCCATTACGAAACCTACGGTGTGCTGCTGCCCAAACCGGACGTCAGCGAAGAGGTCACTGACCGTGACGCCATGCCGACCTCGGCTCTGCTGGGCAGTGATGACATTCGCTCGAAAACCGAACTGCAATGGCGTCTGTCCCTGCCACTGCTGGTGTTCATCGTGACCCTGATGGCGGTGCCGCTGTCGCGAGTCAATCCGCGCCAAGGGCGTTTCCTCAAGCTGCTGCCGGCGATTCTTCTTTATATGGCTTACCTGACCATCCTGATTGCCGCCCGCGGCGCCCTTGAAAAAGGCAAGATCCCGCCAGCGCTCGGCTTGTGGTGGGTGCACGCAATCTTCCTGTTTATCGGCCTCGGCCTGCTGTACTGGGAGCCTCTGCGTCTGAAGATGGCCAGCCGTCGCGCCGCTGCGCTGGAGGTGGCCCGTGGTTAAACTCGACCGCTACATCGGCAGCAGCGTGTTCATGGCGATCATCGCCGTGTTGGCAATCATTCTCGGTCTGGCGACGTTGTTCGCTTTCATCGATGAAATGGGCGACGTCAGCGATACCTATACGCTGGTTGATGTCCTGAGTTTTGTCTTGCTGACCGCGCCGCGCCGGCTCTATGAAATGCTGCCGATGGCGGCGTTGATTGGCTGCCTGATCGGCCTCGGCAGTCTGGCCAGCAGCAGTGAACTGACAGTGATGCGCGCCGCTGGCGTGTCCATCGGCCGTATCGTCTGGGCGGTGATGAAACCGATGCTGGTGCTGATGCTGGCGGGCGTGCTGATCGGCGAATACGTTGCTCCGGCGACCGAAAGCATGGCCCAGGCCAATCGCTCGCTGGCCCAGGGCAGCGGCGACGCGCAAAGCGCCAAGCACGGTATGTGGCACCGTCAGGGTGAGGAGTTCATCCACATCAACGCCGTGCAACCTAACGGCTTGTTGTATGGCGTGACCCGCTATCACTTCGACAAGGAACGCCATCTGCTGAGTTCAAGTTTCGCCAAGAAGGCGGAGTTTGACGGCACCAAATGGCAGCTTACCGACGTTGCCACCACGAAGTTTCATGAGCGCAGCACTGAAGTCGTCAATACCCCGAACGAGCAGTGGGACGTGGCGTTGAGCCCGCAACTGCTCAGCACCGTGGTGATGGCCCCGGAATCGCTGTCGATCAGTGGTCTGTGGGGTTACATCCACTATCTCTCCGAGCAGGGCTTGAGCAACGGCCGTTACTGGCTGGCATTTTGGGTCAAGGTGTTGCAGCCGTTGGTGACCGCGGCGCTGGTGCTGATGGCCATCTCCTTCATCTTCGGTCCGCTGCGTTCGGTGACCCTCGGCCAGCGTGTGTTCACCGGTGTACTGGTGGGCTTCACCTTCCGTATCGTCCAGGATTTGCTCGGCCCGTCAAGCCTGGTGTTCGGGTTCTCGCCGCTGTTTGCGGTGCTGGTGCCGGCCGGTGTCTGCGCCCTGGCAGGTGTCTGGCTGCTTAGACGAGCGGGTTGATGAACAAGCTTTCATCCGCTGCGTAACCCTGAAAACGCCTCGATCGACAGATCGGGGCGTTTTTGCATGCAATCCGGGTGACAGGCGAACGTGACGCTTGCGCCGTGTATCAGGTACAATTCCCGGCTATTTTTCGGCGGGCCATGCCTGCAGCCTTTTTGAGTGTTGATCCGTGAGTGATTTGAGTCATATCCGCAATTTCTCCATCATCGCCCACATTGACCATGGCAAGTCGACGCTGGCCGATCGCTTCATCCAGATGTGCGGCGGCCTGGCCGAGCGTGAAATGGAAGCCCAGGTACTGGATTCCATGGATCTGGAGCGTGAACGCGGGATCACCATCAAGGCCCACAGCGTTACTCTCTATTACAAAGCCAAAGATGGCGTCACCTACCAGCTGAACTTCATTGACACCCCGGGCCACGTCGACTTCACCTATGAAGTCAGCCGTTCCCTGGCCGCGTGTGAAGGAGCCTTGCTGGTAGTCGATGCCGGTCAGGGCGTTGAAGCCCAGTCCGTGGCCAACTGCTACACCGCGATCGAGCAGGGCCTTGAGGTCATGCCGGTACTCAACAAGATCGACCTGCCGCAGGCTGATCCTGATCGCGTCAAAGACGAAATCGAAAAGATCATTGGCATCGACGCCACCGACGCCGTCACCTGTAGCGCCAAGACTGGCCTGGGTGTCGACGAAGTGCTCGAGCGTCTGGTGACGACCATTCCTGCGCCGACCGGCAACATCGAAGATCCGCTGCAAGCGTTGATCATCGACTCCTGGTTCGACAACTACCTGGGCGTTGTCTCCCTGGTGCGCGTGCGTCATGGCCGTGTGAAGAAGGGCGACAAGATTCTGGTGAAATCCACCGGCAAGGTGCACCTGGTCGACAGCGTCGGTGTTTTCAACCCGAAACACACCGCCACCGCTGACCTGAAAGCCGGCGAAGTGGGCTTCATCATCGCCAGCATCAAGGACATCCACGGTGCCCCGGTCGGTGACACCCTGACTCTGAGCTCGACGCCAGATGTTCCGGTGCTGCCGGGCTTCAAACGCATCCAGCCACAGGTTTACGCCGGTCTGTTCCCGGTCAGCTCCGATGACTTCGAGGATTTCCGCGAAGCGCTGCAGAAGCTGACCCTCAACGACTCGTCGCTGCAGTACACCCCGGAAAGCTCCGACGCACTGGGCTTCGGCTTCCGTTGCGGCTTCCTCGGCATGCTGCACATGGAAATCATCCAGGAGCGCCTCGAGCGCGAGTACGACCTGGACCTGATCACCACGGCGCCGACGGTAATCTTCGAACTGGTGCTGAAAACCGGTGAAACGATTTACGTCGACAACCCGTCCAAGCTGCCAGACGTCTCGGCCGTCGAAGACATGCGCGAGCCGATCGTGCGCGCCAACATCCTCGTGCCGCAAGAACACTTGGGCAACGTCATCACCCTGTGCATCGAGAAGCGTGGCGTTCAAGTCGACATGCTGTTCCTCGGCAATCAGGTGCAAGTCACCTATGACCTGCCGATGAACGAAGTGGTGCTCGACTTCTTCGACCGTCTCAAATCCACCAGCCGCGGCTATGCTTCGCTGGACTACCATTTCGATCGTTACCAATCGGCTAATCTGGTGAAACTGGACGTGCTGATCAACGGTGACAAGGTCGATGCTCTGGCGTTAATCGTGCACCGTGACAACTCGCACTTCAAAGGTCGCCAGTTGACCGAGAAGATGAAAGAACTGATTCCGCGGCAGATGTTCGACGTGGCTATCCAGGCTGCCATTGGCGGTCAGATCGTTGCCCGGACAACCGTCAAGGCACTCAGAAAGAACGTATTGGCCAAATGCTACGGCGGTGACGTCAGCCGTAAGAAGAAACTGCTCGAGAAGCAAAAGGCCGGTAAGAAACGCATGAAGCAGGTCGGCAACGTGGAAATTCCACAAGAAGCCTTCCTTGCCGTGCTCAGGTTGGAATAGTCAGGTCCTATGTCACTAAATTTCCCGCTGTTGCTGGTCATCGCCGTGTTCGTCTGCGGCCTGTTGGCGTTGCTTGATCTGCTGATTCTGGCACCGCGTCGGCGTGCTGCCATTGCCTCTTATCAAGGCAGTGTCAGCCAGCCCGATATCGTGGTGGTCGAGAAACTGAACAAAGAGCCGCTGCTGGTTGAATACGGCAAGTCGTTCTTCCCGGTGTTGTTCATCGTGCTGGTGCTGCGTTCGTTCCTCGTGGAACCGTTCCAGATCCCGTCCGGCTCGATGAAACCGACCCTGGACGTCGGCGACTTCATTCTGGTGAACAAGTTTTCTTACGGGATCCGCCTGCCGGTGATCGACAAGAAAATCATCGAAGTCGGTGATCCGCAGCGCGGCGATGTGATGGTGTTTCGCTACCCGAGTGACCCGAACGTCAACTACATCAAGCGTGTAGTCGGCCTGCCGGGCGACACCGTGCGGTACACCGCTGACAAGCGTCTGTTCGTCAATGGCGAATCGGTTGCCGAACAATTGGCCGGTTCGGAGCCGGGCATGCTCGGCACTGCCGAGTTGTACAAAGAGAAACTCGGCGCCGCCGAGCACCTGATCCGCAAGGAAATGAATCACAACCGCGCCATTCCTGACCATACCTGGACCGTGCCTGCCGGGCACTACTTCATGATGGGCGACAACCGCGACAACTCGAACGACAGTCGTTTCTGGGATGATCCGAACATTCCCAAGGATCTGCTGGGCATGGTTCCCGACCAGAATATCGTCGGCAAGGCCTTCGCGGTCTGGATGAGCTGGCCGGATCCGAAATTCAGCCACCTGCCGAATTTCTCGCGGGTTGGCCTGATCAAGTAATCACACACGGCGCTGTTGACCACAGCGCCGAATGCATTTCTGGAGCCGGCACAATCGGCTTCGCTACAGCCAGGATTTAATTTTTGAACACAGCGTTAATTGTCCCAGGCCTGCGCCGTACCCCGGCGATGGCGGTGGAATCCAGCTTTGATCTCAGCGTGGGTAAACCGTGAGCGCCTCATTAAGCCGTCTCGAGCGTCAGCTCGGTTACACCTTCAAGGACCAGGAGCTGATGCTGCTGGCCCTCACGCACCGCAGTTTTGCCGGGCGCAACAATGAGCGTCTGGAGTTTCTCGGCGATGCCATCCTCAACTTCGTTGCCGGTGAGGCGCTGTTCGACCGTTTCCCGCTGGCCCGCGAAGGCCAGTTGTCGCGTTTGCGCGCACGCCTGGTAAAAGGTGAGACGCTGGCCGTACTGGCGCGCGGTTTCGACCTTGGCGATTACCTGCGTCTGGGCTCCGGTGAGCTGAAAAGCGGCGGTTTCCGTCGCGAGTCGATTCTGGCCGATGCCCTCGAAGCGTTGATCGGTGCCATCTACCTCGACGCGGGCATGGATGTCGCTCGCGAGCGCGTACTGGCCTGGCTGGCCGGCGAGTTCGAAGGGCTGACGCTGGTCGACACCAACAAGGATCCCAAGACCCGTCTGCAGGAACACCTGCAATCGCGCGGTTGCGAACTGCCTCGTTACGAAGTGGTGGACATCCAGGGTGAACCGCACTGCCGAACCTTCTTCGTCGAGTGCGAAGTTGTCTTACTGAATGAAAAAAGCCGAGGTCAGGGTGTGAGCCGTCGTATTGCCGAACAGGTAGCGGCCGCCGCAGCACTGATTGCCCTGGGCGTGGAGAATGGCAATGACTGATACAAACGCAACTCGCTGTGGCTACGTTGCCATCGTCGGCCGTCCCAACGTCGGCAAGTCGACGCTGCTGAACCACATCCTCGGCCAGAAGCTCGCGATCACTTCGCGCAAGCCGCAGACCACTCGGCACAACATGCTCGGGATCAAGACCGAGGGTGACGTGCAGGCAATCTACGTCGACACCCCCGGCATGCACAAGGGTGGCGAAAAGGCCCTGAACCGTTACATGAACAAGACTGCCTCGGCAGCGTTGAAAGACGTCGACGTGGTGATCTTCGTCGTTGACCGCACCAAGTGGACCGACGAAGACCAGATGGTGCTGGAGCGCGTGCAATACGTGACCGGCCCGCTGATCGTTGCGCTGAACAAGACTGACCGCATCGAAGACAAGGCCGAGCTGATGCCGCACCTGTCGTGGTTGCAGGAACAGCTGCCGAACGCGCAGATCATTCCGATTTCCGCGCAGCACGGGCACAACCTCGAAGCGCTGGAAAAGGTCATCGCCGATCATCTGCCGGAGAACGATCACTTCTTCCCGGAAGACCAGATCACCGACCGCAGCAGCCGCTTCCTCGCCGCTGAACTGGTGCGCGAGAAAATCATGCGCCAGATGGGTGCCGAGCTGCCGTACCAGATCACCGTCGAGATCGAAGAGTTCAAGCAGCAGGGCAAGACGCTGCACATCCACGCGCTGATCCTCGTCGAGCGTGACGGCCAGAAGAAGATCATCATTGGCGACAAGGGCGAGCGCATCAAACGCATCGGCACCGAAGCGCGCAAGGACATGGAGCTGCTGTTCGACTCCAAAATCATGCTCAACCTGTGGGTCAAGGTGAAGGGCGGCTGGTCCGACGACGAGCGCGCGCTGCGTTCGCTGGGTTACGGCGATCTGTAAAAAAATATCGGTTCCTGTTTAACCAGAGAACCCTGTGGGAGCGGGCTTGCCCGCGATGAGGATGTAATGTTCAGCAGAGATGTTGAATGTGCATCCGCCATCGCGGGCAAGCCCGCTCCCACATTTGGTTTATGTTGATCTCAAGACTGCGTTTCTTCATCGAGAACTCAATGTCGCAAAGCCCACCCCCCGCCCAACCTGCCTACGTTCTGCATTCGCGCGCCTATCGTGAAACCAGCGCGTTGGTCGATTTCCTCACGCCGCAAGGTCGGCTGCGGGCGGTGTTGCGCAGTGCGCGGGGCAAGGCCGGGACGCTGGCGCGGCCGTTCGTACCGCTGGAAGTCGAGTTTCGCGGCAAGGGCGAATTGAAGAATGTCGGGCGCATGGAAAGTGCCGGTAACGCGACCTGGATGGTCGGCGAGGCGCTGTTCAGCGGCCTCTACCTCAATGAATTGCTGATCCGTTTGCTCCCTGCTGAAGATCCGCACCCGGCGGTGTTTGATCACTATGCCGCTACCTTGCTGGCGCTGGCTGAAGGCCGGCCGTTGGAACCTTTATTGCGCTCCTTCGAATGGCGTCTGCTGGACGATCTCGGCTACGGTTTTTCCATGATCACTGACATCCACGGCGAACCTGTCGCGCCGGACGGCCTCTATCGTCTGCAAGTGGATGCTGGCCTTGAGCGTGTCTACCTGCTGCAGCCGGGTCTGTTCAACGGCGTTGAATTACTGGCCATGGCCGAAGCCGACTGGACAGCGCCCGGCGCACTGTCCGCCGCCAAACGCCTGATGCGTCAGGCACTGGCTGTTCACCTGGGCGGTCGTCCCCTCGTTAGCCGGGAGCTGTTTCGCAAGCCCTGATCTCACCGTATGCTGTGCGCCGAATCTTTTTCTTCAGGAGCGCGCATCCGTGACCACCAGCAATCGCATTCTTCTTGGCGTGAACATCGACCACGTCGCCACCCTGCGTCAGGCCCGTGGTACGCGCTACCCGGATCCGGTCAAGGCTGCGCTCGACGCGGAAGAGGCGGGCGCCGACGGCATCACCGTGCACCTGCGTGAAGACCGCCGGCATATCCAGGAACGCGACGTACTGTTGCTCAAGGATGTGCTGCAAACCCGCATGAACTTCGAAATGGGCGTCACCGAAGAAATGATGGCGTTCGCTGAGCGTATCCGCCCGGCGCACATTTGCCTGGTGCCGGAAACCCGCCAGGAACTGACCACTGAAGGCGGTCTGGATGTGGCGGGGCAGGAAGAGCGCATCAGGGCAGCGGTCGAGCGTCTGTCGAAAATCGGCAGCGAAGTGTCGCTGTTCATCGATGCCGATGAGCGTCAGATTGCTGCGTCGAAACGTGTAGGCGCACCGGCGATCGAACTGCACACCGGGCGTTATGCCGATGCCGAGACCCCGACCGAAGTGGCGGAAGAGTTGAAGCGTGTGGCGGACGGCGTGGCGTTTGGTCTGGCGCAGGGGCTGATCGTCAATGCCGGCCACGGCCTGCACTACCACAACGTTGAAGCGGTGGCGGCGATCAAGGGCATCAATGAACTGAACATCGGCCATGCGCTGGTGGCACATGCATTGTTCGTGGGTTTCAAATCCGCTGTATCCGAAATGAAATCGCTGATTCTGGCTGCTGCGCTCAAAGGCTGAAGTCGGCGGCGCTGCCATCGCGGGCAAGCCACGCTCCCACAGGTTCGGGGATCTCCTGTGGGAGCGTGGCTTGCCCGCGATGGCGTCATCAAAGACAACGAAAATTCAGAGCGGGGCAGGTTCCTGGGCGGGTTTCGACTTGTCGATGCCCGGAACATGCAGATTACCCTCGGCCACCTGATCACCCTCAAGCTGCGGCTGCGTCACCCAGGTCAGAATGTCGTAGTAACGACGAATGTTGGCGACAAAATGCACCGGCTCGCCGCCCCGGGCGTAGCCATAGCGGGTCTTGCTGTACCACTGCTTCTGCGAGAGGCGCGGCAGCATCTTCTTCACATCCAGCCACTTGTCCGGGTTCAGGCCTTCGCGGGACGCCAGTTTGCGTGCGTCATCCAGGTGACCGCTGCCGACGTTGTACGCCGCCAGGGCAAACCAGGTGCGGTCCGGCTCCTGAATCGAATCATCGAGCTGATCCTTCATATAGGCGAGGTACTTGGCGCCGCCCATGATGCTTTGCTTCGGATCAAGACGGTTGGATACGCCCATCGCCTGAGCAGTGTTCTGCGTCAGCATCATCAAGCCGCGCACGCCGGTTTTCGAAGTGACCGTCGGTTGCCACAGCGACTCCTGATAACCGATCGCGGCGAGCAGGCGCCAGTCGACTTTCTCTTTCTTGGCGTAGGTCTTGAAGTGCTGTTCATATTTGGGCAGACGCTGCTGCAAGTGCTGGGCAAACGTCGTGGCGCCCATATAACCGAGGACGTCGACGTGGCCGTAGTAGCGATCTTTCAGTCGTTGCAGGGTGCCGTTTTTCTGCACTTTGTCGAGGTAGGCGTTGATCTCGTTGAGCAGGCTGTTGTCTTCGCCCGGTCCCACGGCCCAGCTCTGGCTGCGCGCATCGCCAAGGTCGAAGGCCACCCGGATGTTGGTGAAGTACACCTGATTCATCGCCACTTCGTTGGAGTCGACCAGCGTCAGGTCGATCTGACCTTCATCGACCATGCGCAGCAAGTCGACCACCTCGACGGCGTCGGACTCTTCGTATTCGATGCCCGGAAATTTCTTTTTCAGCTCGGCCAGTTGTTCGGCGTGGGTGCTGCCCTTGAGCACCATGATTTTCTTGCCCACCAGATCACCGGGGTCCGTCGGCCGTGACTGGCCGTTGCGATAAATGATCTGTGGAGTCACTTCGAGGTAGGAGTGGGAGAAACGCACCTGTTTTTTGCGTTGTTCGCTGCTGACCAGACCGGCAGCCGCCAGGACCGGGCCGTTCGGTTTACCGATCTGGTCAAACAGGTCGTCGAGGTTGTCGGCGGTCTCGATCTTCAGTTCCACACCCAAATCGTCGGCGAAGCGCTTCACCAGCTCGTATTCGAAGCCGGTTTCACCGCTGCGATCCTGAAAGTAGGTGGCGGGGCTGTTACGGGTAATCACCCGCAGCACACCATCCTCCTTTACGCGCTCGAGTGTGTTGGGTTTATCAACACAGCCACCGAGCATCAGGAAGAGTCCGGTTGCGATCAGCCATTTGGCGTACCGCGGACGCAAAGCCGTTGGGAAAAACATTTGCGCAGTATACGCAAAGGACCACGGGCGCCATATCTCGACAGTTGCGGGCAGGTCTGCTAGACATCACAAAATCGAGCGAAACCCCGCAGGAATGGGGCCGAAGGGCATTTTGTTACCGTAAAAATAAGCCTTCGTCGTATGCCGGATAAATTTGACTCTCAAGGCAGAAACACAGATTGATATCCGAGTGCAACCGTGCGTAGCGTTTCGGGTGATGTTGAGGGCGGTTTAGGCTAGAATGCACGGCCTCAAAGCACACCCCTTCCCGAGGCTGTCCCGAAGATGTTGATCCTGCGCGGCGCTCCTGCCCTTTCTGCCTTTCGCCACAGCAAACTCCTTGAGCAACTGAGCCAGAAGGTTCCAGCTGTCAGTGGCCTGTATGCTGAATTCGCTCACTTCGCCGAAGTCACCGGCGTCCTGACCGGCGACGAACAGCAGGTGCTTGCGCGCCTTCTGAAGTACGGCCCAAGTGTTCCGGTACAAGAGCCGACCGGTCGTCTGTTCCTGGTGTTGCCGCGTTTTGGCACCATCTCGCCATGGTCGAGCAAGGCCAGCGACATCGCTCGCAACTGCGGCCTGAGCAAGATCCAGCGTCTGGAGCGCGGTATCGCGTTCTACGTGGCCGGTCAGTTCAGCGAAGCCGAAGCCCAGCAGATTGCCGACGTCCTGCATGACCGCATGACCCAGATCGTTCTGGCCAACCTCGAACAGGCCGCCGGCCTGTTCAGCCACGCCGAACCGAAGCCGCTGACCGCGATCGACATCCTCGGCGGTGGTCGCGCCGCGCTGGAAAAGGCCAACACCGAGCTGGGCCTGGCCCTGGCCGAAGACGAGATCGACTATCTGGTCAACGCCTTCAACGGTCTCAAGCGCAACCCGCACGACATCGAACTGATGATGTTCGCCCAGGCCAACTCCGAGCATTGCCGCCACAAGATCTTCAACGCCAGTTGGGATATTGATGGTGAGAACCAGGAAAAAAGCCTGTTCGGCATGATCAAGAACACCTACGTGATGCACAGCGAAGGCGTTCTGTCGGCTTATAAGGACAACGCCTCGGTAATCGTCGGCAACGTTGCCGGCCGTTTCTTCCCGAACCCTGAGACCCGCCAGTACGGTGCGGTGCAGGAGCCGGTGCACATCCTGATGAAGGTTGAAACGCACAACCACCCGACCGCGATTGCCCCGTTCCCGGGCGCATCTACCGGTTCCGGTGGCGAGATCCGCGACGAAGGTGCTACCGGCCGTGGCGCCAAGCCAAAGGCTGGCCTGACCGGTTTCACCGTATCCAACCTGCAAATCCCGGGCTTCGAACAGCCATGGGAAGTGCCGTACGGCAAGCCTGAGCGCATCGTTACCGCGCTGGACATCATGATCGAAGGCCCGCTCGGCGGCGCCGCGTTCAACAACGAATTCGGTCGTCCGGCCCTGACTGGCTACTTCCGTACCTTCGAACAATCGATCACCACCCCGCACGGTGACGAAGTTCGTGGTTACCACAAGCCGATCATGCTGGCTGGCGGCATGGGCAATATCCGCGAAGAGCACGTCAAGAAAGGCGAAATCGTCGTCGGCTCCAAGCTGATCGTGCTCGGCGGTCCGGCGATGCTCATCGGTCTGGGCGGCGGCGCTGCCTCCTCCATGGCCACCGGCACCAGCTCGGCGGATCTGGACTTCGCTTCCGTGCAGCGTGAAAACCCTGAAATGGAGCGTCGTTGCCAGGAAGTCATCGACCGTTGCTGGCAGCTGGGCGACAAGAACCCGATCAGCTTCATCCACGACGTGGGCGCGGGCGGTCTGTCCAACGCCTTCCCGGAACTGGTCAACGACGGCGACCGCGGTGGCCGTTTCGAACTGCGCAACATTCCCAACGACGAGCCGGGCATGGCCCCGCACGAAATCTGGTCCAACGAATCCCAGGAACGTTACGTTCTGGCCGTCGGCCCGGAAGATTTCGAGCGCTTCCAGGCGATCTGCGAACGCGAGCGTTGCCCGTTCGCCGTGGTCGGCGAAGCCACTGCCGAGCCACAACTGACCGTGACCGACAGCCACTTCGGCAACAACCCGGTGGACATGCCACTGGAAGTGTTGCTGGGCAAGGCGCCGCGCATGCACCGTTCGGTGGTTCGCGAAGCCGAGCTGGGCGATGACTTCGATCCGTCGAACCTCGACATCACTGAAAGCATCGAGCGCGTTCTGCATCACCCTGCAGTGGCGAGCAAAAGCTTCCTGATCACCATCGGCGACCGCACCATCACCGGCCTCGTGGCCCGTGACCAAATGGTCGGCCCGTGGCAGGTTCCGGTGGCCGACGTTGCCGTCACCGCGACCAGCTTCGACGTTTACACCGGTGAAGCGATGGCGATGGGCGAGCGCACTCCGCTGGCATTGCTGGACGCTCCGGCGTCGGGCCGCATGGCCATCGGCGAAACCCTGACCAACATTGCCGCTTCGCGCATCAACAAGCTCTCCGACATCAAACTGTCGGCGAACTGGATGTCGGCTGCCGGCCACCCGGGCGAAGACGCACGTCTGTACGACACCGTGAAAGCGGTCGGCATGGAACTGTGCCCTGAGCTGGGTATCACCATTCCGGTGGGCAAGGACTCGATGTCCATGGCCACTCGCTGGAACGACAACGGCGAAGAAAAAACCGTGACCTCGCCGATGTCGCTGATCGTGACCGGTTTCGCGCCAGTGGCTGACATCCGTCAGACCCTGACCCCGGAACTGCGAATGGACAAGGGCACCACCGACCTGATCCTGATCGACCTCGGTCGCGGTCAGAACCGCATGGGCGCTTCGATCCTTGCTCAGGTCCACGGCAAGCTCGGCAAACACGCGCCGGACGTCGATGACGCCGAAGACCTCAAAGCCTTCTTCGCGGTGATCCAGGGCCTCAACGCCGACGGTCACCTGCTGGCGTACCACGACCGTTCCGACGGTGGTCTGCTGACGTCTGTAGTGGAAATGGCTTTCGCCGGCCACTGCGGTCTGAGCCTGAACCTGGACAGCGTTGCCGAATCCTCGGCGGAAATCGCCGCGATCCTGTTCAACGAAGAGCTGGGTGCCGTGATCCAGGTTCGTCAGGACGCCACGCCAGATATCCTCGCGCAATTCAGCGCGGCCGGTCTGGGCGACTGCGTGTCGGTGATCGGTCAGCCGATCAACAATGGCCAGATCAACATCACCTTCAACGGTGACACCGTGTTCGAAGGCCAGCGTCGTCTGCTGCAACGTCAGTGGGCCGAGACCAGCTACCAGATCCAGCGTCTGCGCGATAACGCCGACTGCGCCGAGCAAGAGTTCGACGTGTTGCTGGAAGAAGACAACCCGGGCCTGAGCGTCAAGCTGAGCTACGACGTCAATCAGGACATCGCCGCGCCTTACATCAAGAAAGGCATCCGCCCACAAGTTGCCGTGCTGCGTGAGCAGGGCGTCAACGGTCAGGTGGAAATGGCCGCCGCGTTCGACCGCGCCGGTTTCAACGCGATCGACGTGCACATGAGCGACATTCTCGCTGGCCGCGTCGACCTGAACGAGTTCAAAGGTCTGGTGGCGTGCGGTGGTTTCTCCTACGGCGACGTTCTCGGCGCCGGTGAAGGCTGGGCCAAGTCGGCGCTGTTCAACAGCCGCGCCCGCGATGCGTTCCAGGGCTTCTTCGAGCGTAACGACAGCTTCACCCTCGGCGTGTGTAACGGTTGCCAGATGATGTCCAACCTGCACGAGCTGATCCCGGGCAGCGAGTTCTGGCCGCACTTCGTGCGTAACCGCTCCGAGCAGTTCGAAGCGCGCGTGGCGATGGTGCAGATCCAGGAATCGAACTCGATCTTTCTGCAGGGCATGGCCGGTTCGCGTATGCCGATCGCCATTGCTCACGGTGAAGGTCATGCCGAGTTCTCCAGCGAAGAAGCACTGCTGGAAGCGGATCTGTCGGGTTGCGTGGCGATGCGTTTTGTCGACAACCATGGCAAGGTCACCGAGCGTTATCCGGCCAACCCGAACGGTTCGCCGCGCGGGATCACTGGTCTCACCAGCCGTGATGGCCGTGTGACGATCATGATGCCGCACCCGGAGCGGGTGTTCCGTGCGGTGCAGAACTCGTGGCGTTCGGAAGACTGGAACGAGGACGCACCTTGGATGCGTATGTTCCGTAATGCTCGCGTCTGGGTTAACTAAGCGTCGTGTACAAGCTGGGGTTTTTTGTTCCTGACAGTCATGTCGAGGTGGTCAAAGGCGCTGTGTTCGCTGCGGGTGGTGGGCGGATCGGTGACTATGACCACTGTGCGTGGCAGGTGCTTGGCTTGGGCCAGTTTCGACCGTTGGACGGGAGTCAGCCGTTTATTGGGGAGGCGGGGCAGGTTGAGCGGGTTGAGGAATGGAAGGTTGAGCTTGTGGTGGCGGATGAGTTGATTGTTGCTGTTGTGGCGGCTTTGAAGCTTAGTCATCCGTACGAGACACCGGCTTATGAGGTGTGGCGGCTGGAAGATTTCTGATCTTTCTTGCTGCTTAAACAGGAAACCCGCAGATGAGTGATTGTCTGCGGGTTTTTTGTTGCCTGCGATTTGAAGGGCGACTTCATTCCACTGTGGGAGCTGGCTTGCCAGCGATGGCGCCCTTATAGGCGACCATGTTCTGGCTGACTGGGTGAATATCCGTTTCTTCGGTTGCTGCGGCTGGCGGTTTCGCCCTTACGGCGACTCACTTTTTTTACAAACGCCTAAAAAAAGTAAGCAAAAAAACGCTTGCCCCAACGTTCGGCCCACTCGCTAAAGCTCGGGGTTCCTTCGCTCCGGGTTTCATCCGGGGCATCGCCTCCGGTTTGCTTCGCTGCACCTCCTCTCGATGTCCTCCCCGGATGAATCCCTCCACTCAGCCTGCCGACGGGGCCTGTGGATCAAGATCAAGAGCTGCAGCCGAGCTAACGCTCATCCTGTTGAGTGGTGAGAAGCAGGAGCGAGTAAGTGGCGCTGCTTTGCTTTTCTGTGGGAGCTGGCTTGCCAGCGATGGCGGCCTGACAGCCGACCAGTCTCTATCTGGATGCACACAATCCAATTGTGGGAGTGAGCCTGCTCGCGATAGCGACCTCACAACCAACCAATCACCCGCAGATGTACCTCAATCCCTGTGGGAGCTGGCTTGCCAGCGATGGCGGCCTGACAGCCGACCAGTCTCTATCTGGATGCACACAATCCAACTGTGGGAGCCAGCCTGCTGGCGATGAGGCCGCCCAGCCATCCCATCACCCAAGGCTGTTTAAAAATGCATCAAATCACCAGAACCTTCCCACAAGGTTTTCAGGTTGTCCGTCGGACGTCCGGTCTCTAGTCTTTGGTTGTCACCGCAAATCGGTGATCGGGTGTGAGAACCCGGTAAGAGGTTTTAATCAAACGTCAGTAGCACCATAATCGCCGCCAGCTCATTTGCTGCCGGTAATGTTCTATGGCGGCTGTGTGCGGGCGGACTTCGGTTCGGCCGGGTTGATCTCTTACCGGTTTCTCACTCCGTACATAGCTGCCACCTCTTCGTCGCGTGAGAAACGACCAGTGATGGCTTCAATCATTTGATTAGAGATCATTGCAATGACCAAGCCCGTCCCCGATCCACCCGAAACCAAAACCCCACTCGAAGAAGCCCTCCGCGCCGAAGAGCAAGCCCGAAACCGCGAAGCCATCAAACGCGCTCTCGACTTCTACCTGTGCCCCGAGCCCGAAAAGCCCCGCCGACCGAGCACCATGTTCATGGTCTGCCCCCAAGTCGACACCGAAAGCCTGCTCGCCCACGCCTGCGAATCGTTAGCCTCGGCAAGCACCGCCGCCAGCAACTTCGCCAATGAGCTAAGCGGTTCTCAGCGCAACACGGTATTAGGCATCCAGCAAATCGTCATGCTCGCCGAACTGGCGGTAAACCGTGCGCTGGATCGGGTAGACCCACAAACCTGATCCATTGGGGGTATCGAAATCAGGCTCGCCCCATTTGAATAGGGCGAGCCTGCTCAAGCGCACGACTTTGGAAAACTGTCGCTTGCGGCTCAATCGCAGCTTCAGATGTGACGTTGACCGTTCATCGGAAACACTCGCTGACCTGTAATTTCTGACAGTGGTGCGATTCCGCCAACTCCTGTCTGATAAGCCTTCCATCCAAAACTGGTAAGAAGGAACTTAGCTATGTCTGTTGATAAAAATGCTGTGCCTGCAATTACTTCTGTGAAAGACGATCAAGGCTCAGAGATTCCCAACGGTGGTGCCACTACGGCAACTTCTGTGCAGTTGAACGGGTTGGCAGGTGCTGGAGAGAATGTTCAAATTTTGGACGGTGTTGTTGTGAGGGGACAAGTAGTTGCGACTGCTGCCGGACACTGGGCTCTGAGCCTGACGGGTTTGACGCGAGCTCCTCATTCGATTACCGCGAGAGGAGAGGCTGGTTTTTCACCTGCTCGTACATTTACTGTTATTGCAGGGAAGTAACCGATAAAAAGCCGCTGTGCCTCATAGCGCAGCGGCTTTCATTGATCAGTGATTCCGTTGGATTTTGCTGCGGTTTAAACCTTGGCACTGACCTCACTGCGATTGACTAACGCCTCCAGCGCTCCACTCAAACTCGCCGCTTTGTCCCCCACCAGCAAATGCCAGACCCCACCCTCCAACTGGCTGACACCCTGACAACCCAGCTCTTTCAACTGGGCCTCAGACAAGGCCTTGGCATCTGCCAGCAACAAGCGAATCCGGCTCATCGCAATGCAGTCCAGTTGCAGCACATTGTCGCTACCACCCAGCGCTTTCAGCCATTGCTGAGCTTCCGAACCTGCGACCACAACGGCTTTCGTTTCATCGACAACCGCAACAGGCTCAGCAAGAACCGCCCGGCCCAATGCCGGCATCGCCAGGCGAATCTCATCAGCAATGCTGTCAGCCATCGGTCCGACGACAACCTGCAGACTGCCGCCCTTGCCCGGGCGTACAACTGCCATCGCACCCAACGCTTTCAGATCAGCATCCGATGCCTTGTTGCGATCAACCATCTCCAGGCGCAACCGCGTGGTGCACGCACCGACAGTCACCAGGTTCTCGGCACCGCCCAAGGCTTTGATGTACGCAGCGGCGCGCTCGTTTTCTGTCAGCACAGATTTCTCGGCTGCGGCCACGTCTTCACGGCCCGGCGTTTTCAGATTGAAACGGCGGATACAGAAGTCGAACACCGCGTAATAGATGACCGCATAAGCCAGCCCCACCGGAATCACCAACCAGCCATTGGTCGAGCGGCCCCAGCCCAGGACCATGTCGATAAAACCGCCCGAGAACGTGAAGCCCAAATGGATGTTCAGCGCATTGGTTATCGCCATCGACAACCCGGTCAGCAGCGCATGCAGCAAATACAACAGCGGCGCCAGAAACATGAAGGCGAATTCGATCGGCTCGGTCACCCCGGTCAAAAACGAAGTCAAAGCCATCGACAGAAAAATCCCGCCCATCACCTTGCGCCGTTCCGGCAGGGCATTGCGGTACATCGCCAGGCACGCGGCCGGCAGGCCGAAGATCATCATCGGGAACATGCCGGTCATGAACTGGCCGCCCTTCGGATCGCCAGCGAAGTAGCGCGACAGGTCACCAGTGACCAGTGCGCCGGTGGTTGGATCAGTGAAGTTGCCGAACACGAACCACGCCATGTTGTTGAGGATGTGGTGCAGGCCAGTGACGATCAGCAAGCGGTTGAACACGCCAAACACGAACGCACCAATGCTGCCGCTTTCCATCATCAAGGCGCCGAAGCTGTTGATGCCGTGCTGGATCGGCGGCCAGATGTAGCCGAACACCACGCCCAACCCGACCGCAGCGAACCCGGTGACAATCGGTACAAACCGTCGGCCACCAAAGAACGCCAGGTACTCCGGCAACTTGATGTCCTTGAAGCGGTTGTACAGCGCGCCGGCCATCAAGCCGCTGACGATCCCGGCGAGCATGCCCATGTTGATGCTTGCGTCGAGCACCTTGAGGGTGGAGATCATCACCAGATAACCGATCACCCCGGCCAGGCCTGCGGTGCCGTTGTTGTCCTTGGCGAACCCGACGGCGATGCCGATGGCGAAGATCATTGCCAGGTTGGCGAAGATCACTTGGCCGGCATCGTGGATGATCGCGATGTCCAGCAGGTCGGTGTCACCCAGACGCAGTAGCAGGCCGGCGATCGGCAGGATCGCGATCGGCAGCATCAGCGCACGGCCGAGGCGTTGCAGGCCTTCGATGAAGAGTTGGTACATGGTGGTTCTCCCTGCTCTTTTATAGAGAGCTTTTTGTTAGCGCAGAGGCCAATGTTGGTGGCAGGCATGACGCACCGCTGCGGCGCTGCTCAGCTTGAGCAGGTCGCGGGCGAGGCGTTGGCATTCGGTTTCGTGCAACTGGCGCACGCGATCCTTGATTTCACCGATCTGCACCGGGCTCACCGACAGTTCAGTGACGCCGAGGCCGATCAACACCGGCGTCGCCAGCGGATCCGAGGCGAGGGCGCCGCAGACGCCGACCCAACGCTTGTGCACCGCCGCGCCTTCACAGGTCATGGCGATCAAACGCAGCAGAGCAGGGTGCAGGGCGTCGACGCGGGCGGCCAGACCGGCGTGATCGCGGTCCATGGCCAGGGTGTATTGCGACAGATCGTTGGTGCCGATGGAGAGGAAGTCGGCATGTTCGGCCAATTGCTCGGCTTGCAGCGCGGCGGCGGGGACTTCGATCATGACGCCGATTTCCGGACGTTGGCTGATGCCCAGTTCCAGACACAAGGCATCGATGCGCTGACGGATGTGCAGCAGTTCGTCGACTTCAGTGACCATCGGCAACAGGATGCGGCAGCGCTGTAACGGGCTGACTTGCAGCAGCGCGCGCAGTTGCTGGTCGAGGATTTCTGGTCGGGCCTGCGCCAGTCGAATGCCGCGCAAGCCGAGTACCGGGTTGGCCTCGACGGGCAGTGGCAAGTAGTCGAGTTGCTTGTCGCCGCCGACGTCGATGGTGCGGATGATCACCGATTTATCGCCCATCGCGTCGATCACGGCTTGATAGGCACTGCGCTGTTCTTCGACATCCGGCGCGGTCTGGCGATCAACGAAGAGAAACTCGGTGCGCAGCAGACCGACACCGTCGGCGCCGTTGGCAAAGGCGTCCGCCGCTTCAGCACTTGAGGCGACGTTGGCGACCACTTCGATGGCCACGCCATTGCGCGTTTCTGCCGGCAGATGAGCCTTGGCTTGTTGAACGTCGCGGCGCTGTTTGCGTTCGAGTTGCGCTTGCTGAACTTCAGCCAGGCGCTCGGTATTCGGTGCCAGTTCGAGGCGCCCACCATCAGCATCAAGCACCACCGCTTGGCCCTGCGGTTGATCAAGCAATGCTGCACCCAGAGCGACCATGCACGGCAGACCTTTGCCGCGCGCCAGAATCGCTACGTGTGAAGTCGCGCCGCCCTCGGCCATGCACAATCCGGCGACACCCTGAGCGCTGAGTTGCAGCAGATCCGATGGTGTCAGTTCATGCGCGGCGACGATGGCACCGGCCGGCACGTCGTAATGCCAGGCTTCGCCGAGCAGGGCACGCAGCACCCGTTGCTTGAGGTCGCGCAAGTCGTTGGCGCGTTCGGCCAGCAGCGCGCTACCGGTGTGTTGGAGCACTTCGCACTGGACATCAATCGACTGACTCCAAGCGTGAGTCGCTGCTGTGCCTTGCTCGATGGATTGTTGTGCGGCGTCGAGCAGGGCCGGGTCTTCGAGCAGTGCCAGATGCGCGGCGAAGATCGCTTCTTCGTCGGCATTCTTTTGCTTTTTGGCTTGGGTTAGGGTGCTGTCGATTTCGCAGCGAACCTGATTCAGTGCGGTGTCGAGGTTTTGCAGTTGCTGTACCGGGTCATGATTGCCTGCATCCACTGGCAAACTGATCGCGTTCAAGCGAAACAGCGGGCCACCGACCAGTCCCGGCGCGGCGCAAACGCCGTGCAGAACGCCAGCCTCGGCCGCACGTTTAAGAGGCGCAACACTTACCGGTGCGGCAGCGTGATGGTCATCCGGCAAAGCCGTCGCCAATGCCGTGAGCAAGGCTTGCAGCGCGGCTTCGGCGTCCGAACCCTGACAGCTGACCTGCACTTCATCCTGCTCGCCGATCGCCAGCCCCATCAATCCGATCAGGCTGTTGCACGGCGCCGATTTACCGGCGAAGTGCAACTGCGACTGACTCTTGAAACCTTGCGCGGTCTGCCGAATCAACGCGGCAGGGCGCGCATGCAAACCGCCGCGATGAGCAACCAATACATGACCGTGAACTTCAGGCCCGCCCACCTCTTCAGCATTAGCCGACGAACTGTTGCGCGCGACGATGTGTAATAGCGGCTCTCCGACTTTCACCGCTTTCAGTGTGATCGGTCGCACCTGAAAATCCTGGCTGTTGGTCAGGATCAACAAGCTGACGAGGCTTTTGCACTGCTGGCCGACCTTGTCCAGGTCGTAGCGCAACAGCGGCTGACCTTTGCTGACGCGTAGGCCTTCCTTGACCAGCATCGAGAAGCCTTCGCCGTTCAGTTCAACGGTGTCGAGGCCCAGGTGCAGGAGGATTTCTGCGCCATTGTCAGCGCGCACGGTCAATGCATGGCCGGTGCGTGCGACGTGGATGATCACGCCGGCGCACGGCGAGTACAGGGTGTCGTTGACGGGATCGATGGCAATGCCATCGCCCATCGCGCCGCTGGCGAACACTGCGTCCGGGACTTTGGCGAGCGTGAGCACCGGGCCGCTGAGCGGGGCGCTGAGGGTCAGCTCTTTATTGTTGTTGTACATGGCTCGGTCTCATCAGGTGTGCAGTCATTCGGGCTTAGTGCGTACGCGTAACTTTGCTCAGGTGTCGCGGCTGATCCGGGTCCATGCCACGGGCTACGGCGAGGCCTGCGGCCATCACGTAGAAACTCTGGATGGCCAGAATCGGATCGAGGGCCGGGTGTTCGGCGCGGCTCAGGGTCAAGTCGCGTTCGCTCACGTCGTCCGGTGCGGCCAGCAACACGCGGGCGCCGCGCTGGCGCATTTCTGCCGCGAGGCTCAACAGGCCGGCCTGCTCGGCGCCGCGTGGGGCGAAGACCAGCAGCGGGTAGTGTTCGTCGATCAGTGCCATCGGGCCGTGACGGACCTCGGCGCTGCTGAACGCTTCAGCCTGAATGGCCGAGGTTTCCTTGAATTTCAGCGCCGCCTCTTGGGCGATGGCAAAACCGGCGCCACGACCAATAACCATCAGGCGTTCGCAATCGCGCAGGGCATCGATGGCCACGCTCCAATCCTGTTTCGCCGCTTCACGCAGGCCTTCAGGCAGGGCGTTGTGCGCCTCCAGCAATTCGCTGTCTTCTTTCCAGTGCGCGATCAAACGGGCGCTCGCGCTGAGGGTGGCGATAAAGCTTTTGGTCGCGGCGACGCTGCTTTCGGTACCGGCGAGCAATGGCACGCTGAATTCACACGCAGCTTCCAGTGGCGAATCGGCAGCGTTGACCATCGACACACTGAGCGCACCACGCTTGCGCAACAGGCGCAGGCTGTTGACCAGATCCGGGCTTTGCCCCGACTGGGAAAAGGCAAACGCGACCTGACCGCTGACCTTCAACGGCGCTTGTTGCATGGTCACCACCGACATCGGCAACGACGCAACGGGTACGCCCAGTTGCTGCATGGTCAGGTAGGCGAAGTAGCTCGCCGCATGATCGGAACTGCCGCGCGCAACGGTCATCGCCACTTGTGGTGGCTGACGGCGCAAGCGCCCGGCGATCTCGATCATCTGCGGGTCGAGTTGTTGCAGTTGGGCCTGCACGGCCTCGAACGAGGACAGCGCCTCTTCAAGCATTTTTGAAGTCAATGTCTTCTCCTTCGACCATGACGGCGGTCAGTGTGAGTGAGCGATCCAGCCGCACGCAGTCGGCCCAGGCGTCTGGTTCAAGGCGCCCGCGTTCGGTGATGCCGAGGTAATCGGCGGGAAATTGCGAAAGACGTTGCGAGGCCTCGCTGATCGGCAAACCGATCTTCACCAGGTTGCGCAGGGCCTGATCCATGGTCAGGGTGCTGCCGGCCAGCGTGCCGTCGGGCAGGCGCACGCCACCCAGGCATTTGGTTACGGTGTGGCTGCCTAGCTTGTACTCACCGTCGGGCATGCCGGCGGCGGCGGTCGAGTCGGTGACGCAATACAGGCATGGGATCGAACGCAGGGCCACGCGAATGGCGCCGGGATGCACGTGCAGCAAATCCGGGATCAATTCGGCGAATTTGGCGTGGGCCAGTGCCGCGCCGACGATGCCGGGCTCGCGGTGATGCAGCGGGCTCATGGCGTTGTACAAATGGGTGAAGCTGGTGGCACCAGCTTCCAGTGCGGCGACGCCTTCCTCGTAACTGCCGAGGGTGTGGCCGATCTGCATGCGCACGCCACGGCTGCTCAGTTCTCGGATCAAACCGTCATGGCCGGCGATTTCCGGGGCGATGGTGATCACGCGGATCGGGGCCAGCGCCAGGTATTCTTCGACTTCGGCCATCAACGCGGTGTGGGCAAAGTTCGGTTGTGCACCGAGTTTGCCGGGATTGATGTACGGGCCTTCGAGGTGCACGCCGAGGACTCGGGCGGCGCCTTGCGGACGCTGTTCGCAGAATTCTCCGACCTCTTTGAGCACACTGGAGATCTCGGCGCTCGGTGCGGTCATGGTCGTGGCCAGCAGCGAGGTGGTGCCGAAGCGCACGTGGGTTTTGGTGATGGTCTCGAACGCGCTGGCGCCTTCCATGATGTCTTTGCCGCCACCGCCGTGGACATGCAGGTCGATGAAGCCGGGCAGCAGATAGGGCAGGTCATTGGTCGCCGGATCGCACGGCACGCCTTCAATCGACACGACTTTGCCGTGTTCGTGGACCAGCCGGCCGCGAATCCAGCCGCTGGCGGTGAGGATGTTGTCTTCGGACATTTCGGTTCTCGCTTTGGGCCGTTTTAGCGACGCAGCTCTGCAACAAAGTCGTAGTAGTCGTTGCGGCAATAGGTGTCGGTGACTTCGATCGGCGTGTTGTCTTCCAGGTAGCCGACCCGGGTCATCAGCAGCATGGCGGTGCCGGGGGCGATGCCGACCAGCGCGGCGAACTCGTCCGAGGCGTTGATCGCCTGAATGTGCTGAAGGGCGCGGACAATCGGTTTGCCGATGCCGTCGAGGTATTCGTAAAGCGAATCGCCCACCAATTGTGGCTTGGGCATGATTGAGGCGGGCAGGGTGCTCATCTCGATGGCCATCACCGTGTCGTCGGCCTTGCGCAGGCGTTTCATGCGCGCGACCTTGTCGTTTGGCGACAGGCTCAGGCGGATCAGTTCTTCGTGGGTCGGCAGGGTGATTTCCCGCTCCAGCCATTGTGAGCTGGGCACGAAACCCTTGAGGCGGAGCATTTCGCTGAAGCCCGAGAGGCGCGACAGTGGCTGTTCCAGGCGGGGTGTGATGAAGGTGCCGGAACCTTGCAGGCGGCGGATCAGGCCTTGATCGAGCAAGACCTCCAGTGCTTTGCGGGCGGTGACCCGGGAGATGCCGAGCTGTTCACTGAGATTGCGCTCGGATGGCATCGCCTGTTCGGCTTTCCACTGCCCGGCATGAATCGCTGCTTCCAGGTTGCGCGCCAGTTGCAGGTACAGCGGCGTCGGCTGGGAGTCATCTGGGCGTAGGGCGTGGAAGTCGTTCATGTAGGTCATTTCCGGCGCGAGTATAGGATTGTTGTGGCTCGCTTGTGGGGCGGAAATTAATACCACTTGAATACCATGTCAACGCAGGTAAATGGCCGAATGCCCAATGAAATGGCGGTTCAGGAAGGGTTTGGTCTTGAGTGGTATTAGAGGTGGGCTATGAAAAACAAAAAATCGCAGCCTGCGGCAGCGCCTACAGTCGAGAGTGGTATCACCCGTGTAGGAGCTGCCGCAGCCTGCGATCTTTTGATTTATTTTTTCGAGAGCGACCAAAGGTAGCGGTGGTTGGTCACATCTGTGGCGAGGGAGCTTGCTCCCGCTGGCCTGCGAAGCGGCCCCAAACCCTGTCACCGCTAACGGTCTGACATACCGCGCGTCCAGCCTTTACGACTGCTGCGCGCCTGAGCGGGAGCAAGCTCCCTCGCCACAGGTTTTCGGTCAGGTTAAGGGCGGATCTCGACCATCGTGCCGTCCGGCACCAGATTCCACACTTCGCGCATGTCGACGTTGCGCATGGCGACGCAGCCGTCGGTCCAGTCCAGCGTGTGGAACAGGTCTTCCGGCGTTTCTTCCGAATCCGGCGTGCCGTGGATCATGATCATCCCGCCGGGCTCGACGCCTTCACGTCGGGCACGGGCAGAGTCGGTGATGTTCGGGTAGGAAATGTGCATCGACAGGTTGAATTTGTCGCTGGTCTTGCGCCAGTCGATCCAATAGAAACCTTCCGGTGTGCGTTTGTCGCCTTCAATCAGTTTCGGACCTTTTTTCGCACCTTTGCCCAGCGAGATGCGATAGGTCTTCAGCGGCTTGCCGTCGGCGATCAACTGCAGTTGATGAGCCGATTTGAGCACCAGCACTTTTTCGATCAGAGGCGTATTGGATGGCGTCACGGTGGTCACGAATGACGCTTGCGAGACCGTAACGAACGACAGGCAGAACAGGGCAAGCAACCAACGCATTGAAACGATTCCCCAGGAATGAAGCAGATACTTAATTTATAGATGTCATGCAGGCCCTGTTGCAGCCTGCGCTTTGTCTATCGGCCAGGCTGCGACAAGATTAAGTGATGGCTGGCTGAGCGAGCGGCGGAATCGACTCCGACCGAACCGGGTAGGCCTCGGCGCGCCGATCAGCGAAGAAGCATTCTAAGGTACGCCCCACCGTGCGGAAAGCCAGCTCATCCCATGGAATGTCGGCTTCGTCGAATAGTTGCACTTCGAGGCTCTCGGGGCCGGCGGCGAAATCCAGGTCGACCAGCTCGGCGCGGAAGAACACATGCACCTGACTGATGTGCGGCACGTCGATCAGCGTATAGATGCTCAGGTTGCGTACCCGGGCGCAGGCTTCCTCGGCGGTTTCGCGGATCGCAGCCTGCTCGATGGTCTCACCGTTTTCCATGAAACCAGCGGGCAGCGTCCAGTAACCGAGGCGCGGCTCGATGGCGCGACGGCAGAGCAATACTTTAGAGCCCCAGGTCGCGACACAACCGGCAACGATGTTGGGATTCTGATAGTGAATGGTCTGACAGCTGTCACAGACAAATCGCAGCCGCGAGTCGCCTTCGGGAATGCGCTGTGTCACCGGGTTGCCGCACTGGCTGCAAAATTTCATGCTGGGGTTCCTGAATGCTGCGCCTATCTTGGCGTGCAGCGGTGCCGGTCGGCAAGTTGTCGTTTCGCGACATGCTCCGGCGAAGGGCTTGGGCGGCCGCTATGATTGGTGCATGATGCCGGGTAAGGCACAGATCGAGAACACTCATGCTGGACGAGCTACTGCATCGGGTAAGCAACCACACACCGCGCACGCTGGAGACCGACACACGTTTCCCCGAGGCCGCCGTGCTGGTGCCGATCACCCGCAGTGCCGAGCCTGAGCTGGTACTCACTCTGCGTGCCAGCGGTCTCTCGACCCATGGCGGCGAAGTCGCCTTCCCGGGTGGGCGCCGCGATCCGGAAGACCCTGACCTGATTTTCACCGCCCTGCGTGAAGCCGAAGAAGAGATTGGCCTGCCGCCGGGACTGGTCGAAGTGATCGGCCCGCTGAGCCCGTTGATCTCTCTGCATGGAATCAAGGTCACACCTTACGTTGGCGTGATCCCCGATTTTGTCGAGTACCAGCCCAACGACGCGGAAATCGCCGCCGTGTTCAGTGTCCCCCTCGAATTCTTCCGCAGGGATCCCCGCGAACACACCCATCGCATCGACTATCAGGGCCGTAGCTGGTACGTACCGAGTTATCGCTACGGCGAGTTCAAGATCTGGGGGCTGACGGCGATCATGATCGTCGAGTTGATCAATCTGCTCTATGACGCGAAGATTAGTCTGCATCAACCGCCTAAAAGCTTTATTAACACGTAAGCCATCGTTCGAATGGCCATCCCCGTGAGCCCTGAGGAAAACAAGATGAAATACCGCTTGGGCGACGCCCGTATCGAAACCCACCCGCAGAGCTGGGTCGCCCCCAATGCCGTGTTGGTGGGCAAGGTCAAACTGGAGGAGGGCGCCAACGTCTGGTTCAACGCCGTGCTGCGCGGCGACAACGAACTGATCCTGATCGGCAAGAACAGCAACGTCCAGGACGGCACCGTGATGCACACCGACATGGGCTATCCGCTGACCATCGGCACCGGCGTGACCATTGGCCACAACGCCATGCTCCACGGCTGCACCGTTGGCGATTACAGCCTGATCGGCATCAACGCGGTGATTCTCAACGGCGCGAAGATCGGAAAGAACTGCATCATTGGCGCCAACTCGCTGATTGGTGAGGGCAAGGAAATTCCGGATGGTTCGCTGGTGATGGGCTCGCCGGGCAAGGTTGTGCGTGAGTTGACCGAGCCGCAGAAGAAGATGCTCGAAGCGAGCGCTGCGCACTATGTGCATAACTCCCAGCGTTATGCGCGTGATCTGGTTGAGCAGGAAGAATGACTACTGTCGAAAGACCGGTCGCCTCGCCTTGCGTGAATATTTGCGCGCTGGACGAAGACGATATTTGCACCGGTTGCCAGCGCACGGTCGCGGAGATCACCCGCTGGGGCCGCATGAGCAATGACGAGCGACGCGTGGTGCTGGGGTTGTGTCATGAGCGGGCGAAGGCGAGTGGGTTGGTGTGGATGGTGCCTTCGAAATCGTGATCAACTCGAGAATGCCCTCACCCTAGCCCTCTCCCAGAGGGAGAGGGGACTGACCGAGTTGATAGTTTGAGCTACATCGACCTGAACGATTGAGTTGAGCTCAAGTTTTCAAAGCCCCCGATCTGCTCGCTTTCCCTCTGGTCTGAAGGGGGAGGGGATGACCGGGTTGATGGTTCGGTCCGTACCGACCTGCGTTCTTGAGTCGAACTCGGGATTCGATCATACGAAGATCTGCTCCCTTTCCCCCTCGCCCCCCTGGGGGAGAGGGCTGGGGTGGCTCTTGATCTACGGGTCCAGTAATCTGTGCGCCAAACTGACAGGTCGCCCCCATGATTTTCCTCATCGCCTACATCAGCAGCGTCGTGCTGATCAACTTCGCTTTCTCCACCGCGCCCCACCTGGACATCATCTGGTCGGCGTGGGGCGGCCTGGTGTTCGTGCTGCGCGACATGGTGCAAACCCGCTTCGGCCACGGCGCCATCGTAGCGATGCTGGCGGCGCTGGTGTTGTCGTATGTCACCTCCGATCCGTCCATCGCCCTGGCCAGTGCCACGGCGTTTGCGGTGTCCGAGATCATCGACTGGCTGGTCTTCAGCATCACCAAACGGCCGTTGCGTGACCGCTTGTGGATCAGTTCGGCACTGAGCATTCCTCTCGATACTTTCATCTTCTTCGGCATGATCGATCTGATGACGCCGCCAGTGATCATCACCGCCCTGGCCTCGAAATTCGCCGGCGTTACCGCCGTCTGGCTGATCATGGCCTGGCGTGAGCGCAAACAGGCCGTCGCCAGCTGAAGCCAAACCTTCGGGTTCATGTAAAATGCCGCGCTTTCTCCCCATGGAAAGTGCGCATGGCGACGCTTTCCTCGATGATCCGCTTCTTTGAGGACCTGAGATGACCCGTATCGGAACTCCATTGTCGCCAACCGCGACCCGCGTATTGCTGTGTGGCTGTGGTGAGTTGGGCAAGGAAGTGGTAATCGAACTGCAACGTCTGGGCGTTGAAGTGATCGCCGTTGACCGTTACGCCAATGCGCCGGCCATGCAGGTTGCCCATCGCAGCCACGTGATCAACATGCTCGACGGCGCCGCGCTGCGTGCCGTCATCGAAGCCGAGAAACCGCACTTCATCGTGCCGGAAATCGAAGCCATCGCCACCGCCACTCTGGTCGAGCTGGAAGCCGAAGGCTTCACCGTGATCCCGACCGCCCGTGCTGCGCAGTTGACCATGAACCGCGAAGGCATCCGTCGTCTGGCTGCCGAAGAGCTGGATCTGCCGACCTCGCCGTACCACTTTGCCGACACCTTCGAGGACTACAGCAAAGCCGTGCAGGATCTGGGCTTCCCTTGCGTCGTCAAGCCAGTGATGAGTTCGTCGGGCAAGGGTCAGAGCCTGCTGCGCAGCGCCGATGACGTGCAGAAAGCCTGGGATTACGCACAAGAGGGCGGTCGCGCCGGCAAAGGTCGGGTGATCATCGAAGGCTTCATCGATTTCGACTACGAAATCACCTTGCTGACCGTGCGTCATATTGGTGGTACCACGTTCTGTGCGCCAGTCGGCCACCGTCAGGAGAAGGGCGACTATCAGGAATCCTGGCAGCCACAAGCCATGAGCCCGATTGCGCTGGCGGAATCCGAGCGTGTTGCCAAAGCCGTGACTGAAGCGCTGGGCGGTCGTGGTCTGTTCGGCGTCGAGTTGTTCATCAAGGGCGATCAGGTGTGGTTCAGCGAAGTATCGCCGCGCCCGCACGACACCGGTCTGGTGACGCTGATTTCGCAGGACTTGTCGCAGTTCGCCCTGCACGCACGCGCCATTCTTGGTCTGCCGGTGCCGCTGATCCGTCAGTTCGGGCCATCGGCTTCGGCGGTGATTCTGGTGGAAGGTCAGTCGACTCAGACCGCATTCGCCAACCTTGGCGCTGCATTGAGCGAACCGGACACGGCATTGCGTCTGTTCGGCAAGCCTGAAGTGAATGGCCAGCGTCGCATGGGTGTGGCGCTGGCGCGGGATGAGTCGATCGAAGCGGCTCGTGCCAAAGCGACCCGTGCTGCTCAGGCTGTCGTTGTAGAGCTTTAATCGAGTCGCGCCCATCGCGGGCAAGCCCGCTCCCACAGGTTCAGTGGTGTTCACAAATTTTGTGTTCGACACGGACACTGTGGGAGCGGGCTTGCCCGCGATGGCGATCTATCAGGCAACCTGATTCAGATCGTTATTGCGCGTTTCCTTCAGGCACAGCACCGCAATCAAGCTAAGCACCGCCGCCGCCGACACATACCCGCCGACGTAACTCAACCCCCCCATCGCCACCAGTTTCTGCGCAAAGAATGGCGCCGCCGAGGCCCCGACAATGCCGCCCAGGTTATACGCCGCCGAAGCGCCGGTATAACGCACGTGGGTCGGAAACAACTCCGGCAACAGCGCGCCCATCGGCGCAAATGTCACGCCCATCAAGAACAACTCGATACACAGAAACAGCGCCACGCCCCAGGTCGAACCCTGCGTCAGCAATGGCTCCATCAGAAACCCGGACAGAATCGCCAGCACGCCGCCGATGATCAACACCGGTTTGCGCCCGTAACGGTCACTGGCCCAGGCTGACAACGGCGTGGCTGCCGCCATGAACAAAACGGCAAAGCACAGCAGTCCCAAGAATGTCTCGCGGCTATAACCCAGTGTGGAAACCCCATAGCTCAGGGAAAACACCGTCGAGATATAGAACAGCGCGTAGCACACCAC
This sequence comes from Pseudomonas sp. FW305-7, assembly GCF_058786735.1. Taxonomy (NCBI): domain Bacteria; kingdom Pseudomonadati; phylum Pseudomonadota; class Gammaproteobacteria; order Pseudomonadales; family Pseudomonadaceae; genus Pseudomonas; species Pseudomonas sp. FW305-7. Next base: position 32,317 of record NZ_JBYSZA010000028.1, read on the forward strand.
CATCGCCGCCGCGCCCAACAAAGTCGGGGCCCAATACTGGCTGAACAGCTCGACCAGCGGCACTTTCACCCGCTCCTGACGAGCGATGGCGTTGGCGAAAACTGGCGTTTCGTGGAGTTTCAGGCGCACATACAGGCCAACCATCACCAGCGCCGCGCTGAGCAGAAACGGAATGCGCCAGCCCCAGCTGCGGAACTGCTCGTCATCGAGGGTCATGGCCAGGGTCAAGAACAAGCCGTTGGCCGCGAGGAAACCAATCGAAGGGCCAAGCTGCGGAAACATACCGAACCACGCGCGTTTGCCTTTCGGCGCGTTTTCCGTGGCCAGCAGGGCGGCACCGCCCCATTCGCCACCCAATCCCAGCCCCTGCCCGAAGCGCAGCACGCACAGCAGAATCGGTGCCCACGCGCCAATCGTGGCGTAACCCGGCAGCACGCCGATCAGCGTCGTACACACGCCCATCAACAGCAAGGATGCGACCAGTGTCGATTTACGCCCGATACGGTCACCGAAGTGGCCGAACAGCGCCGAGCCCAGCGGCCGGGCAAGAAAAGCGATGCCGAAAGTGAGGAACGCCGAGAGCATCTGCGCCGTGCCGGACGTCTGCGGAAAGAACACCGGCCCGATCACCAGCGCGGCGGCCGTGGCATACACATAGAAATCGTAGAACTCGATGGCGGTGCCGATAAAACTCGCGGTCGCCACGCGGGTGGCGGAATTGGTCGGTTGGGCAGGCGCGGTGTCGCTGTAAGCGGTACTGGTCGTCATGCGGTGATCCCTGACAGTCATGAGCTCCGTTGGAGCGAATTATTATGGTCGAACACCCAGGGATGTGGGATGAGGCGCGAGCGCTGTTTCGAGTAGGAACAGTCGCCGGTTTGTTGCGGAAAAAGGCCGAGATCCGAATCGTGCTGGATAAGCACATGGACCGGCTGCGCTTGGGTAAGCGCCTCGATTATAGGAAGGGGGCTAACAAATGAACAAGAGGGCTGGCAGAGCCAATGAAACCTGAGGTCAGTAGAGATTCTGTGGCGAGGGAGCTTGCTCCCGCTGGGTTGCGAAGCGACCCCAGCACATTTGCGGACGCTGCACGCCCGAGCGGGAGCAGGCTCCCTCGCCACAACTACGCTTAGATCTTGGCAGGCACCGAAGAGGTATGCCAGATCAACACCTTGCTCACCCGGTTCTCCTCAGTTTCGAGGATCTCCAATCGATAACGGCCGATCTTCAGGCAAACCGCGCTTTCCGGGATGGTCTCCAGCGCTTCGGTCACCAAGCCATTCAGGGTCTTCGGCCCGTCGCTTGGCAAGTGCCAGCCCAGGCATTTATTCAGCTCTCGGATTGATGCCGCGCCATCAATCACCATGCGCCCATCGGCCTGTGTGTGAATGTGCGGGTTGTCGAGGCTGTGCTCGCTTTCGAACTCGCCGACGATCTCTTCAAGAATGTCTTCCAGGGTGACGATGCCCAGCACTTCGCCGTACTCGTCCACCACCATGCCCAACCGGCGCTGCTGCTTGTGGAAGTTCAGCAGTTGCAGTTGCAACGGCGTGCTTTCCGGCACGAAGTACGGCTCGTAGCTGGCGGCCAGCAACGCTTCACGGGTCAGACTGTCGTTGTTCAGCAGATGGCGGATCTGCCGGGTATTGAGCACCGCTTCGACCTGGTTGATGTCGCTGTGGAACACCGGCAGGCGCGTGCGTTTGTTGTGGCGCAGTTGTTCGATGATGTCTTCGATCGGGTCATCAAGGTTGATGCCGTCGACGTCGCTGCGCGGGACCAGAATGTCGTTGACGGTGATGTTGTCCAGCGCATGGATGCCTGACACCGGGTGCGTACGTGTCGGATGTTCGGGATCATCGGGATGATCCGCCGCCAGGTCGTCCTCGCTTTGCTGCACCACTTGGGCTTTGCGCGCAAAAGGTCGAGTCAGCAAACCGCTGATACGGCTGAGCAGCCAGGCCAATGGGTAAACCGCTTTCAGCGGCACCGCCAGCAAGGTATTGCCGAAAGAAAGCACGGCGTCCGGATAGCGTTTGGCGAGCGAGCGCGGGAAGTAATCGGCGAAGACCAGCAAGATCACGCCGGCACTCAGGCAAGCGGCCCACGGGCCGTTTTCTTCGCAAAGGAAAATTGCCAGCAGCGTGGCGATGATCACTGCCAGTGCCCGGCACAAGGTATTGCACAGGATCAGGCTGTCGAGCGGGAAGCTCAGCCTGGCCAGCGGCTTATCGCTGGCGCGTGAGGCGGTGCGCTGCGCGAGCAGGTGTTGCTGCGCGATTTCGACGGCGGTAAACAGCCCCGACCATAAAATCAGCAGGGCAAATATTGCGAGCATCGGCCCTATGGGCAAACCGTCCATTTATGCCGCCCGTCAGATGTGCAGGATGTATTCACGAACCAGTTTGCTGCCGAAATAAGCCAACATCAGCAGGCAGAAACCGGCGAGGGTCCAGCGAATCGCCTTGTGGCCGCGCCAGCCCAGACGATTGCGGCCCCACAACAGCACGCTGAACACCACCCAGGCCAGGCACGCCAGCAGGGTTTTGTGTACCAGATGCTGAGCGAACAGGTTTTCGACGAACAGCCAGCCGGAAATCAGCGACAGTGACAGCAGCGTCCAGCCGGCCCAGAGGAAACCGAACAGCAGGCTTTCCATGGTTTGCAGCGGCGGGAAGTTCTTGATCAGGCCGGACGGGTGCTTGTGCTTGAGCTGGTGGTCTTGCACCAGCAGCAGCAAAGCCTGGAACACCGCGATGGTGAACATGCCGTAGGCGAGGATCGACAAGAGAATGTGGGCGAGGATGCCCGGCTCTTCATCGATGATCTGAACCGTGCCGGTCGGCGCGAACTGCGCCAGCAACACGGTGACTGCGCCCAGCGGAAACAGCAGCACCAGCAGGTTCTCCACCGGAATCCGTGAGCAGGCGATCAGCGTCAGGGCGATCACCGCTGCGGCGATCAGGCTGGAGGCGCTGAAGAAATCCAGGCCCAGACCGATCGGGGTCAGCAAATGCGTGAGCAGGCTGGCGCTGTGGGCGACCACGGCGAGGACGCCAAGCGTAACCAGCAGGCGCTTGTTCGCCTTGGCGCCGGTGGCCAGACGAGTGCTCTGATAAAGAGTCGCAGCGGCGTATAGAAGGGCGGCGGCGAGAGTGGTAAGCAAACTGGGTGACAAGGGGAGCATAAATCCTGTTAGGCAAGCCCGAAAGGGGCTGAGTTTGGCATAGAACCGCCATGGCACGAAAGACTCAGGAAGCTGACAGCGAGGTGTCCGCCAGCCGCAGTCTTCGCTATAATCCGCGACCTGCCCACGCCGCAGGCTCGCCGAGCACATGTTGATTCCGGTCTGGGCCGCCATTATCCCGGTCTACACAGGGCCTGAAAGGATCGCGCAATGTTTGAAAACTTAACCGACCGTCTCTCGCAGACGCTGCGCCATGTCACCGGCAAGGCGAAGCTGACCGAGGACAATATCAAAGACACCTTGCGTGAAGTGCGCATGGCGTTGCTCGAAGCCGACGTCGCCCTGCCGGTGGTCAAGGACTTCGTCAATTCGGTCAAGGAACGCGCTGTCGGCACCGAGGTGTCGCGCAGCCTGACGCCGGGCCAAGCGTTCGTGAAGATCGTCCAGGCCGAACTCGAAAGCCTGATGGGCGCGGCCAACGAAGACTTGAACCTGAGCGCTGTGCCGCCAGCGGTCATTCTGATGGCCGGTCTGCAGGGTGCGGGTAAAACCACCACCGCCGGCAAACTTGCGCGTTTCCTGAAAGAGCGCAAGAAAAAGTCGGTCATGGTTGTGTCGGCGGACGTTTATCGCCCGGCAGCTATTAAACAGCTGGAAACCCTGGCCAACGACATCGGCGTGACGTTCTTCCCGTCCGACCTGAGCCAGAAACCGGTGGACATCGCCACCGCGGCTATTAAAGAAGCAAAACTGAAATTCATCGACGTGGTCATCGTCGACACCGCCGGTCGTCTGCACATCGACGAAGAGATGATGGGCGAGATCAAGGCGCTGCACGCCGCGATCAACCCGGTCGAAACCCTGTTCGTGGTCGACGCCATGACCGGTCAGGACGCCGCCAACACGGCCAAGGCCTTCGGCGATGCACTGCCGTTGACCGGTGTGATCCTGACCAAGGTCGACGGCGATGCCCGTGGCGGCGCCGCCCTGTCGGTGCGTGCCATCACTGGCAAGCCGATCAAGTTCATCGGTATGGGCGAGAAGAGCGAAGCGCTCGATCCGTTCCACCCTGAGCGTATCGCCTCGCGGATTCTCGGCATGGGCGACGTGCTCAGCCTGATCGAACAGGCTGAAGCGACCCTCGACAAGGACAAGGCCGACAAACTGGCCAAGAAGCTGAAGAAGGGCAAGGGCTTCGACCTCGAAGACTTCCGTGATCAGCTGCAACAGATGAAGAACATGGGCGGCCTTGGCGGCCTCATGGACAAACTGCCGAGCATCGGTGGCGTCAACCTGTCGCAAATGGGCAATGCCCAGAACGCCGCAGAGAAACAATTCAAACAGATGGAAGCCATCATCAATTCCATGACCCCGGCCGAGCGCCGCGACCCTGAACTGATCAGCGGTTCGCGCAAGCGCCGGATCGCCATGGGTTCCGGCACGCAGGTGCAGGATATCGGTCGCTTGATCAAGCAGCACAAGCAGATGCAGAAGATGATGAAGAAATTCACCGCCAAAGGCGGAATGGCGAAAATGATGCGCGGCATGGGCGGTATGTTGCCCGGCGGCGGCATGCCGAAAATGTAAAAAACTGGCCGGTCGTCGCACCGGCGCAGGCCCCGCAAGGACGCGGGATCAACAGCAAACCCGCACTCGGCGGGAGCTGACTGGCCGTTTTCATCGACGGCTCTCTATGCAAATCTGCACGGCATGCCATAGGCGCCGGAAAAAGTCATTTGCAAAAGTCCGGATATTCCTTAGAATATGCGGCCTTTCGGGCACCCATGCCCGCTGTGCATTTAGATTTGCAGCACCGACTACAGGAACGATGTTCACATGCTAACAATCCGTCTTGCCCTTGGCGGCTCCAAAAAGCGCCCGTTTTACCACCTGACCGTAACCGACTCGCGTAACCCGCGTGACGGCTCCCACAAAGAACAGGTTGGTTTCTTCAACCCTGTTGCCCGTGGTCAGGAAATCCGTCTGTCCGTGAACCAAGAGCGCGTAGCCTACTGGCTGAGCGTTGGTGCACAGCCTTCTGAGCGTGTTGCTCAGTTGCTGAAGGAATCTGCAAAGGCTGCGGCCTGAGCAATATGAACGCGACGCCTGCTGTTGCCGATGATTTGATCGTTATTGGCAAAATTTATTCTGTTCATGGCGTTCGCGGCGAAGTGAAGGTTTATTCCTTTACTGATCCGACTGAAAACCTGTTGCAGTACAAAACCTGGACGCTCAAGCGCGAAGGCAATGTCAAACAGGTCGAGCTGGTCAGTGGACGCGGGAGCGACAAGTTCCTGGTCGCAAAGCTCAAGGGTCTTGATGATCGTGAAGAAGCTCGTCTTCTGGCCGGTTATGAGATCTGCGTGCCGCGTAATCTGTTCGCTGAATTGACCGAAGGTGAGTACTACTGGTACCAACTGGAAGGTCTGAAGGTCATCGACACCCTTGGGCAATTGCTCGGGAAAATCGATCATCTTCTGGAAACCGGCGCCAATGATGTAATGGTAGTCAAGCCTTGCGCTGGCAGCCTGGATGATCGCGAACGCCTGTTGCCCTATACGGAGCAATGCGTGTTGGCCGTCGACCTGGCAGCGGGCGAGATGAAGGTGGATTGGGACGCGGACTTCTAAGCGTGGCTAACTTGCGCGTAGAAGTGATCAGTTTGTTTCCCGAGATGTTTTCCGCCATCGGCGACTACGGCATCACCAGTCGAGCGGTCAAACAGGGGCTCTTGCAGCTGACCTGTTGGAATCCGCGGGATTACACGACGGATCGGCATCACACTGTGGACGATCGCCCGTTTGGCGGTGGTCCGGGCATGGTGATGAAGATCAAGCCCCTGGAAGATGCTCTGGTTCAGGCCAAGGCAGCAGCCGGGGAGGCGGCGAAGGTGATTTACCTGTCCCCCCAAGGCCGTCAACTGAATCAGTCGGCGGTACGCGAGTTGGCGAAATCGGATGCATTGATCCTGATTGCCGGCCGCTATGAAGGCATTGACGAGCGCTTTATTGAGGCTCATGTCGATGAAGAGTGGTCAATTGGTGACTATGTGTTGTCTGGCGGTGAGCTGCCGGCCATGGTCCTGATCGATGCGGTTACACGACTGCTGCCTGGAGCTTTAGGGCATGCGGATTCCGCTGAGGAAGATTCCTTTACGGATGGTCTGCTGGATTGCCCGCACTACACCCGACCTGAGGTGTATGCGGATCAGCGTGTTCCCGACGTGTTGCTAAGTGGCAATCACGCGCATATCCGGCGTTGGCGTTTACAGCAGTCCCTTGGTAGGACCTATGAACGACGCGCCGATCTTCTGGAAAGCCGCTCGCTTTCTGGAGAAGAGAAGAAGCTGCTCGAGGAATACATCCGCGAGCGGGACGATAGTTAACAACGTATCGATGGTAGATCAGTTGATTTACCTTAGGAGCACAGCATGACCAACAAAATCATCCTTGCACTCGAAGCAGAGCAGATGACCAAAGAAATCCCTACCTTTGCCCCAGGCGACACCATTGTCGTTCAGGTGAAAGTGAAGGAAGGCGATCGTTCCCGTCTGCAAGCGTTCGAAGGCGTTGTAATCGCCAAGCGTAACCGCGGCGTGAACAGTGCGTTCACCGTTCGTAAAATCTCCAACGGTGTTGGCGTAGAACGTACTTTCCAGACCTACTCCCCGCAGATCGACAGCATGGCTGTTAAACGTCGCGGTGACGTACGTAAAGCCAAGCTGTACTACCTGCGCGACCTGTCGGGTAAAGCAGCTCGCATCAAGGAAAAACTGGCTTAAGCCCAGCTTCCGATGCAGAAAAAAGCAGCCTACGGGCTGCTTTTTTGTTGCCTGCAATTTGTCCACAGCCATTTCGTTTCAGGCCAGAACCATGACCACCCGTGACCAGGAAATCGAACGCCGTACCGAACTCTCGGTGACCCGCGTAACCAAAGCCGTCTTCCCGCCGACCACCAACCACCACAACACCCTGTTCGGCGGCACTGCGCTGGCGTGGATGGACGAAGTGTCGTTCATCACCGCCACGCGTTTTTGCCGTTTGCCGCTGGTGACGGTTTCGACTGATCGCATCGACTTCAACCACGCCATCCCGGCCGGCTCGATCGTCGAACTGGTAGGGAAAGTGATCAAGGTCGGCAACACCAGCCTCAAGGTCGAGGTGGAAGTGTTTGTGGAAAGCATGAGTTGTGATGGGCGCGAAAAGGCGATCCATGGGCAGTTCAGCTTTGTTGCCATCGATGATGACAAGCGACCGGTGCCGGTGCTCCCGGGTTTTGCGGCCTGATCTGAAACCGCGTCGCGACCATCGCTGGCAAGCCAGCTCCCACAGGTTTTGTGTCGTTCACAACTTTTATGCACGACACGGACACTGTGGGAGCGGGCTTGCCCGCGATTGGATTTAAGAGGCGCCGCTGGCCTCCGGCTGAATCAACGCCAGCAACGTCCACCCAGATCCCGGCTTCAATGTGGTCTCAGGCGTCACCACATGCACCCAACCACTGTCATCACGCATGAACAGCAGGGTCGCCCGATTGCCATGCAACGCCCGGTAATCCTCCCAGCCAAACCCGTCCGTCAATGCTGTGCTGTACAGCTCGGCGCCCTGGCCCATCTGGCTGGCCAGTTTCGCGTAGGTCAACGCCTCACTGCCCAACTGATTGCCACGATGCTCAAGGCTCGCGCGATGTTTGTCGCTGCGGCGGCTTTCATGACCGCTGGCCAAACCAAACAAACGATGATGTCCGAAGTCATGACGAAAGCGCATCGCCGCCAAGGTGTTGAGTTCGCCGGACGGTGACAACGCCAGCAAATGCCCCAACCCGACCAGATCCAGATGCGCATCGGCATGTTGCGAAGCCGGGTTGCCGAAGTAGGTCGGTAGCCCTTCCATACGCGCCGCACGAATGTTTTCCCAGCTCGAATCGGTCAGCAAAACCCGGCTGCCCAGTTGTTGCAACGACTTGCCAAGCAAGCGCGAAGGCGCATTGGCGCCGACGATCAGGAAGCCACTCGGCGCCGGTTCCGCGACTTTGAGCAGGCGTGCCAACGGGCGTGCTGTAGCGCTTTGCAGCACCACGGTGCCGATGATCACCGCAAAGGTCAGTGGCACCAGCAGCAACGCACCTTCATGGCCGGCTTCATCCAGGCGAATGGCAAAAATTGCCGACACTGCGGCCGCGACAATCCCTCGTGGTGCGATCCAGCACAAAAGTGCGCGTTCACGCCAACTCAGGCTGGAGCCCGCCGTGCTCAGCACAACGTTCAGTGGCCGGGCGATCAATTGAATCACCAACAACAAAATCAGCACCAGCGGACCCAGTCCAATCAAGGCGTTCAAGTCGAGGCGCGCCGCCAACAGAATGAACAGTCCGGAGATCAGCAGCACGCTGAGGTTTTCCTTGAAGTGCAGGATGTGCCGCACATCCACGCCTTTCATGTTGGCCAGCCACATGCCCATCAGCGTCACCGCCAACAATCCCGACTCATGCATGACCTCGTTGGAGGCAATGAAAATCCCCAGTACCGCCGCCAGCGAGGCGAGGTTATGCAGGTACTCCGGCAGCCACTGCCGGCGGATCACCGTCCCTAGTAACCATCCACCGACAACCCCGAACGCCGCGCCACACAGAATCACCCCGCCGAAGGTCAACAGGCTCTGCTTGAAACCATGGCCCTCAGCGCTGGCAATGATGAAGCTGTAGACCACGACGGCGAGGAGGGCGCCGATCGGGTCAATGACAATGCCTTCCCAGCGCAGAATATTGGCGATAGAGGCTTTCGGCCGCACTACCCGCAGCATCGGCACGATCACTGTCGGGCCAGTCACCAGCGTCAGGCTGCCGAAAAGGATGGCCAGCATCCAGTCAAAGCCGAGCAAATAATGGGTGGCGACCGCGATGACGATCCAGGTCGAGATAGCTCCAATCGTCACCAGTCGATGAACAACGCTGCCAATCTCTTTCCATTCCGACAGATGCAGCGTCAGGCTGCCTTCGAACAGAATCAGCGCTACCGCCAGCGACACCAGCGGCATCAGCAACGGCCCGAACATTTCCTGTGGATCGAGCCAGCCCAGTACCGGGCCGGCCAGAATGCCGGTCAGCAACAAAAACAGAATCGCCGGCAATTTCAGGCGCCAGGCCAGCCACTGGCAACCCAGCGCCGCCACACCAATCCCGCCAAATGCCAATAGGATTTGCTGCTCGTTCATTGATGCTCCCTGTTCCTTGAAATAGCGGGCTATGAAAGACTAGCGCCCATTCCTACAGTTCACTCTACATTTGCGCACAGCCCTGAGGTTGTGTGTCTTGAGCGCCCATGCCTGCCATCGACCATCCCCTGATTGACCAATTCCTCGACGCCCTGTGGCTGGAAAAAGGCCTGTCCGATAACACCCGAGGCGCCTATCGCAGCGATCTGGCGCTGTTCAACGGCTGGTTGCAGGAGAAAAACCTGGAGCTGATCAACGCCGGCCGTGAGTTGATCCTCGATCACTTGGCCTGGCGTCTGGAGCAGAACTACAAACCACGTTCCACCGCGAGATTTCTTTCGGGTGTGCGTGGGTTTTATCGGTATTTGTTGCGGGAAAAGCTGATCACCGTAGATCCGACGTTGCGTGTCGACATGCCGCAGCTGGGCAGGCCGCTGCCCAAATCCCTGTCGGAAGCTGATGTGGAAGCGTTGTTGAAGGCGCCGGATCTGAGTGAGGCGATCGGCCAGCGTGACCGCGCCATGCTCGAAGTGTTGTACGCCTGCGGCCTGCGGGTGACCGAGCTGATCAGTCTGACACTGGAGCAGGTCAACCTGCGTCAGGGTGTGTTGCGAGTGATGGGTAAGGGCAGCAAGGAGCGTCTGGTGCCGATGGGCGAAGAGGCAATTGTCTGGATCGAGCGCTATATGCGCGATGGCCGCGGCGAATTGCTCGGCGGCCGTCCCAGCGATGTGCTGTTCCCCAGTCAGCGCGGCGAGCAGATGACGCGCCAAACGTTTTGGCACCGGATCAAGCATTGGGCCAAGGTCGCCGGGATCGGCAAGTCGCTGTCGCCGCATACCTTGCGCCATGCGTTTGCCACGCACCTGCTTAACCATGGCGCCGACTTGCGCGTGGTGCAGATGCTGCTGGGGCACAGTGACCTTTCGACCACCCAGATCTATACCCATGTCGCCCGCGCCCGATTGCAAGACCTGCACGCCAAACATCACCCGCGCGGTTGATGCACCCTTCAATGTTGGAATAATTACCTGTGGTGAGGGGATTTATCCCCGATGGGCTGGGCAGCAGCCCCAGGCTCGGCTTGTTCGGTTTTTCTGATAGACCGGGGTGGACGGTTTCAGGGCTGCTTCGCAACCCATCGGGGATAAATCCCCTCGCCACAATAATGTGTGTCAGCTGCACATGTATGAGGGTGTGGCAGGTGCACATGAATCTGTGGCGACAGGCGCATTCGGCCACCGTGACCTTATGTGTTAGGCTTTGCCGGTTTGCACGATGGACGGTTATGACCCGGTGTTCCGGCACGGGCGTTCTGACCGATCCATTTGTCCGCCTTCAGGAGTTCTCATGCGTCTGACCCAGATTTTCGCCGCCGCAGCCATTGCGTTGGTCAGCACCTTTGCCGTCGCCGATGACGCGGCCGACAAAGCGATTCGTCAAAGCCTGGAAAAACTCGAACTCGAGGTTCCGGTAGAAAGCATCAATGCCAGCCCGTTGCCGGGCATGTACGAAGTCAAGCTCAAGGGCAGCCGCGTGCTGTACGCCAGCGCTGACGGTCAGTACATCGTTCAGGGTTACCTGTTCCAGCTCAAGGACGGCAAACCGGTCAACCTGACCGAGAAAGCCGAGCGCGTCGGCATCTCCAAACTGATCAACGCCATCCCGGTGGCCGAAACCGTGGTCTACCCGGCCGTGGGCGAGACCAAATCGTTCATCACCGTATTCACCGACACCACCTGCCCGTATTGCCACAAACTGCACGCCGAAGTGCCTGAGCTGAACAAGCGCGGCATTGAAGTGCGCTATGTAGCGTTCCCGCGCCAGGGCCTCGGCTCGCCGGGTGACGAGCAGTTGCAAGCCGTGTGGTGCTCGAAAGACAAGAAAGCCGCCATGGACAAAATGGTCGATGGCAAGGAAATCAAGGCCGCCAAGTGCGATAACCCGGTTTCCAAACAGTTCGCCCTCGGTCAGTCGATCGGTGTGAACGGCACACCGGCCATCGTTTTGGCTGACGGACAAGTCATTCCGGGCTACCAGCCTGCGCCACAAGTCGCCAAACTGGCGCTGGGCGCGAAGTAATTCGCATCGTCACGGTCAGCCTTGACGATCATGGTCCGGCAGCCACATTGCCGGGCCATTAATTGAGAGCCGCGAGCATGCGGTTGTTTTCCGGCCGACCCAGCGTCGGCCGTTTTATGGGGAGTTCACAGTGAATCCGGTCAAAGTAGGCATCTGTGGGTTAGGGACCGTCGGTGGCGGTACCTTCAACGTACTTCAGCGCAACGCCGAGGAAATTGCTCGTCGTGCCGGGCGTGGGATCGAAGTGGCACAAATTGCCATGCGCACGCCAAAGCCTCAGTTCCAGACGACCGGTATTGCGATTACCAACGATGTCTTCGAAGTGGCCACGAACCCTGAGATCGACATCGTCATAGAGCTGATGGGCGGCTACACCGTTGCCCGCGAGCTGGTACTCAAGGCCATCGAGAATGGCAAGCATGTGGTCACCGCGAACAAGGCTCTGATTGCCGTTCACGGTAATGAAATTTTCGCCAAGGCCCGCGAGAAAGGCGTGATTGTGGCGTTTGAAGCGGCCGTGGCCGGCGGCATTCCGGTGATCAAAGCGATCCGTGAAGGCCTGTCCGCCAACCGCATCAACTGGGTCGCCGGGATCATCAACGGCACCGGCAACTTCATCCTCACCGAAATGCGTGAGAAGGGCCGTACCTTCGAAGACGTGCTGGCCGAGGCGCAGGCTCTGGGTTACGCCGAAGCTGATCCGACCTTCGACGTTGAAGGCATCGACGCGGCGCACAAGCTGACGATTCTGGCCTCCATTGCGTTCGGTATTCCGCTGCAATTCGACAAGGCTTACACCGAAGGCATCACCAAGCTGACCACCGCCGACGTCAACTACGCCGAAGCGCTTGGCTACCGCATCAAGCACCTCGGTGTGGCCCGCAGCACCGCTACCGGCATCGAGCTGCGCGTACACCCGACGCTGATCCCGGCCGATCGTCTGATCGCCAACGTCAACGGCGTGATGAACGCGGTAATGGTTAACGGCGATGCTGCCGGTTCGACGCTGTTCTACGGCGCTGGCGCTGGCATGGAGCCAACCGCATCTTCGGTGATCGCCGATCTGGTGGACGTGGTTCGCGCCATGACCTCCGACCCGGAAAACCGCGTACCGCACCTGGCCTTCCAGCCGGACTCGCTGTCGGCCCATCCGATCCTGCCGATCGAAGCCTGCGAAAGCGCTTACTACCTGCGCATTCAGGCCAAGGACCATCCGGGCGTACTGGCTCAGGTGGCGAGCATCCTCTCGGAGCGCGGCATCAACATCGAGTCGATCATGCAGAAGGAAGTCGAGGAACACGACGGTCTGGTGCCGATGATCCTGCTGACCCACCGTGTGGTCGAGCAGCGCATCAACGATGCCATCGCCGCCCTCGAAGCCCTGGCTGGCGTGAACGGTCCGGTTGTACGGATCCGCGTCGAACACTTGAATTAACACCAGCGGCAAGTTTCAAGCTTCAAGCTGCAAGTAAAAGCACAGCCGCTTTTCACTTGTAGCTTGCAGCTCAAAGCTTGTAGCTCAAACCGAAGGTTTGAAATCATGCGTTACATCAGTACCCGCGGCCAGGCACCGGCCCTGAATTTCGAAGACGTCCTGCTGGCCGGTCTCGCCACCGACGGCGGTCTGTACGTCCCGGAAAACCTGCCACGTTTCACCCAGGAAGAAATCGCTTCCTGGGCCGGCCTGCCGTATCACGAGCTGGCCTTCCGCGTCATGCGCCCATTTGTTACCGGCAGCATCCCTGACGCCGACTTCAAAAAGATCCTCGAAGAAACCTACGGCGTGTTCTCGCACAGCGCCGTCGCGCCGTTGCGTCAACTGAACGGTAACGAGTGGGTGCTGGAGCTGTTCCACGGCCCGACCCTGGCGTTCAAGGACTTCGCCCTGCAACTGCTCGGTCGCCTGCTCGATTACGTGCTGGAAAAGCGCGGCGAGCGGGTGGTCATCGTCGGCGCCACTTCCGGTGATACCGGCTCGGCTGCCATCGAAGGCTGCAAACACTGCGAAAACGTCGACATCTTCATCCTGCACCCGCACAACCGCGTGTCCGAAGTGCAGCGTCGCCAGATGACCACGATTTTCGGCGAGAACATCCACAACATCGCCATCGAAGGCAACTTCGATGACTGCCAGGAAATGGTCAAGGCGAGCTTCGCCGACCAGAGCTTCCTCAAAGGCACACGTCTGGTGGCGGTGAACTCGATCAACTGGGCGCGGATCATGGCCCAGATCGTCTACTACTTCCACGCAGCCTTGCAGTTGGGCGGCCCGGCACGCTCGGTGTCGTTCTCGGTACCGACCGGCAACTTCGGCGACATCTTCGCCGGTTACCTGGCGCGCAACATGGGCCTGCCGATCAACCAGTTGATCGTCGCCACCAACCGCAACGACATCCTGCACCGTTTCATGAGCGGCAATCAGTACGTCAAGGAAACCTTGCACGCCACGCTGTCGCCGTCGATGGACATCATGGTTTCGTCGAACTTCGAACGCCTGCTGTTCGACCTGCACGGTCGCAACGGTGCGGCGATTGCCGGTCTGATGGACTCGTTCAAGAAGGACGGCAGCTTCAGCGTCGAGCAAGAGCGCTGGACTGAAGCGCGCAAACTGTTCGACTCGCTGGCCGTGGACGATGCGCAAACCTGCGAGACCATCGCCGAAGTCTACGAGCAGTGCGGTGAAGTGCTGGATCCGCACACCGCCATTGGCGTCAAGGCTGCGCGCGAGTGCCGCCGTAGCCTGGACATCCCGATGGTGATCCTGGGGACTGCTCACCCGGTGAAATTCCCCGACGCGGTGGAAAAAGCCGGTGTAGGAAAAGCTCTCGAACTACCTGCACATCTTTCTGATTTGTTTGAGCGAAACGAGCGCTGCACCGTTCTGCCAAACGAGCTGAAAGCCGTGCAAGCCTTTGTCAGCCAGCATGGCAACCGCGGCAAGCCACTTTAAGCCTGCCAAAGCTGTCACATTTTGAAGCCCGTCTCCTGACGGGCTTTTTTGTTTCTGCTGCCACACTGCTCGGGTTTTCACCCATGAAGGACGGGTGAGTCGATCACGAAGGATGTGGCAATGCTGTTTTATAGAGGTTTCAAACCAGCACTGGGCTGGTTGTTAGTGTTGGGAATGCTCGCGGGTATGGGCAGCAGTGTGGCGGCGCAACTGGCGCTGCGTGACGATGTGCGGACACAACATGTTCAGCCGGTCGAACTCGATGAGCATGAGCGTCAATGGATTCGCGATAACCCTAAGGTGACGGTGGCGTCGGTGCAGTACCCGCTGTATCTGTTTCAGGATGAGCACGCGCAGTGGAGCGGTTTGAACAATGATGTGCTCAAGCAAATCAGTGCCATGACCGGTCTGCAGTTTGTGCACCATGAATCGTTTTCCACCGATCACATGCTCGAGCGCCTCGAGAGTGGGGCAGCAGACATCAGTACCACTCTGGCGATGAGTGACGAGCGCAAGGTGTTTCTCGATTTCAGCCATGCCTTTGGCGGTGCAGGCTGGGTGTTTGTCGGGCGCGCGGGAGCGCCCTCGGTGGATTCGCTGGAACAACTGGCCAAGCGTGTAGTGGTGCTGCCAGCCCGGCACGCACTCGAAGATCTTATCCGCCGTGATCACCCGTCGATCGAAATTCGCTCGGTGAAAACCTACGCCGAGGCGCGGGCATTGGTCGAGAGTGGCGAGGCTTACGCCACGATCGAAAACGAAATCGGTGCGCAGCTTTATCCGTTGGGGCTGCTCAAGGTCGGCGGGCTGGTGGAAGGCAAGTGGGAGGCTGATCATCTGGCGGTGCGCAAGGGCATGCCTGAGCTTTTGAGCATTCTCAACAAGGCTTTGGAGGCGTTCCCCGCTGCCGAGCTACGCGCCATTCGCCTGAAATGGCTGGAGGGCATCTCACCGGCTCCCGCGCCTTCGCTCTGGCAACGGCTGGTTGGTTGGGGCTGTTGGGCAATGGCAATGCTTGGCGTGTTCGGCCTGCTGTCGCTGGTGTGGAATCGTCGCCTGGCCGCAGTGATCAAGCAGCGCGGTGCTGCCGAGCAAAGTCTGGGCGATCAATTGGCCTTTCAGCACGCGCTGATCGATTCCATGCCTGATCCGGTATTCGTCCGGGATCTGCAAGGACGCCTGGTCATGTGCAACCGCAGTTATGAGGAGGCGCTTTCAGTACGCCAGGATCAAGTGCAGGGGCGGCTGCTGATCGAGATCGAAGCGCTGCCCGAGGCCACGGCCCTGATGCTGCATGAAGAGTTCATGGTGCAGTTGCGCACGCGCACCTCACGCTTCAGTAAACGGCAATTGCAATTCAAGAGTGGCCCGCGCGAGGTCTACCAGTGGACGGTGCCGTTCTACAGTGTCGACGGCAAGTTGCGCGGACTGCTGGGGGGCTGGACGGATATTACCCAGCGTCGGACGGAGAGTGGTTGCCGTTGTCCGCATTGAAGTTGGGAAATGTCCTATAGGACGCGGCTACTTTTCCGATGGGAGGCTTAAGACGCCTGCCCTACAGTGAACGGCAACTGCGGTGAGAGTCCGCGATTGTCGTTTCAGAGGTCGCCCATGCGCTCGCTTAAAGTCCTGATTCTTGAACCCAATCCGTTTCAGTTGATGGCATTGCATCAAATGCTCAATGCCATTGGCATCTATGACGTCCTGACCGCGCCATCGCTGCCATCGGCCTTGTGTTCTCTGGGGCATCGCGGCGCGGTCGATATTGCCATTTGCGACCCGCAACTCAAGGGCGGTGACGGCCTCGCCCTGATCCGGCATCTGGCGCAGCAGCGTGAAGCGCGAGCGCTGATCATGCTGGGTGCGGTGGCCTCGAGTCTGCTGAACGATCTCGAACCGCTGCTTTGCGAACACAGACTGCGGCTGCTGGGATGCCTGCAAACGCCGGTGTCGGCGGTGCTCATGAGAGGGTTGCTGGACAGCTACCTGATCGCCCCTTCGCCGCCTGTCGAGGCCTGAAGCGCACGGTTATTTTTCTGTCATCTTCTCGGTGCATGCTCTGAACGACCGGTAACACTCCAATGCTTGCGACCGGAATGAGGCAGAACTTTCTTCTCGGGCCGGTGGTCATTTACTGTGGACATGCCCCAGACACAATGTTTTCGGACGATTGAGTGGAGATCGAGATGGAAAGTATCAGTCTATTGCTCGGTGAGGCTCTGAGCCCGTATCAGGTTTCGTTGTCTCCAAGCGGCGCCCATGGTGAATGCCTGGTGACCTTGAAGAACAGCAGCGGTGCAATTGTGGTGGAACGCGAATTCAATCAGGCGCAACTGACCGACAAACGTCAGTTGACCGATGTCGTCGATGGCTTGCATCGAGACGTCCTGATCGCCGAAGGGCGACTGGAGCCCTGTGTGATCGCGGCGTTGCGCAATGCGGCCCTGGACAAGCGTCCGGCGCTCTGAAAATGAAATATTTTTTGTGGGAACCTTCCTGCATCCCTGTCAGTCAGACCCCATAACAGCAGGATCAAGCATTGTGCTCCGGTGCTTGTCGCTTGCTGCTACGGGTCTTTATGTAGGCCACGTTTAACCCCGAGTCGTCTCCCCACTTCTCGGGGTTTCTTTTGCCTGCAATTTGTTCACTGCGTCGCCTGCTGCTCAAAAAATGCCCGGGCCTGCTCCAGGTAATCGGTGCGCATGTCGGGATCCAGCCAATCGGCATAGAGTTGGTTCAGTTGATCGTGAGGCAGGGTACGCAGCAACTGATTGATCTCGCTGATTGCCTGGCGGCCCTGAGCGGTGTCGGAGCAACCGATGTACCCCGACAGGTATTTACCGTTGCCACGGATTGGATAGAACAGCAAATCGTCTTCGGCTATTTGCGCCAGATGAGCCTGATAACGGATCTCCGGCCAATAGCCCAACACCACCTGCAACCGACCCAGTCGCTGCATCGATAGAAGACTGTTGAGGGCGTCGTTGCCGTAATGGGATGTCAGTGCGTCCTGTGGGGCCTGTCGCAACAGGTTGTCGACTCGCTCACCGTAACTGCGCTCCGCCACGACACCGACCTTCTCTTTGCCATTGGCCAAAAGCGCCGCCAGATCGATTTCCCCGTCCACCAGAAACGGTGCCAGCACCTCGCGATCTTTCTGACGCACCACCAGGCCATTACTGACAGCGCGGAAGGCCGGGATGGAAAACGCGATCCATTGCGCTCGCTCCTTGCTCCAGATCAGCGACGGGTCGCAGGTGAAGGAAGCTTCGTGGAGCATTTGCATACCCCTGGCACGGTTGACCCGCATCAGGGTGTGTTCGTATTGCGGCATGCCGGCGATGAGCATTGGCATCAAGTGATCGATGACGCCCTGACCTTTTTTCGAGCCTTCGAAAATCGTCAAGGGCGGTAAGTCGCGCAGTAACCAGATCAACGTCGGTTTGGCCTGCGTCCACGTGGGCAGGGCCAGCAGAAACAATAAGCCGAACAACCGCCACGTCCACCAGTGGTGGGCACGATGGGTGTTCGATGTCGGCTGGCGTTTCAGCTCAAATGGCTCCGTCTTCGCGCAGTCGGGCGATCTGCTGTTCGTTATAGCCAAGATCGTGGAGTACCTGCGCATTGTGTTCACCGAGCTGCGGTCCGACCCATTCGGACGAGCCTGGCGTCTCAGAGAGTTTCGGCACGATGCCGGGCATCTTGAAGGGTTTGCCGTCGGGCAGCTTGGCGTGCAGGAACATTTCCCGGGCCAGGTATTGCGGATCGCTCAACATGTCCTCGGCGCTGAAGATGCGGCTGACTGGTACCTCGGCCTGATTGAGCAGGTCGAGCACGGTTTGCAGCGGCAGCGAATTGACCCAGCGATCGATCACGCCATACAGCTCGTCACGGCGAACGTCACGCCCGTCGTTACTGGCCAGTGTCGGGTCGTTGGCCAGGTCTTCTCGACCGATCACCCGCATGAAACGTTGGAAAATCGCATCGCCATTGGCGCCGATCTGCACATGCTTGCCATCGGCGCTGGTGTGAATAGAGGAGGGCGTGATGCCGGGCATGATGTTGCCGGTGCGCTCGCGGATAAAACCGAACACATCGAACTCGGGCACCATGCTTTCCATCATTGCGAAAATCGCTTCATACAACGCCACGTCGACCACTTGGCCCACGCCGCCGTTGACCTCGCGGTGACGCAGCGCCATCAATGCGCCAATCACGCCCCATAGCGCGGCAATCGAATCACCGATGGAAATCCCGGTGCGCACCGGTGGCCGGTCTTCGAAACCGGTGATGTAGCGCAGACCGCCCATGGATTCGCCCACCGCGCCGAAGCCCGGCTGATCTTTCATCGGCCCGGTCTGACCGAAACCGGACAGGCGCACCATTACCAGTTTCGGGTTCAGCGCGTGCAGGGTTTCCCAGCTCAGGCCCAGTTTTTCCAGTACGCCGGGGCGGAAGTTCTCGATGAGGATGTCGGCTTCACTGAGCAGTTTTTTCAGGATCGCCAAACCATCGGGATGCTTGAGATTCAGCGTCAGCGACTTTTTGTTGCGTGCCTGAACGAACCACCACAACGAGGTGCCTTCGTACAATTTGCGCCACTTGCGCAGTGGGTCACCGCCGTCCGGCGATTCGATCTTGATCACTTCAGCGCCGAACTCGCCGCAAATCCGTGAAGCAAACGGCCCGGCGATCAACGTACCCAATTCAATGACTTTCACACCGCTGAGCGGTTTGTTGGCGAACGGCATACTGAATCCTGTAGGACAAGGCTGAACGGATACAGCGTTTTAACATAGCCGGCTGTCAGGCGCCCAAAGTTGATCGCCATCAATTCGATGATTGCCTACAGCATCGGTTAGACTTGCCGACTTTCCTCGTATCAAGAAGCCCGTTCATGGCCCAGCCGTCCACTACCTATAAATTCGAACTGAACCTCACCGACCTCGACCGCAGCGTCTACGAGAGCGTCAAGCAGACGATCGCCCGTCACCCTTCGGAGACCGAAGAGCGCATGACCGTGCGGCTGCTGGCCTACGCGCTCTGGTACAACGAGCAGTTGTCGTTTGGCCGTGGTCTGTCGGACGTGGATGAACCTGCGCTGTGGGAAAAGAGCCTGGATGATCGTGTTCTGCACTGGATCGAAGTTGGCCAGCCAGATGCCGATCGCCTGACCTGGTGCTCGCGTCGCACCGAACGCACCAGTCTGCTCGCCTACGGCAGCCTGCGCGTCTGGGAAACCAAAGTGATTCCGGCGATCAAGAACCTGAAAAACGTCAACATCGCCGCCGTCCCGCAGGAAGTGCTGGAGACCTTGGCCAAGGACATGCCTCGCGTTATCAAGTGGGACGTGATGATCAGCGAAGGGACGATCTTCGTCACCGACGACCGTGGTCAGCACGAAGTCCAGTTGCAATGGCTACAAGGCGAGCGCGGCTGAGCCCGCGCCCTCAACTGATTAATCACACGTATTAAAGAGAAGTCTCCGTCACCCCATGCGTATCGAACCTCGTCAACTGCCTGCCACTCTGCCATTTCTTGGTGATATCCCGCCGCTGCTGACCCGCCTGTACGCGGCGCGGGGCGTGCAGTCCGAGGCGGAGCTGGATAAAAGTCTGGCGCGGTTGATTCCGTTCCAGCAGCTCAAGGGCATCGACGCAGCGGTGGACTTGTTGGTGACCGCGCTGGAACAACGCCAGCGCATCCTCATCGTCGGCGACTTCGACGCGGACGGCGCGACAGCCAGTACCGTCGGCGTGCTCGGCCTGCGACTGTTGGGCGCGGCGCATGTCGATTATCTAGTGCCGAACCGTTTTGAATATGGCTACGGCCTGACCCCGGAAATCGTCGAAGTCGCCATGACCCGTGAGCCGCAGTTGCTGATCACGGTCGACAACGGTATCTCCAGCGTCGAAGGCGTCGCCGCCGCCAAGCGTCATGGGCTCAAAGTGCTGATCACTGACCACCACTTGCCCGGCGACGAACTGCCGCTGGCCGATGCGCTGGTCAACCCGAATCAGCCGGGCTGCGAATTCCCGAGCAAGGCGCTGGCCGGGGTCGGGGTGATTTTCTATGTGTTGATGGCATTGCGTGCGCGCTTGCGCAGTCTTGGTTGGTACGAGAGCAAGCCGCAGCCGAATATCGGCGAACTGCTGGATCTGGTGGCACTGGGCAGCGTCGCCGACGTGGTGCCGTTGGACGCTAACAACCGAATCCTGGTGCATCAAGGTCTGGAGCGGATTCGTGCCGGTCGCGCACGGCCGGGGATCAAAGCGATCCTTGAAGTGGCCAAGCGAGACGCTGCACGCATTACCTCTACCGATCTGGGTTTTATCGTCGGCCCGCGCCTGAACGCCGCCGGGCGTCTGGATGACATGAGCCTGGGCATCGAATGCCTGCTCACCGCCGACGCCAATATGGCGCGGGAAATGGCCGCACAACTGGATGGCATGAACCAGGATCGCAAATCCATCGAGCAGGGCATGCAGCGTGAAGCGCTGGCGCAGCTCAAGGACTTGCCGGTCGAATCGATGCCGTTTGGTCTGTGCCTGTTTGATCCGGAATGGCACCAGGGCGTTATCGGTATCCTCGCTTCTCGAATGAAAGAGCGTTATTTCCGCCCGACCATCGCCTTCGCTGATGCTGGCGATGGCCTGCTCAAAGGCTCGGGACGCTCGGTACAGGGCTTTCATATTCGTGATGCTTTGAGCGTGGTGGCGGCGCAGCATCCGGAGCTGATCAGCAAGTATGGCGGCCATGCGATGGCCGCGGGTCTGACCTTGCCGCAGGAGAATTTTCCGTTGTTTGCCGAGGCATTCGACGCTGAAGTCCGTAGGCAACTTCGCGAAGAAGATCTGACCGGGCGCTTGCTCTCGGACGGCACGCTGGCGGTTGAAGAGTTTCACCTTGAACTGGCCCGCGCCCTGCGCCATGCCGGACCTTGGGGGCAGCACTTCCCGGAGCCGCTGTTTCACGGTGTGTTCCAGTTGGTCGAGCAGCGGGTCGTGGGCGAACGGCACCTGAAAGTGGTGCTGAAAAGCGAATGCGGGTCGGTGAAGCTCGACGGTATTGCGTTCGGTATCGACCGCGAGGTCTGGCCGAATCCGACCATTCAGTGGGTTGAGCTGGCCTACAAACTTGATGTGAACGAGTTCCGGGGCAACGAAACCGTGCAACTGATGATTGCCCACATCGAACCGCGTTGACGCCATTCACGAGCAGGCTCGCTCCCACAGGTACGGTGTTGTGTTTGTGGGAGCGAGCCTGCTCGCGAAAGCACCCTTTCACACACTGAATCACTCTGAACCCTCCCTCATCCCCGGTTGTCGACTAGGCTCTAAGCACTGCTTGATTGGCCTTGTGACGTCTTGTCGATTTTTTTGCCCGCGGGGGCGGGTGCTGTACCTTTTTCTGTCACTCGTCGACTTTTCAAACAGAACCCTGGAGCCTGCCCACTGATTCGAGAGGTGCCCCATGAGTCTGCTGCTTGAACCCTTTACCCTGCGCCAACTGATCTTGCCCAACCGCATCGCCGTATCACCCATGTGCCAGTATTCCAGCGTCGATGGCTTGGCCAACGACTGGCACCTGGTCCACCTCGGTAGCCGCGCGGTGGGTGGCGCCGGCTTGGTATTCACCGAAGCCACGGCAGTCACCGCCGACGGACGGATCACCGCCGAAGACCTCGGCCTGTGGAACGACGAACAGATCGAACCGCTGCAACGCATCACCCGCTTCATCACGTCTCAGGGCGCTGTCGCCGGCATCCAGCTGGCCCACGCCGGGCGCAAGGCCAGCACCCATCGGCCGTGGATTGGCAAGCACGGCAGCGTCAAACCGGACGATGGCGGCTGGACGCCGATCGGCCCTTCACCGATTGCTTTCGACCCGCAACACACACAACCCAAACAGCTTGATGAAGGGCAGATCGCCGATGTCATTCAAGCGTTTGTCGATGCCGCCAAGCGTGCACTGACGGCGGGTTTCAGTGTGGTTGAGGTGCATGCGGCCCACGGCTACCTGTTGCACCAGTTTCTCTCGCCGCTGAGCAATCAACGGCGGGATCAGTACGGCGGTTCCTTTGAAAACCGCATTCGTCTGGTGCTGCAAGTCACCGAAGCGGTCCGTGCGGTCTGGCCGGAGGAGTTGCCGGTGTTCGTCCGAGTCTCGGCCACTGACTGGGTTGAGGATGGCTGGAACCCGGATGAAACCGTTGAGCTGGCGCGGCGTCTGCACACCCTGGGCGCCGACCTGATCGACGTTTCCTCGGGCGGCACGGCGGCCAATGCAGAGATTCCCGTTGGGCCGGGCTACCAGACACGCTTTGCCGAACGTGTACGCAAGGAGTCAGGCATTGCCACCGGCACTGTGGGAATGATTACCGAACCTGCGCAAGCCGAGCACATCCTGCGTACCTGTCAGGCCGATATCATCTTCCTCGCCCGTGAACTGCTGCGTGATCCGTACTGGCCGCTGCATGCCGATGATGACCTCGGTGGACGCAAAGCGGTGTGGCCGGCGCAGTATCAGCGTGCGACTCATCGTGATCAGCCGATTCATGAGTCTGATTTGCGCGATTGAGTGAGGCACTGAAAAGCAAAAAGCCCCGGCCAGTAATGGTCGGGGCTTTTTGATTTTCATCTTTTGATTATGCAGTGCCTGGGGAGCCGCCATCGCTGGCAAGCCAGCTCCCACAGGTTTTGTGTTGAAACATGGTCAACGTGTCAACGTTGATCACTGTGGGAGCTGGCTTGCCAGCGATGAGGCCCGTCCAGGCACCTCAAGTCATCAAGGATACTTACGCTTGTCCGGCGCCGGCGGGAAGTACTGATACAACCAGGTCTCGCTCAACGTGCGGTCATTGGTGCGAATGAACAACCGCAGCTCCACCGGCTCAACGCTGTCACTGGTCGGATACCAGTCGAACAGGATCCGGTAACCCTTGATGTCATCCAGCACCAACACGCTGAAGTCCTGCACCTTGCCGTTCGAGCAGGTCACCACCGGTTCGATCCCGGTGCCCTGCGGCAGGCGATCCAGGCCGCCACCGGTGAAGTCCACGGCAAAGCGACGGGCCCAGACTGGCGGATAATGCTCGCCCGGCGCCCAGCCTTCGGTGAACCCCCCCATGCCGGAACGGGTGGCATGCACTCGCGCCAACGGCGTACCCACTGGCGGCAGTGCGCTCCAGTAAAGCTTGTAGCCATAGTTCAGCGAATCCCCGGCGGCCACCGGTTTTTTCGGTGTCCAGAACGCCACGATGTTATCGAGGGTCTCGCCGGTTGTAGGAATTTCCAGCAGATCGATAGAGCCTTCGCCCCATGCGGTTGTAGGTTCTACCCACAGGCTCGGGCGCTTGCTGTACCAGTCGACGGTGTCCTGATAGTTGGCAAACTCGTGATCGGTCTGCACCAGGCCAAAACCTTTCGGATCAGTGTCGGCAAACGCGTTGAATTGCAGAGTCGCCGGGTTGTTCAGCGGTCGACAGATCCATTCGCCGTTGCCGCGCCACATCGCCAGGCGATCCGAATCATGGATCTGCGGGTGAATGGTGTCGCACATGCGGCGCTCGTGGGTGCCGCAGCTGAACATGCTGGTCATCGGCGAGATACCCAGTTGCTCAATGGCCGTGCGCGCATTGATGTGCGCGTCGACTTCCATCACCACGCGCTCGGCCTGGCAATCGATGTCAAAGCGGTACGCGCCAGTGGCGCTCGGCGAATCGAGCAGGGCGTAGACCACGAACCGCGTGGCGTTCTTGTCCGGTGTCTCGAACCAGAACTTGGTGAAGTCAGGGAATTCTTCGCGTTTTTTCGCGTAAGTGTCGATCGCCAGACCGCGTGCGGAGAGGCCATATTGGCCAGTCGCATCCACTGCACGGAAATAGCTGGCGCCGAGGAACGACAGCACGTCATGTCGATCCAGCTCCGGCGCCTTGAACAGCTTGAAGCCGGCAAAACCCAGGTCGCCTTTCAACTGTTGAGTGTCGACCGAGGTGTTTTCATAGTTGAACAACGCCGGGCGGAAATGCACCTCGCGGGCGGTACGGGTCTTGGCATCGACGCTATACATGCGCACCGGCTGACGGAAACCCATGCCAACGTGGAAGAACTGCACGTCCAGTTGGCCCTTGTTCTCCTTCCACAACGAATGCTCGCCGTCGTAGCGGATCGCGTTGAAGTTTTGCGGGGTCATGGTCGCCAAGGTCGGCGGCAACACCTGCTTGGTGTCCTGATAGCCGTTGCCGGCCAATTGTTTGGCCTGACGCTTGAGCGCTTCGAAGTCAAAGGCCTGAGCCTCGCCATCAGCCGCGCCACCATTGCCAGCCCAGGCACGGCTAGCCAGCAGGCCGGTGGCCGACAGACCGGTGTAAGCCGCAATGGCCATGGACGCTTTGAGCAAATTCCTGCGGTGCATAAATCAACCTGTCGTGTGCAATCCCGCGCCTTTCCTGGCACGTGCTGGATCAGAAATAACGGTTCGGACAAGCCTTCGGCCAAACGCAACGGACTATAAACAGATGCCGGCTAGCTTAAACGGTTCGATTGTCGAGCAGAAATGATTGATTACAAGGCTCGATCTGGCAATGAAACAAGACATGTCAGTATTTTTTCCGACAGGGCTTTCTGAATTACACGGCATATCTGCTTTTTTCGACTAATTACTCTAAATAACCCTTTTCAGCGCCGATTTAATTTCTATTCTATGGGCATGACCGGTCGCGAACCTTCAGACCGGTGGGGCACACGACGCTGCTGAAAGGGGCAGGGCGATGTGGTTGTTGAGCAGTTCTTTGACGTATTAGAGAAGGACATCGTCCATGGCAAAAATACAAGGCATCACCGACATGTTGGGCATCTTTCCCTGCCTCGGCAGCGGCCGCAAAAGACGCCGGCTCAGCTCTGATGAGCTGAAGCTGGTGGAGCGTTATCGAGAGCTTTCGGAGAGCGACCGGATTGCGATGAGGTATCTGGTGGATGCGATGCGGAGTGTTTCGCGGTTCTAGCGCTGGGGTAGGCGCCGTGAAAGCTACTTGGCTTTTACGGCGGCCAGATCAATCAACTTGCGGAGTAAACCTGTGGCGAGGGAGCTTGCTCCCGCTGGACTGCGCAGCAGTCCCCTTCTTTTCAAGAGGGGCCGCTACGCGACCCAGCGGGACGGTGCGACGATTCGACAAGCTCCCTCGCCACAGGTTTTTTTGTTTATGAGCCTTAGCTGCAAGTACCCAGAACCGGATACGGCCGCTGCCCATGGATCAGTTCAGGCACATCCCGCCATTTGACCCACGCCTGCTGTTGCCAGTGCAGCAACGGCACGGTGACGCCTGCCCAATTTACCGAACTCAGGCTCGGACGGTTCTCCACTGAAACCGCGCTGGATTCGCGCAACATCGGGATGACTTCATGGCTCAGCCATTGGCGCAGGTTGCGGTTTTCCGGGACGAAGTGATGGACGAGCAGGGCGAACAGGCCGGACTCGCTGACCATCGCGCAATCGACGATTTCGCCATCCCGACGCAGGAGGACATGGCGGCGCTGGTCGGGATCGAGTTTCAGGGTGAGGCGTTCGTTTAGCGGATAGCCCATCAGACGACCGAGATCCTGAACACAGAACCAGGCTTCGTGTTTTTGCATGAAGGCGTGGAGGAAGCGGTTGTGGCGGGTGAAGATTGTGGGGGTGAAGAAGTCAGAACTTTCAGAAAGATTTTGGACGTGGTTAGGCATTTGTCGACTCCAATGTTGAGAATAGAGCCGCCACTCAAATGAGTGCGGTCACGCCGTTTTGATATTTACTCCGGCTCCGACACCGGGCCGCTGATTTCGCCGCCGAGAGAAAGCCTATCGGCTAGCCACCCAAGACGCCAAGTCGGCTCTATCGATACCTTCTGTAGGAAAGCGGGCTTATTTCTGAAGGCAGTATCTGTAGGAAATGCCTGATTTTGTAGTGTCAGCAGCAACCGACCGCCCAAGCCGTAGTTTTTCCTTTATCTATTTGGGTCCACGGAATGAACTGCATGGGTGCCATCAGGGCTAAGAGGTCGAGGCCTGCAATACGGTAAAAATAATCCTGCGATAAGCGGCGGTTGCGGATATCTCGATCAAGTAATACGTTGTTCCATTGAGTAATACTTCAGGGGTATGACATGTCGACGACCATGACCAGCAAGGGGCAAGTCACAATTCCCAAGCCAATTCGTGATGCTTTGCATCTTACGCCGGGCTCGGCCATTGAGTTCAGCGTCAACGATCATGGCGAAGTGGTTCTGCATAGTGCTAAGCGCGAATCGGGAAAAGCGCGAGCTCCTGATCGATTTGATGCCGTAAGGGGCAAAGCCGATATCAAATGGCGAACCGATGATTTAATGGCCTTGCTCCGAGGGGATGATTGATGGTGCTGGTCGATACGAATGTGTTGATTGATGTGCTCGAAGACGATCCGGTCTGGGCCGATTGGTCGATTCAGCAACTTCGTGCTCAATCACTGATCCATGAGTTAGCTATCAATCCGATAGTTTATGCAGAGCTATCACAGACATTTTCGACGTTTGAGGCATTGGACGGAGTAGTGAATCAACTGGGATTGGTCATGCAGGACATTCCCAGACCCGCACTGTTTTTAGCTGGTAAGGCCTTCGTGAAGTATCGGAAGGTTGGCGGTGGAAAGCATAATGTTCTGGCGGATTTTTTCATCGGAGCACATGCGGCCGTTAAAAAATTGCCCTTGTTGACAAGAGACTCCAAGCGTTACCGCAATTATTTCCCTTCAGTCGAATTGATAACGCCGTCCTGAGCTTATGGATTGCTACACGACGTGCGGTCTCGCAAATCGCCCCGGTAACAATGAATCTACCGGGGCGATTCTGCTTTATCGACTCACCTTCCACGCATCCCCAGCCGGCGCCTTGCCATGGTCATACGGCTTGCCAATCCACATGTAAATCAGCCCCAAACCAATCACGATCGCAGTGCTAAGCACCATCGCATAGTTCACATACCAAGCCGCATCCGGCGTACGCGGCCAAGCCATGTTGATGATTGCGCCAACGCCATACACCAGCGCGCCGATATTCACTGGCCAGCCCCAAGCACCAAGGGTGAATTTGCCGCTGGGTTTCCAGCCTTTCATCCGCGCATACAACGCGGCCAGGACGATCATCTGGAACGCGAGGTAGATGCCGATGGCCGCGAAACTGACGATGGTCGCCACTGCGTCTTGCAGGAAGAAACCGAGGGCGATGATCAGGGCGGGCAGGACGCCGGACACGAACAGTGCGGCAACCGGAACCTGAGTGGTAGGAGAAATCTTTTTCAGCAGTCGGCTGCCGATGACCATTTCGTCGCGAGCGTAGGAGTACAGCAGGCGGCTCGCCGCTGCTTGTAGGCTGATGACGCAGGAGATGAAGGAAATCATCACCACGCCCATCACCACTTTAGAGCCGACCGGGCCGAAGGCGTTGTTGAGGATGGTGGTGACCGGGTCTTTGTCGGTGCCGTTGATCACCGCTTGCATATCCGGCACGGCGAGGATCAGCGCCAGGCAGGCGAACATCGCCGCGATGCCGCCAATGTAGATGGTCATGCGCATGGCCACCGGGATTTTTGCGCTTGGGTTCGGGGTTTCTTCGGCGACATCACCGCAAGCCTCGAAGCCGTAGTAGAGGAACATCCCCGCCAGCGACGCGGTGAGGAACGCCGGCAGGTACGAGCCGTCGACGCTGATGTCGAAGGTGTTGAACAGCACGCTGAGCGGCTGGTGGCGTTCGAAGATCAGCAGGTAAACGCCGACGATGACCGCGCCGACCAGTTCGCAGAGAAAGCCGAACATGGCGATCCGTGCCAACACTTTGGTGCCGCTGAGGTTGACCAGCGTGGCGAACAGGGTCAGTACCAAAGCAATGACAATGTTGGTGTTGTTGCTCGGCTCAAAACCGAGCATGGCGGCCAGGTACGGTCCAGCACCGACGGCGACTGCAGCGATGGTCACGCAGAGGGCGATGGAGTAGATCCAGCCGACCATCCACGCCCATTTCTTGCCCACCAAACGGCGCGCCCAAGGGTACACGCCGCCGGAAATCGGGAACTGCGAAACCACTTCGCCGAAGATCAGGCACACCAGCAATTGGCCGCAACCGACCAGCAAGTAGGCCCAGAACATCGGTGGCCCGCCAGCGGCGAGGCACAGGCCGAAGAGGGTATAAACCCCTACGACCGGTGACAGATACGTGAAGCCTAAAGCGAAGTTTTCCCACAGGCTCATGCTGCGGTTGAAGTTCGAGGTGTAGCCCAGTTTGCGCAGTTGTTCGGCATCGCTGTCGGCAACGGCTGCGGCGAGATCGGGTGAGGCACTCATGTGTGTTTGCTCCGTGAAATCGGCCGATTTCGGATGGCCGAGGCCGTGGCGGGGCTAAAGCGCGCCGCCCGGTTCGGTAGTTATTGTTAGGTGTTAAATCCTAGTGGTGCGCAGAGCCGGTTTCTGCCATGAAGCCGGGGTGACGCCATCGCGAGCAGGCTCACTCCTACAGGTTGAAATGCGATCCCTTGTAGGAGTGAGCCTGCTCGCGATGCTTTTTTAGTGCTTGAACATCACATGCCGAACCGTGGTGTAGTCCTCCAGCCCATACATGGACATGTCTTTCCCGTAACCGGACAACTTCTGACCGCCATGGGGCATTTCGCTGACTAGCATGAAGTGCGTGTTCACCCACGTGCAGCCGTACTGCAAACGCGCCGACATGCGATGCGCACGTCCTACATCCGCCGTCCATACGGAGGAGGCGAGGCCGTAGTCCGAATCGTTGGCCCACTCCAGCGCCTGTGCTTCATCGGTGAACTTGGTCACCGAAACCACCGGGCCAAACACTTCGCGGCGGACGATTTCGTCGTCCTGCTGCGCATCGGCCAGTACGGTCGGTTCAAAGAAGAAACCATTACCTTCGCCAGCCTTGCCGCCCGTGATCAAACGAATGTGTGGCTGTGCCACAGCTCGCTCGACAAATCCGGCAACGCGGTCGCGATGTTGCGCGGTGATCAACGGCCCCAACTCGGTCGACGGATCATCCTGCAAGCCGTACTTGATTGTGCTCACCGCCGCGCCAAGCTTCTCGACAAACTTGTCGTAGATGCCTTGTTGCGCATAGATCCGGCACGCAGCGGTGCAATCCTGCCCGGCGTTGTAGAAGCCGAAGGTACGAATGCCTTCAACTGCCGCATCGATATCGGCGTCGTCGAAGATGATCACCGGCGCCTTGCCGCCCAGTTCCATGTGCATGCGTTTAACGCTGTCAGCGGTGCTGGAAATGATGTTGGCGCCCGTGGCGATGGAACCGGTCAGCGAAACCATGCGCACTTTCGGATGGGTAACCAACGGACTGCCGACGGTAGGACCACGGCCGAATACCAGATTGAGCACACCGGCCGGAAATATTTCCGACGCCAGTTCGGCCAGACGTAACGCGGTCAGCGGGGTTTGTTCTGACGGCTTGAGCACCACGGTATTACCGGCGGCCAATGCTGGAGCGATTTTCCAGGCGACCATCATCAGCGGGTAGTTCCACGGCGCGATGGAGGCAATGACGCCGACCGGATCGCGACGGATCATCGAGGTGTGACCGGGCAGGTATTCGCCACCGGCCGAACCGCTCATGCAACGGCTGGCGCCGGCGAAGAAACGGAACACGTCGGCAATCGCCGGGATCTCGTCGTTGAGCGCGGCGCTGTAGGGTTTGCCGCAGTTATCGGATTCGAGTTTGGCCAGTTCTTCGCCGTGGGCTTCGATGGCGTCGGCGAGTTTGAGCAGTAGCAGGGAGCGGTCTTTCGGCGCTGTTTGCGACCAGTCGGCGAAGGCGTTGTCGGCGGCGCGTACGGCGGCATCGACCTGGGCTTCGGTGGCTTCGTTGATCTCCACCAATACTTCGCCGAGTGCCGGGTTGAGCACCGGTTGGGCGGGGCCTTCGCCGTTGACCAGTTGGCCGTTGATCAAGAGTTTGGTTTGCATGGGTTTGTCCTCACTAACACTTTTGTTGTTCTGGCCGAATCGAGAACCCTGTGGGAGCGGGCTTGCCCGCGATGAGGCATTCCCATTCAAAATTGATGGTGGCTGACGCACCGCCATCGCGGGCAAGCCCGCTCCCACAGGGGATTGTGGTGTCGGTTATGAATTCATTTTCCGCCACTGCCCGCAACGCTCTCGCCACTCCGAGTCAGGTAATACGCACCCAGGATCGGCAGCATGGTCACCATCATCACCAGCATCGCGACGACGTTGGTCACCGGCACATCCCGTGGCCGGCTCAGCTGGTTGAGCAGCCACAATGGCAAGGTGCGTTCATGCCCGGCGGTAAACGTGGTGACGATGATTTCGTCGAACGACAGCGCAAACGCCAACATGCCGCCAGCCAGCAACGCCGAGCCGAGGTTCGGCAGGATGATGTAGCGAAAGGTCTGCCAGCCATCGGCGCCGAGATCCATCGAAGCCTCTATCAAACTGTGCGAAGTACGGCGCAGGCGGGCGATGACGTTGTTGTAGACGATCACCACACAGAAGGTCGCGTGGCCGACGATGATGGTGAACATCCCCGGCTCGATCCCCAGCGTCTTGAACGTCGCCAGCAGCGCGATCCCGGTGATGATCCCCGGCAGCGCAATCGGCAAGATCAGCATCAGCGAAATGCCCTGCTTGCCGAAGAAGTCCCGCCGGTACAGCGCCGCCGAAGCCAGGGTGCCGAGCACCATCGCGATCAACGTGGCGATGGCCGCAATTTGCAGCGACAACTTGATCGATTCCAGAACGTCAGGCCGCGAAAACGCCACGCTGAACCAGTGCAACGTGAAGCCCTTCGGCGGAAAGCTGAATGCCGCTTCCTCGGTGTTGAAGGCGTAAAGAAAGATGATCAGGATCGGGAAGTGCAGAAACACCAATCCGCCCCAGGCTGCGATGCGTAAACCTAATGAAGCCTTTTCAGAGTGCATCGAAGGCCCCCAGGCGTTTGACGATGGACAGGTAAACCGCGATCAACACAATCGGCACCAAGGTGAACGCAGCCGCCATCGGCATATTGCCGATCGCACCTTGCTGCGCGTACACCATGCTGCCGACGAAGTAACCCGGCGGGCCGACCAGTTGCGGCACGATGAAGTCGCCCAAGGTCAGCGAAAAAGTGAAGATCGAACCCGCCGCGATGCCCGGAATCGACAGCGGCAGAATCACCTGCATAAACGTCTGACGCGGCTTGGCGCCAAGGTCGGCGGAAGCCTGTAACAGCGACGGTGGCAAGCGCTCAAGCGAAGCCTGAATCGGCAGGATCATGAACGGCAGCCAGATGTAGACGAACACCATGAACCGCCCCAGATGCGAGGTCGACAAGGTGCTGCCGCCCACGCCGGGAATCCCCAAGATGAACTGCAATACCGGCTCAAGTCCCAAGTGCTGCACGAACCACTGCGCCACACCACCCTTGGCCAACAGCAACGTCCACGCGTAAGCCTTGACGATGTAACTGGCCCACATCGGCATCATCACCGCGATGTAGAAAAACGCTTTGGTCTTGCCCGTGGTGTAGCGCGCCATGTAATAGGCGATCGGAAACGCGACGATGGCGCTGGCAATCGACACGACGATGGCCATGCTCAGCGTGCGCAGGATGATGTCGAAGTTCGAAGGCTGAAACAGCGCAGTAAAATTCGCCAATGTCAGGTCAGGGGTGACCGCCATGGTGAAGTCGTCGAAGGTATAGAAACCCTGCCACAACAGCACCAGCAACGAGCCGAGATAGATCGCGCCAAACCACAGCAGCGGCGGCACCAGTAGCATCGACAGATACAGATTTGGCTTGCGATAGAGCAGGTTGGAAAACCTGCGCAACGGCGGCGATTGAGTCATCGCGAGCGTGCTCATTTCACACCCCGCTTGTTACGGTGTCGTGCAGCGGGATCATCGCTTCCCGCGCCCAACGCGCGCTCAGGCGCTGGCCGGTCTGGTGCTGGGCGCCGCTGTCGATCCACTGATTGTTGGCGTGGCTGATGCTCAGGGTCTGGCCGTTTTCCAGGGTCAATTCATAACGCGTGGCGCTGCCCTGATACTGGATGTCGTGGAGCAAACCGCTGACTTCGATTTCATGGCTGGCCAAGGGGCCTTCGGCGAAACGCACGTGCTCGGGGCGGATCGAAAACGGTTGCGGATGACCGCTGATCTGCCGCGCCAGCTCGCCACGGATCACGTTCGAGGTGCCGACGAATTCGGCGACGAAGGTGGTGGTCGGTTTCATGTACAGATTGCGCGGCGTGTCGACCTGTTCGATGCGACCCTTGTTGAACACAGCAACGCGATCGGACATCGACAGCGCTTCAGTCTGATCGTGGGTGACGAAGATGAAGGTGATGCCGAGTTGGCGTTGCAGCTTCTTCAGTTCGCTCTGCATTTGCTCGCGCAGTTTCAGGTCGAGGGCGCCGAGCGGCTCGTCTAGCAACAGCACGCGCGGACGATTGACCAGCGCGCGGGCGAGGGCGACACGCTGGCGCTGACCACCGGACAACTGCACCGGTTTGCGTGCGCCGTAACCGCCGAGGGCTACCATGTCCAAGGCTTCTTCTGCGCGTTTGTGCCGTTCGCTTTTGCCGACGCCTTTGACCTTCAATCCATAGGCGACGTTGTCGAGGACGTTCATGTGCGGGAACAGCGCGTAATCCTGAAACACCGTGTTTACATCACGTTGATACGGCGGCAGACCGGCCGCTTCGGCGCCGTGAATGCGGATCGAGCCGGCGCTCGGTTGTTCGAACCCGGCGATCAGGCGCAGGCAAGTGGTCTTGCCCGAGCCGGAAGGGCCGAGCATGGAAAAGAACTCGCCGTCCTCGATATCGATGGAAACCCGGTCAACGGCCTTCACTTCGCCAAACTGCCGGGAAACGTTGGTGAACTGGACTGCAAGCGTCATGGTGCGGTGCTCCAAAAAGGCGAAAGCCGTCGCAGCGGCCCTGCCTGGACTTTTTCGAGTGATCGTTCCCACGCTCTGCGTGGGAATGCAGCCTGTGACGCTCTGCGTCACCTCGTGCAAATGGACGCGGAGCGTCCGGTGATGCATTCCCACGCAGAGCGTGGGAACAATCGGCATCTAACGGTGAGTGCGATCCGCTTTTAGCCCCCTCTCCTCCAGGGGGCGAGGGGGAAAGGGAGCTCGACCGAGTTGCTCCCGGGCTTAACGGCCGCCCATGATCGCGATGTAGTCCTGGGTCCAGCGGCTATACGGCACGAATTTGCCACCCTCGGCCTGCGGGGTTTTCCAGAAGGCGATCTTGTCGAACTGATCAAAGCCATTGGTCTTGCAGCCCTCGGCGCCGAGCAGTTCGCTCTCCTTGCACGCCGCCGGTACCGCCGGCAACGAACCAAACCACGCCGCCACATCACCCTGGACTTTCGGTTTCAGCGACCAGTCCATCCACTTGTACGCGCAGTTCGGGTGCTTGGCCTCGGCGTGCAACATGGTGGTATCAGCCCAGCCAGTAGCGCCTTCTTTCGGAATGGTCGAAGCAATCGGCTGTTTCTCGTTGATCAGGCCGTTGACCTGATACGGCCAGGCACTCGACGCGACAACACCTTCGTTCTTGAAGTCGCTCATCTGCACCGTGGTGTCATGCCAGTAGCGGTGGATCAGCGGCTGCTGCGCGCGCAACAGATCGAGCACGGCTTTGTACTGCGCTTCGGTCAGTTGATACGGATCCTTGATCCCCAACTCAGGCTTGGCGGTTTTCAGATAAAGCGCCGCATCGGCAATGTAGATCGGACCGTCATACGCCTGCACACGACCCTTGTTCGGTTTGCCGTCGGGGAAATTCTGCGCGTCGAACAACACATTCCAACTGGTTGGTGGCGTCTTGAACACATTGGTGTTGTACATCAACACGTTCGGGCCCCACTGGTATGGGGTGCCGTAGGTCTGGTTGTTGACCACGTACCACGGCGCATCTTTCAGGCGCGGGTCGAGGGTCTTCCAGTTCGGGATCAACGCGGTGTTGATCGGTTGCACACGCTTGCCGACGATCAACCGCAGCGACGCATCGCCCGACGCGGTCACCAGGTCGTAACCGCCCTTGGCCATCAGGCTGACCATTTCGTCGGAGGTGGCGGCGGTCTTCACATTGACCTTGCAGCCGGTTTCCTGCTCGAAACCGGTGACCCAATCGTAGGCCTTGTCGCTCTCGCCACGTTCGATGTAACCCGGCCACGCGACGATATCCAGTTGACCTTCGCCAGCGCCGACAGCCTTCAGCGGCTCGGCAGCTTGCAGGCTGGCGCTGGCCAGCAAGGCCGTGGTGATTGCACTGAGCAGTGCGGTCTTGTGCACGAACATGGTTGAACCCTCTTCTTTAAATTATGGTCGGGGCAGTTTTGAACGCGGTGAAGCATGCCGTTTTCGGCTTGTTATTAGCGTAGTCAGAGATGCTGACCGTGGCGGGCCATGATGTGCCGCACCACGCTGTAGTCCTGAAGCGAATCGCTGGATAAGTCTTTGCCGTAACCGGAGCGTTTCAGCCCGCCGTGGGGCATTTCGCTGACCAGCATGAAATGGCTGTTGATCCATGTGCAGCCGTATTGCAGGCGCGCGGCAACCTGCATCGCCTTGTCCAGATTCTGTGTCCACACCGACGAGGCGAGGCCGTATTCCGAATCGTTGGCCCAGTCGACGGCTTGCGCGAGTTCGTCGAAACGGGTCACGGTGACCACCGGGCCGAACACTTCGCGCTGGACGATTTCATCGCTCTGTTTGCAACCGGCCAGCAGCGTCGGTTGATAGTAGAAACCGGCACCGGAATGCACCGCTGCACCGGTCACTCGTTCGATGTGCGGCTGGCCGAGGGCGCGCTCGACGAAACTGGCGACGCGGTCGCGTTGGCGAGTACTGATCAGCGGGCCGATCTCGTTGTCGGCATCACGTTTGCCGGCGAAGCGCAGGCTGCTGACTGCTGCGCCCAACTCAGCGACCAATTTGTCGTGGATGCCGGCCTGGGCGTAGATCCGGCAAGCAGCGGTGCAATCCTGACCGGCGTTGTAATAACCGTAGGTGCGCACGCCTTCGACGACGGCCTGGATGTCGGCGTCGTTGCAGACGATCACCGGGGCTTTGCCGCCGAGTTCGAGGTGCGTGCGTTTCAGGGTTTTCGCGGCGGCCTGGAGGATTTTCTGGCCGGTGACGATATCGCCGGTCAGCGAGACCATGCGCACTTTAGCGTGGCCGACCAAGTGGCTGCCGACGCCTTCGCCGCCACCGCAGATGATGTTGATCACCCCACGCGGGAGGATTTCGGCCAACGCAGGCGCCAACGCCAGAATCGACAACGGCGTGTGTTCGGACGGTTTGAACACCAGCGTGTTGCCGGCGGCAAGGGCCGGAGCGATTTTCCACGCGGCCATCATGATCGGGTAATTCCACGGCGCAATCGAGGCGACCACGCCAATCGGATCGCGACGGACCATGCTGGTGTAGCCGGGCAGGTATTCGCCGCTGAGCTGGCCGGTCTGGCAACGCACGGCGCCAGCGAAGAAACGGAACACATCGACGGTCGCGGTCAGATCGTCCTGACGTGCCAAGTGCAGTGGCTTGCCGCAGTTCAGCGATTCGAGGCGGGCGAGGTGATCGGCGTGTTTTTCGACGGCATTGGCGATGTCCAGCAACAGGTTGGAGCGTTGCTGTGGCGTGGTGCGCGACCAGCCGTCAAAGGCGCGGTGGGCGGCAAGGATCGCGGCTTCGACCTGCTCGGTGCTGGCCTCGGCGATGTGCGTGAGGATTTCGCCGGTTGCCGGGTTGAGGATCGGCTCGACGAAACCTTCCCCGGCGACCAGTTCGCCGTCGATCAACAACGCGGTACACATCGGGGTTTGCACGCCAGCCATTTTCCGCGATCTCTTTTCTTGTGTGTTCATGACGCTCCCTGTGACCGGGAGCCGAACGTCTTATAGATGCAGCAAGACTAGTGCGCGGCTCCGAGGTCGACAAATTCTAAATACTGAAGGTGGCATTCGATTAAATAGATGGCTTGCGGCCGCCGTGGGGTTGTTCACGGGCGACGGTCAGGAAGGGATCGACCAGAGCCGGGCGCGCGGTGCCACGGCGCCAGGCCAGACCGACATCGAGGGTCTGATTGAGATCGGCAATGGGCCGCGCCTCGATGATGTCGCCCTCCAGTGACCATGGGCGATAGGTCATGTCCGGCTGAATCGAAACGCCCAAGCCCGCCGCAACAAGGCTTCGCACGGCTTCGGTGGAGGCGGTTCTCAGGGTGATTTTCGGTTGCAGCCCGGCGCCGCGCCAAAGTCGCTGAGCGTTGCGATCCATTTCATCGACGTTCAATTGAATCAGCGGTTCGCGGGCAACGTCGGCGAGGTTGATGCTGTCGTGTTCCAGCAAAGGATGTTGAGCCGGCAGCCACAAACGGTGCGGGGAGTGGGTCAGCACTTCCGTCTGCAAGGCATGGCGGTCTTCGAGGTTGGAGAGGATCAGCACACCGACATCAATCTCGCCGCTGACCAGCAAATGCTCGATGTAGGGCCGTTCATCCTCCATCACCCTTATTTCAACGTTGGGATAGGCCCGTTGAAATCGAGTCAATAGATCCGCGAGGTAATAACCGGCGACCAGACTGGTCACCCCGACGATCAACTGCCCGGCAACCTGATCAGTGCTCTGTTGCAGGCTGCGCTTGGCGTTGTCCACGGTCGCCAGAATCAAGTGCGCCTGGCGTAGGAATTGATGACCTTGGTGTGTCAGCGTCATGCCTTTAGCGTGACGGCTGAACAGGCTGACACCTATTTCTTCCTCCAGTTGCTGGATCGCCAGCGTCAGAGTCGATTGGGAGATAAACGCGGTTTGCGCGGCGGCGGAGATCGAGCCGGTTTCGGCCACGGCGATGAAGTGACGAATCTGACGCAAGGTCATCATGAGAAGGGGTACCCAGTGGGCGGTTTTTATAGATTGGCCTGAGTGTATATCTATTTTCGCGAACGCCTTGCGCCTACTGAGCAACATCTGGAAGCACACTCGCAAACAGGGCAGGGGCACTTTCGAACTAGGCTGAGGGCCTTATAGATCCGGATAACCCCTGTTTTGGAGACGGAACATGAACACCCGTGGATTGCTCGATCAACTACTCAAATCCGGCCAGGATCTGTTGCAAAACAAGGCCGGAGGCTCGCAGAACAAATCGTCCGGCGGCTTGGGCAGCCTGCTTGGCGGATCATCCAGCAAAGGCGCCCTCGGCGGCCTGCTCTCAGGCGCGGGCGGCGGCGCACTGGCGGCCGGCGCGATGGGCCTGCTGCTCGGCAACAAGAAAGTGCGCAAGGTCGGCGGTAAAGTCGCAATCTACGGCGGCCTCGCCGCCCTGGGTGTGCTGGCCTACAAAGCCTACGGCAACTACAACGCCCAAAAAGGCACCGCACCGCAAACCGAGCCACAAACCCTCGACCGCTTGCCACCCGCGCAAGCCGAACAACACAGCCAGGCAATCCTCAAAGCCCTGGTCGCTGCCGCCAAAGCCGACGGCCACATCGACGACCGCGAGCGCCAACTGATCGAAGGCGAGTTCAGCAAACTCGACAACGACCAGGAGCTACAACACTGGCTCCACGCCGAACTCAACAAACCTCTCGACCCTACAGATGTTGCTCGTGCTGCGAGTACGCCGGAGATGGCTGCGGAGATGTACATCGCCAGCGTGATGCTGGTGGACGAGGAGAACTTCATGGAGAAGAGCTATCTGGATGAGCTGGCGAAACAGTTGAAACTGGAGCCGGGGTTGAAGGTGGAGTTGGAGAAGCAGGTGCGGTTGGCGGTTGTTTAAACAGTAGAAAAAGAAAAATCGCAGCTTTGAGCTGCGATTTTTTTTGCAGTTTTATGGTGATGGAAATGTACTTGTCGATTGCATCGCGAGAGGTATCCCTTAGGGCGCATGTGGAAGTAAGCGACAGTACCCTCTTCAAACTCCTCAGGTTAAGGTGTCGGGAGTGCTGAAGGGCCTTCTTCCATGTAGACGCGTATGGCTTCCCATTCGGAGACAGTCTCATGTACGAAGGAGTGATCCGCACGGCAGATGCGACGGCATAGATGGAAAAAATCGACAGTACCTTCCTCAAACTCATCTGATTAATCTGGTGGTAAGGAAACCATTCCTTCCTCCATGTAGACACGAATTGCCTCCCACTCAGAAACGGCAAGACTCAAGTTGCTACTCGGGATCACAGACCACAGCACATCACCTGTGTTGGCATCTCTTTAGCCAATCAGTAATTTAAATTCAGGCATTACTGAATATTGAGTAATGAGCTTTCCAACAGATGCGCAAACAATGACATCCTCCCAAGGTATATAGCACCGGTTATCGTGTTTTTTTGGGGGTGAATACAACTTCGCGGCGCTCTCGAGTGAAACGGATGGGTGGCTAAAGAGATACTTGGTGCGCTGCCTGAAAGAAAAAATAAATGTATGTTAGAGAGATTGATCTGATAATCGACCACAGCACGCGGTTGAAGAAAAATTTCAACCAAGCATAAAGGAAGGGTTCTTCATACCTTCTAATCCAAGACGCGAATCCTGAGATAAAGAATAATAGTGTCACGATTAGCATTATCGACCCGATGCCGGTTCGTGACATAAATTCAAAATTACCTTGCCCGATAGCGAAGTCCAGAAAAGTTTAGTTCACATTACGATGCAGTTGACGTGCACTAAACGGTGGCATTCCTGTGGGGATGGGCCGTGGCGAAATATAAACCACTTCAATGCCGGATTTTGTTTCGAAGTCTCCGGCGTGAGGAAGTCGGTCGTATTTATCGTCAAAGGCACTATTCATCAGTTGGTGGATTCGGGCTCGCGAGATGGCTCTGCAAGCTTCACCTTGAAGTAATCCAACAGGTTCTGACCTTTGGCGAAGGCCTTCCTGATTTCGGCGCTCTCCTTGAGCAACGCTTCGCTTGGCATAGCGTATTGCTCGAGGGGGAGAGATCTTGACCATTCCAGGATTTCTCTAGGGAAGGCGGCTTTGGGGCGGTTATTGATCCAGGCTGCGATGTAACAAGGTATCGTCCAGCCACTGAAAAACTGAATAATCAAAAATCCCCAGATATACCGAAGGAATGAATGATGAGAACGGTACCCTTGTCTACACATATGAAAATACGCGACTGATCCTGCTTCGAATTCATCTGATTGCTTCATGGTTAACGCTTGAGGCCCTTCCTCCATATAGACACGTATCGCCTCCCACTCAGCTATGGCTTGGTTCAAATTTCCACTTGGAACACTGACCCAAAGCACATCGCCATTTTTGTCGCGAAGTCCGATCATAAGTTTGAACTCGGGGATTACAGCATATTGGGTGATCAGCTTGCTAACTGAAACGCTCGCGATAACCTCTTCCCACGGCACATAACGAGGGGTCATTCCCTTCTTGGGAACATAAACCACTTCCCGACGCTGGCGATTGAAGCGTATGGGAGGTTGATTGCTGGCTTGGCGAATTGCAAAGAAAAATACGCAAAGGTAAAGAGTTGCAAGTGCTCCCACAAAACCCCAGACAGCAATGCTTGTAAAGAAATCAAGCCAACTACTCCAAAACGGCTCTACATCTCTTCTTATCCAAGACCCAAACCCCGTTGTAAAAAACAGAAAAATTAACAGGAACATTACCGCCCCAATTCCTGCTCGGGCCATAAACTCAAAACTTCCTCGGGAGATGGCAAAGTCTAAGAAAACCTCATTGGCATAGCGGTGCAGTTGGCGCGCACTGAAAGGTAGCACTCCGGTCGGTACCGGTTTCGGTGATAAATAGACTATCTCAGTTCCCGGTTCTCTCTCGACATCACCTGCGTGAGGCAGCCGATCATATTTGTTTTCAAGCATGCAGATTCTCCGGTTTCACGTCGACCCACGGTAATGGTATTCGACTGGCTCGGACGGATGGCTCGCCATTAACGACGCTATTTTTTTCCAGCCCCAAGAAAACTTAAGGATATGGGGTAATACAGGTATTCGTCCGTAGCTTTCAGGGGAGCATTCGCAGTGTCAGGCTGAACACTCAATCGCAGTTTAAGTTGAGACTGCTCACCGCACCAGTTTTCAGGTACGACGAGCCGAGCGATAAGGGGGTTAATATTTGCTAAGCTTAATGCATGTCTGACATATGTTTGCTCATTGGTCAGTTCAGGTTTTAAACTAAGACCTAGTTGCTGTTTTTTTTGATCTTGCAAAAATAATTAATTTTTGTCGCGGCCCTCTTCAAAATCTGTAGACGGCCGAGTAAATTTCTTTGCGAGTACTAAGAATTTGTCAATATCAGCTTTATGTAGGTGTACCGGTATATAAAGGTAGTTATCTTCAAGGCGCATTTCTGGGTTGTGACGGCGCTGAATGGCAACTAAGTTCCGCTTTCTATCGGTAATTACTAGATTTGGTCGATCCCAAGTGAATCTTAAACTTTTTGTTGGGTTTTCCCAATTTAAAAGATGTATGGCGCTCACAATAGAAATTCCAGCGGGACCGGCCAGTAGCCATGCTGCTGATGGATTAAAGATAATAAATATGAAAACTGTGAAGATGAATATCCCAGATAGCCATTTGAAGAAGGTTCCCGCAAACTTCGGGAAGTGGGTTTTGTATTTGACATCGATTTCTTTGTCGGTAACAACATAGTGGTATATATATTTTTGCCGTATAACTAAGGTCCAGAAATATAGAGTCATACATAGACATACAATTCCGAAGTGTGCGCTTAGGAATGTTGAGCGTTGCCGTAGTGGGAGCTCAAGATAAAATATTTCATATATTCCATTTAAGAGTGCGGTTAGTCCGATTAGGGTAAGTACAATCATGCCCATGTCCATGATTGAAGTATTGTGAGGTAATGCTTTGATTGTCCAAGACATTTGGACATCGCCCGTGATTGGTGCTTGTTCGATGGCGTTTTTGTCTGGTATTAAAGTAGTCATTTAACCTCCTTAAGCGGAATTGGCACCACCGCGCCCTGCATTCGACCGCCTAATGTTTGTACTAGAAAGTGCTAACGCCTTGATGCGTGTGTCTTTTTGATCCTTTACCCCTTCGCTAGATAGTTCTAGTTGATATCTATACCTCGATCTCCTTCGTTAGAAAAAAACATCGACCAGAGCTAGCCGATGTGTGAAGCGATCAACCGTAATTAGACGACTGGAGCACGCCAGTCATCGGAACCCGAAGTACCGGATATTGCATGGGTCCAGGTGATTTTGCGGTAGGTGAACTGCACTTCTTCGAGGTGGGTGAAGTGCGAGTTGCCTAGATCCTGGCAGTTGTGCATTTTGTTGTTGATGGCGACATAGGTAATCATGAACGATGAATATTATCGAAGTCATCGGCTTTCGGAGTGGCATGTATCCCGTTTGCTTCTTGAGCGCGGTAATACGCCTCAATCGTCAACGATGGATCGATACGCGCTTTAACGATGCAGGGTTCTTTTTGCCACGGATATTCCTGCAACTGCTTGGCCAGAGCCTTCTGGCCGCCTGTGATCCATCCTTTCTCCGACTGATCTCTCCATCGTCGTGGGTTGCGGCCAGTTTTTGCGTCGTGGGCCACTGTCACGGGATCAAGATGTCGACTTTGCTCAAGCACAGGCAGGTCAGGTAGTGGCTGCGTGATATCCATGTAACGCTGTAGACAATCCCAAAAAGCGAGTGTGTTGGCCTGATCCAATCCCAGCGAGTGAACCTTGGTCGCCAAGCAAATTTTGGTGTCGGTATAGCGATGATGCAGCCACAACGCGTAGTCGTGGGAGCCATAACCGCTTGGAAGCAGTTGCAGCACCGGATCGAACTCTTCAAATGGGGCAACGAAGAGTCGACGGAAGC
This sequence comes from Pseudomonas sp. FW305-7, assembly GCF_058786735.1. Lineage (NCBI taxonomy): Bacteria > Pseudomonadati > Pseudomonadota > Gammaproteobacteria > Pseudomonadales > Pseudomonadaceae > Pseudomonas > Pseudomonas sp. FW305-7. The sequence continues at coordinate 74,615 of NZ_JBYSZA010000028.1, forward strand.
GACGCTTGAAACGGAGCATACCGTCAAGGCGGTTGAACTCGCTTCCGTCGTGGGTGCTCAACTTGCTATAAACCCACAGCAGGCAATTGAAGCCAACAGCACCCAAAAAGTAAAGAAGGGTGCCGAACCATAAGTAAATATGTAGCTTATCACTACCCCATAGCGCCCCCGTCTGTGAGTAGGCAGATATGGATAATGTAAAAAAACCTATTATTTGCAAGTAATGAACGGCTATTTTTCCGTTCATGTAAAGAGCGAGTGAGCTAATCATTAGCGCGGCAACTAGAAACGATGACACTAGAATCAGAAATGCATTGAAGTCTTTACGTCCGGTGTCAGGTAGGAACTCAACTATGAGTCCCGTTCCCCAAAGAACCCATATGAAGAAAAAGCACATCATTTTACATGCAAGAATAATCTGTGGAATCTTGCTTGAATTTTGAAAGCGCCAGCGCTTGGCGTCGCAATAGGTTCCTTCCTCTTTTCCTTGGTTTTGTTGTTGCCGATATATCGTTCGCTCTTCACCTTGTAACTGATTATTTATCTCGGTCTTAGGTTCTAAGTTAGCGTAATGACCAAAGGCTAGATGCGTGTCAAAGTTCCCTGACCTATTAGCATCCTCAGCCCATTTCGGAGGAGGTAATGGTGAATCGCTATTGCTGCGGTAGGCACCTGTTGCATAAGGTATGTTTGCCCTACCAGTCATTTAGAAAGCTCGGCTGTCCAGGTGATTTTGCGGTAGGTGAACTGCACTTCTTTCAGGTGGGAGCAGTGCGAGTTGCCTGGATCCTGACAAGAGTGCATTTTGTTTATATTGGCAATATAGATAATCATGGGCGGTGAATATTATCGTAATCAGTTGCTTTAGGGGTGGAATTAATGCCTTTCTTCTCTTGAGAATGATAGTAGTCTTCGATACTCAACGTGGAATCAATTTCGGCCGCCAAAATGCAGGCTTCAGTTTGCCAAGGATAATTCAGGTTTTTTTTCATCATGGCAGGTCGTTCGGTGCGATCCCATACTTTGTATTTAGTATCGCGCCAACGGCGTGGTGGTCGGTTGGAGAGTTTGTCATGAGCCGCAGTGGTCGGATCTAGATGGCGGAATTGTTCAAGGAGTGGTAATTCCGGCAATGGTTGACTTACGTCCATATAGCGCTGCAAGGTATCCCAGAATGCCAAGCATTCTTCACGACTCATTCCTAACGATTGGACCTTGCCTCCAAGAAAAATCTCGAAATCACTGTAACGGTGATGTAACCAAATAGCCGTACTGCTGTTGCCGTGGGGAGATGGTCGCAATTCCATCGATGCATCGAATTCATAAAATGGCGCAGAGAAGGCTGGACGAAAACGGCGAGCGACGGTGAGTATTCCCGTTTTCCTATTGAATTCGCTGCCATCGTGCTGGAAAAATTGTAGATACTTAACAAATAAGTAGTCCCATCCTACCAGTCCCATGACTACGCTAACTACCATGGCTGCACTTCCTATCAGAAGATTTTCGCCGTACACAGGATTGCCATAATCGATAACTGATGCCGTAGTGCATGTCAGGATGCCAAACGACATTTGGGTTAGGTATTTTTTGTATTTTGGTTCGTCAGACCACATGAACCAGGAGCTAAATCCCATCATTAGAAGGGCGAGTAGTGGAATGATTGAAGCGATCGCCATTGAGGAGTACGTACTATGGTTCTTCATCATGTGATCTAGAGGTCGGGATATTGCCCCGGACATAACTAACGTCCAAAATATCCAAGGTACAAAGGCTATGCAACTCCATTTTAAAAATGGGTGCAATATTTGGATTTTACTTGAGTTGTCAAAGTGCCAGTGTTCATTGGTTTTTGAGTAGGTTTCGTTTTCATCTTTAGTTTTCTCACGGTTATTGAGTTGATGAAGCTGTGCACTTACGTCCTGCCAGGGCTCAAGATTTGCATAGTTTCCCCAGTGGAGAGTGCTTCGAAGTAATCCGAAACTCTTCGATTCTTCCGTCCGTTTGTGAGCAGGTAATTTAGGAATTACCTGACTATTGAACGCCGCAATTCCGTATCTATTGGCTTGAAGTTCTTTAGGGTTCATATTTTTAAGAAATCTCTCTGTTCTATCAACCAATAAGGCACGTCGTCTGCCCCATCTTTATTAGTTGGCTGAGGACCAGGGTATGGCTCCCATGAGCTTGGCTTCGGTTGTGGTAAAATAATATTACGGTATTCAGGGAATGGATCTTCTGCTAGGCATTGAGGTTGTCCAAGCTCAAATTGCCCGTAAACTTTCAGGCTGTATTCGCAAGTGGTAAAGTTGCGTCTAATGTTATTTTCCTCTATTACTTGATTTTGATGGGCAAGTATGTAGATTATGCGTGAATCATCTAGTACTACGCCGCCAAGTTTTTCACGAGTTATGTCCACTGGTGGTCGGTAGTTCCATCCCGTATTGTTTTGTAGTGTTCTTACTATTTCTTTAGCTCTTATTTTGAAGTTTATTCCGTTTTCGAAGTGACCTAGCAGAGGTGTCTGTAGCTCAACAATCCAGTCGTATGGGTTTAACTTTACATTGAGCTCATTAGCTGTAAGAGTTATTTTTTCTTGTTCTTCTTTCTTTGCTTCTTTTTGCCAGTCACGCAGTCGCGTAATTTTGAATCGTGGTGCTCCCAAAAAGCCTAGTAATTGTTGGTAGGCAATTACTGGGTTGTTCAAGTGTGTCAGCCCCTTGCTGTCGCCAAATGGACCTTGTTTAACAACTTGCTCCAGTGGGCTATTGGTTAGTAATACGCTGCCGATCAAGCCAGTGACGAATAAAATAACACCTGCAGTTAATATCCACGGGCTGGCTAACAATCCTATTGAATAAAAAGCCCACATTCCAGACCCCAGCGCGGCTATACTGTAGGCCATCGCTACTTTATTCTCTCCTTGCTGGAAAGAACGGCCTGCATCCCATATGAACAGCACTGTGGTTGCAGCAATGGCCACGACTGAGCCTACACGTGTCCAATTTAGCCATGTATCTCCTGTCCTTTTAAGGAGGTTTTGTGCTAGACGTTTGCTTAAGTTTTTTGTATCAAAACGGCCATCCTCCCAGAACGCAAGCCAAGGTGATTTATTCGCCTTTGAGTTTTCTAAAATCTTTAATGCCACATTGTTTGCTGCCAATCCGAGGTCAGCTGACGCAGCTAGCACGCCAACGCCAAATCTAGCGCGCTCGCCATTGTCATAGATCGATTTAGCACCCACCGTATTAGCATATAAACTAAATGCCGCAAATGCCGTTGCTATCCCAGGAAGAGCGATATTTTTTTTCAGTTTCTCTGCCGATGCCATAGCAGGCATCGCCATGCGCCAACGCATATATTCTTGAACAATCGGATCATCTGCAGAACCTGCCACCACCATTACATATCCAAGCTCTTTTTTAGCGAAGGACAGGCGTTCCGCTACTTTGCCGCTTGTCGTGCCAACGATTTGTCCGTTTCTTCCTTCAAAATTCGCCACAAGGAAGTTTTTACGCGTGAGAGTAGTTCGTTCGTCCGGCGTGACTCCGAAACTCAATCCGGCGCCATGTATACCCAATACAACCAGGTTCTGACCCAAGGCTTCACCTTGAGTGATCAACCTCAGATTTTTTGCTTTACTGGAAAGTTTGTTGGCGAACGTAAAGCTTGGTCCGAATACTCTGACCATTTCAACTTGAGTAATATTTTCGCTCTCAGCTACTTTTTTTGCTATGGCAGCGGTGGCGTGGGCAATATGCGCGGCTACTTCATCTACTGCGAGCGCTACGTTCTGTCCGATGTATAAATTGCTGAACAATGATAGAGAACTTAGCCCAAGGTTTTCCGGATTCGCTTCTTTTTCAGTACTCTTGAATGCAGCAAGTTTGCTCGCTGTCGCTGGTAATTCACCGTTAGTCGTCGGCAGCAAATCTTTGGTCAGAGCGTTAGTTGCGGCAGCCAAGTCTCTACTCAGCTTTAACACCGCCGCACTGACTTTGCTGTCCTCTGGCTCAATACACCGGGGATCAGATTTTTTTGCCGAGCAACCTAGTATTTCCAACAGTTCAACCAATAGAGCGTAGGGCTCTAACAGCCGTTCATCCTTACTGTAGGTGTAGTCATTCCAGATTGAAGGCAAGCTTTTGTTAACTAAGTCAAGCATGCGTTCTTGCTGGATATAGATAACTTCTCGAGCTTTTTCACGCTCAGCATGGAGGGTGGTCTTTTTTAATCCATCCTCATCGACGTGCGGTAGCAAGTCTTTCAAACTGCCTGCAGGTGACAGCACTTCTTGATAGAGGAGTTCGGCGTAGTGACCAAAAGGTTGATATGGAACAAGTGCGTTGAGAGTTTGAAGCAGTTCGACTGCCAATCTGCACTGAGCGACAGCATGACGGAATGTAAACAATGGATCGTCGACGATGAACCCCACCAAATGCGGGTAGTCACGGAGTTTATACTCGCTGAGCACATCGGTACTTGCGGGTAAAGCATCGGGAGGCGAGGGCGGGGTAGTGTTCAGATGCCCCGCGAGCTCTTGTTGGTACTTTTCCAGTTGTTTGATGAGTGTAGTAGCTGGCAGAGTCGTCAAATCGGGAGTGAATAGACTTGGATCTTCCAGCAAGGTTTCTACGTGCAGTTCTCGCGCTCGGAGTCCTTTGGTAATACCCTTTATTGGTGTCGCCGGGTAAATCAAAGAAGCCTTCCAATGCTGCGTCTCACCTGCAGTCGCCGCCCAGGCAGGTGCCATATTTTGACTGCGAGCCTTGATCCGCCCCGCATCCTTTTCGAGCCATTCGATGTACTCCCACGTCCAAGGCAGCTCACTGTAAGCCATGCTCAGTTGATCGCCAACGAATCTACCCTGTAGAAACATCGGAACCAGTATCAAGAACTGTTTAACGCACACTGGGTCGCGCTTGTCTGCATCACCTTTTTTCTCGGCAATCTTGCGCCAGTGGGCTACATCAACTTCGAACAACTGACCTTTGCCGTCGGTTTCCAGTTCTCGCCACAGTTTGTTTTTTAGGAACACATAGATACGGCCGGGGCGGGGGAGTGCGCCCTTCAGCGTTTCAGTCAGTTTGTCATGCCCAGGCAGCCGCGCCAGCGGTGTGACTGCAAGCAAGGTGTTGTGCTGATACTTCTCTTCTTCTTCAGTGGTCCTAGCATCGACCATGATCGGAATCTGCAGCTTGCCGCCATCGGTGCGTTCTACGTTAAGCGCCAACCTCGATTTTTGCGCATTTTCGTAGTCAGTCTTCTTGCGCGTCCCTTCGGTAATGGACTTGTCCTTGAACTCACTCATGCCTTGTCCTCTGGCCCCAACAATTGCAATTGACTACCCAAATCCGGGTCTCCCCACACGTCTACGATGAGCGCCTCTTTGCCTTTCTCGCTGGTTTTTCTTGGTGCGGCCGTGTTGACCGGTGCGTTGCCCAGCGTTTGCCCGACCGGTGCGGTATCGGCCGGCTTGGGCGGTACAGGAAGTACCGCAGCAGCGCCAGTACCGCTTCCGGGGCTGCCGCCGGAGTTGATGTTGATCACCGGGCCGCTCATGGTAACGCCAGCGGCGTCGATCTTGATAAAGCTGCCCCCTCCGATCAGCGTCAGCTCAGCTCCCGCTTCCAGCACGACTTTGATGCCGCTATCAAGATGGATTTCCTGCCCGGCATCAATGAACTGCCCAGTGCCAATCTTGATGTGCTGATTCACTCCAACCGTCAGGTGATCATTGGCCTGCGCTTCAACCTTGCGGTCCTCAAAAACCGTGTGGTGTTCTTCGGCCTTGAATTCCGTGTAGCTGTTCTTCTCGACCGTGTCGTGACGCTCATTGCCGACCCTAATCTTCTGGTCGTGCTCGATGTTTTCATCCCAATCACGCTGGGCATGCAGGAAGATCTGTTCCTGACCTTTCTTGTCTTCGATGCGCAGTTCGTTGTAACCGCTGCCGCCCATGGAGCTCAGGGTTTTGAAGGTGCTGCGCGTCTTGTTCGCCGGCAGTTCGTAGGGAACGGTGTTTTCCTTGTGGTACAGGCAGCCGCTGATCAGCGGTTGGTCGGGGTCGCCTTCAAGGAAGGTGACGAGCACTTCCATGCCGATGCGCGGGATGGCGATGCCGCCGTACTGGGCGCCGGCCCAGGCGCTGGAGACGCGCAGCCAGCAGCTGGTCTTGTCGTCGGCCTGGCCTTCGCG